>NZ_JAGXJM010000055.1:0-60970 GCF_019091445.1 Streptomyces sp. GbtcB7
CCGGCGGGCTGCGACAGGCAGGGAACCACCATGACCACTGACGTCACGATCATCGGTGCCGGGCTCGGAGGACTGACGCTCGCCCGCGTCCTCCACGTCCACGGCATTCCCGCGACGGTCTACGAGGCGGAGACCTCACCGACCGCACGCACGCAGGGCGGCATGCTCGACATCCACGCCTACAACGGCCAACCGGCTCTCCAGGCGGCAGGCCTGATCGACGAGTTCCGCGGCCTCATCCTGGAGGGCCGCGAGGCGACGCGGGTCCTCGACCGGGACGGAACCGTGCTCCTAGACGAACCCGACGACGGCACGGGTGGACGCCCCGAAGTGATGCGCGGCGAGCTGCGGCAGACACTGATCGACTCGCTCCCGGTCGGCACGGTCCGGTGGGGCTACAAGGTCAGCAGTGTCCGCGCCCTCGGCGACAGCCGCCACGAGGTGACCTTCGCCGACGGCACCACCGTCGTCACGAGCCTGCTGGTCGGCGCGGACGGCGCGTGGTCACGGGTCCGGCCGCTGCTCTCCGACGCCACACCCGAGTACGTCGGCACGTCGTTCATCGAGACGTACCTGTTCGACGGCGACACCCGCCACCCGGCCAGCGCACAGGCGGTCGGCGGCGGCGCGCTCTTCGCACTCGCACCCGGGAAGGGGATCCTCGCCCACCGGGAGAGCGGCGGAACCCTCCACACCTATGTCTCGCTCAACAAGCCGCACGACTGGTTCGCCGGTATCGATTTCACCGATTCCGCCGTGGCCACCGCGCGGATCGCGGAGGAGTTCGACGGCTGGGCCCCGAAACTCACCGCGCTGATCACCGACGGCGAGACCGCACCGGTCCCGCGCCCCATCCACTCCCTGCCGATCGGGCACCGGTGGGACCGCGTGCCCGGCGTGACCCTGCTCGGCGACGCCGCCCACCTGATGTCACCGTCCGGGGAAGGCGCCAACCTGGCCATGTACGACGGCGCCGAACTCGGCAAGGCCATCGCCGCGCACCCCGATGATGTCGAGGCCGCACTGAGTGAGTACGAGCAAGCCCTGTTCCCCCGCAGCGCCGCGGCCGCCACCGAGGCCGACGACATATTCCGGCTCTGCTGCCTCGACGACAACGCACCCCAGGGCCTGATCAACATGTTCACGGGACACGAGTAGCCCCCATAGAGCATTCGCCGTCGCGTGTGCCTCGAAAGCATTCGCCGTCGTGCGCCTCGGGGCATCACGGAGACACCCACCGGGTCACGCCGACGAACCCACGAACTGGTCGACCGTTGCTCGGCCGCGTCACGCAGCCGCCGCCCGCCGGCGAGCAGGCCGCTGGTGGTGAAGGGCTCGTCCACCGCGGCGTCGAGGTAGCGGGTGTCCCACAGCGCCACGGCGTTGACCACCTCGGGGCGGGGCGCCACCGTCGAGGTTGAGCAGGCAGTCCAGCAGGTACGACAAGTCCCGGACCGTGCCGGGCACCCGTACCGCGCCCAGGCCGGCGACAAGGTCACTGACCGCTTTGAACCAGGTCACGCCCCGGCGCGGCCCGCCGTGAGCTAGGGCCAGTTCGGCACGAGGTGCGCAGGGAGCAGGGGGCGCAGGGCACCGAGGACGGCGCCGACGCAGATGTCGCGGAGCTCGATGCGGGAGCAGGTCTGCTCGCTGAGCCAGTCGACGACGAGGATCTGGACGAAGACCAACCAGCTCTTCAGTACGGCCGAGACGGTTCGGCGCGCGCTCTCGTCCGCGAGTGGCAGCACGGCGAGCAGGCGGACGCGGAGCGCGTCCAGCTCGTCGGTCGTGATCGTCTGGATGACCGGGTCGCCCGCGAGCACCCGGTTCGCGGCGAGGACGGCGTGACGGTTGGCGACGAAGTAGTCGAGGTGGATGTCCATCCCCTGCACAAGTTGCCCGACCAGCGAGTCGGCGGGGTCGAGCTTCGTCTCGGCGAGCAACCGGTCGGCGGCCTGCTGGTAGACCGCGGCGAAGAGCGCGTGCTTGCTCGGGAAGTGACGGTAGAGCAGGGCCCGCGAGATGCCGGCCTGCTGGGCGATGTCGTCCATCAGCACGTCCTCGTAGGGGCGGGCTGGGAACATCCGCGCGCCGACAGCGAGAAGCTGGGTGATGGATCACGCCCAGGACTCTGCGCGTACTCGTACAGGTCATGGGGTGGGCGTGTGGGGCGATCGGGCTGTTCCACGTCGCCCTCGGCAACGCGGCTATCCCGGGCGTAGGTTCTGCCGGGGCGACCGTCGACAGCTGGGGGAGGTTCATGGGGGCGAGCTTCGTCGGCTACGGACTGGCCTGGCTCTGGGCCGCCCGGCAGCGGCCGATCCCGGCGACGGCGGTGCGCGCCCTCTCCGCCGTCGTCCTGCTTGGTGGGCTCGGCCGGCTGATCTCCCTGGCCGTCCACGGCTGGCCGCAGTGGTTCCAGATCGCACTCACGGTGATCGAGCTCGGCCTTCCGCCTGTCCTGTTCTGGCTCGCCCCGTCCGAGGAGCGTGAGTATGAGATGGAGGAAGTCGCGTGCCCAGTGGACGAGTTGGCCGACACAGGCGGAGTTCGCCTGGTCCGCCGGGGGACCGCGCCGAAGCCGACCGCAGCACCGCCTGGGTTCGACGGGTGACCAGCTGAACGGTTCCGCCCGGCCGGGGATCAGCGGGAGGAGAACCCATGCCGGACGTCTACCTGGTGATCGAGCGAGCGCTGCTACGCCAAGGACGTACTGGACAAGGTAGGGAAGATCATCTCCTTCCCCGGCGCGTACGGCGCGTTGACCAACCTAAGTCCAGTATTTACCAGGTCAGCGCTCCTTCTGCGAGCTTCCCGCCGTACCTGGCGCGCAGCGTCCGGACGGGACCTCAAGAGTTCCACCTCGCCCGAAATCGGTGAGTGACAGGAGCCTGGTGCCCCTTAGGAGCCCTACCAGTTGCTGAACCCGTGGGGCAGACCGATCCAGCCTGCTGCAGTGTTCCTCAAGAACCTTACGGCGGCGGACAGTTCACCTCGGACCCCACGCTCGTACGGGATGGATCTGCTGCGCTGGCGGACAGGCCGGTTCGCATCCACTGACACTTGCGCAGCAAGGGGGTCCTCAACCGTTCCTTCCTTCGCTGCTCCCAGCGGGCCGGCCAGTGCCTGAAGCGCCGAATCCTGTGATCGGAAAACCCAGCATCGGAAGTCTCGGGGTGTGGTTTCGGCGCTTGTCGACGCGGGCCGATGCTCAGCTCAGGCGGGCTTGCAGGAGGCAGAATTCGTTGCCTTCGGGGTCGACCAGGCAGTGCCAGGGCTCCTCGCCGGTCTGGCCGATGTCGGCCGGGCGCGCCCCGAGCTTCAGGAGGCGTTCGAGTTCGGCGTCCTGATCGCGGTCGGTGGCGTTGACCTCGATGTGCAGCGGCAGCTTGCTCGCCTTGGGCTCGGTAGTGGGGCTGAAGACCAGAGTCGGCTGCAATCCGCCGAACCCTTCCCGTGGTCCGATCTCCACCGCGCCGTCGTCGATGTCGAGCACGATGAAGCCCAACACCTCGCACCAGAACGCCGCCAGTCGTTGCGGATCCCGGCAATCGATCACCAGCTCGGAAATGCGACAAGCCATAGTCGGGACCCTACAAGGCATCAATCCCACGCAGCCACTCCTTAAACAGCCCAGGGCCGCAAGGCAATGGGCACCCGGGAGGGGCGGGCCGCCCGGTCCGCGCCCGGGCTTCAATGCCGCCCAGACCTTGATCAGTTGGCCGTGGGAACGAACAGGACACGCAGTTCCAGATCAAGCCGGTTGGTAGGGGCTTGGTCGGGTGAGGTGAGGTGGAGCCCGCGACCCCTTTCTGCCGTATTCGCCGTCCCTGCTCTCCAGTCCGCGTACTTGAAGGCGCACTTTCCGGCGTATCTGTACGCAGGGTTGCTGGAGTACGACCGGGCATGTGGCCGCGCTTGTCTCCGCATTCGCTGTGTCCCGCGCTGGTCGTGTCTCGTTCTGGCGAGATCACCCTTTGTGCCCTTGCACCCCTGCACCCTTGCACCCCTGCGGACGTTGTCAGCGACCATTGGGAATTCCCCACGTACGGCCGCCGGTGCCGTCGCTCTCCGTCGAGGTCCCGCGTGCTCGGGTTGCACGGTGCAGGTCAGGCCGCGGGTGCGTTGTCGACGAGGCCGACGTCGGCGCGGACGTCATCGCTGTCGGCCGCGCTGAGGACGGCGTCCAGCAGACAGGGGGCAGGTATCGAGGCCGTCACGGTGCATCCCCGTGCCGGTTGCCCGTTGCCCGTTGCCAGTTGCCAGTTGCCAGTAGTGATCTCACCGAGCTGTCGCCATCTTGAAGTGGCAGATCAGGGGCCTGGTGTGACGTTGTTCGGGAGTACTCGTGCTGGCCGGGGGCAGCAGTCTGCCGTGCAGATTGTCTGGCAGGGCGGTTTCGGGGCTTTCCGCTCGTCGTCGCCAGTGCCGCTCTTACGATCCGGCTCATGACGGACCCCGACTCTGAAAGACGCTGGGCCAAGTGCGAACTCGGCGTGGCACGATCGCGCAGAGCCATGAGGCGATCGACCTCGTGATCCGACGCCGCCGCCCTTCGCCCGAGGCGACGTTCGCACTGATCGCGGACTTCTTCGACACTGGAGAAGCTACGCCCAGCCATTGCCCGATGGGAACGAATCACGGGACGACCCGCATCAGCGCCGGCGATCTGGATGCCGTGGTCGGAGCGGGCTTGACCTTGACGCTGGGTCAACCCTCCATCCTTCCGGCAGGAGCTTCCTCGCAGTCGCCTGGAACAGCTCCGCGAAGGAGGCAGATGACCATGACGACCCAATCGATCGCCGGTCCGGCGATTCGCGTGCAGGGTCTCGAGAAGTCGTACGGGAAGCTCGAAGTGCTGCGCGGCGTGGACTTCGACGTGGCGCGGGGCAACATCTTCGCCCTGCTCGGCTCCAACGGGTCGGGCAAGACCACGACCGTGAGGATCCTCGCCACGCTCCTCAAGGCCGACGCGGGGACGGCGAGCCTCAATGGCTTCGACGTCGCCACGCAACCGGCGAACGTACGGGAGTCCATCAGCCTCACCGGGCAGTTCGCCGCCGTCGACGAGATCCTCAGCGGTCGGGAGAACCTCGTACTCGTCGCCAAGCTGCGCCACCTCAAGGACCCGGGCGCGACCGCCGATGACCTGTTGAGGCGTTTCTCGCTGACCGAGGCGGGCGCGCGCCGAGTGTCTACGTATTCGGGTGGGATGCGCCGCCGGCTGGACATCGCGATGAGCCTCATCGGGAATTCGCCGGTGATCTTCCTGGACGAGCCGACGGCCGGGCTCGACCCCGAGGCGCGCATCGAGGTGTGGCATGCGGTCAAAGAGCTCGCCGGCTACGGAACGACAGTGCTGCTCACCACGCAGTACCTGGACGAGGCCGAGCAGTTGGCCGACCGGATCGCGATCCTCCACCAGGGTCGGATCATCGTGAATGGCACCCTCGCCGAGCTCAAGCAGCTCTTCCCGCCCGCCACGGTCGAATACGTCGAGAAGCAGCCGACCCTGGAGGAGATCTTCCTCGCGATCATCGGCGACGACAAGAGCGACGCCACCGGCACGAGCAACTAGGGGACAAGGATGACCGCGTACTTCTTCGGCGACACTGCTGTTCTCACGGGGCGGACCCTGCGCCATGTCACACGCAGCATGGACACCATCATCACGACCGTCATCACGCCGGTCGCCATGATGCTGATGTTCGTCTACGTGTTCGGCGGCGCGATCGACACAGGGGCGGCTTCGTACGTGAACTACATGCTCCCCGGCATCCTGCTCATCACCATCGCGTCGGGCATCTCCTACACCGCGTACCGGCTGTTCACCGACATGAAGAGCGGGATCTTCGAGCGATTCCAGTCCATGCCGATCGCACGGTCGGGTGTGCTGTGGGCACATGTCTTCACCTCTCTGGTCGCCAACCTGATCTCGCTCGTGATCGTCGTGGGCGTCGCTCTGCTCATGGGCTTCCGCTCAGGGGCAGGGGTGCTGGCATGGCTCGCGGTCGCCGGCATCCTGCTCCTGTTCACTCTGGCGCTGACCTGGATCGCCGTGATCCCCGGGCTCTCCGCGGCGTCGGTCGAGGGCGCGGGCGCGTTCGCCTACCCGCTCATCTTCTTGCCGTTCATCAGCTCGGCGTTCGTGCCCACGGAGACCATGCCTGGCCCGGTGCGCTGGTTCGCCGAGCATCAGCCGGTGACGTCGATCGTCAACACGATCCGCGACCTGTTCGCCCGGCAGCCAGTCGGCGACGACATCTGGATCGCGCTTGCGTGGTGCGTCGGCATCCTCGTCGTGGCGTACGTCTTCGCGATGGTCGCCTATCGCCGGAAGATCGCCTGAGGCAGGCTGAGACCCATGCTCACCATCAGCCAGCTTGCGGCGTATTCCGGGGTGACGGTGCGGGCGGTACGCCACTATCACCAGATCGGGCTGCTGCCGGAACCCGAACGCGACCGATCCGGGTACCGGACCTACGACGCTGCCGCGGTCGTGCGACTGATTCGGATCCGCACCCTGGCAGATGCCGGCGTGCCGCTGGCCAGGGTGCAGGAACTCCTCGACGCCGGCCCGGAGGAGTTCTCTGATGGCGTCCAGGAGATCGACAAGGGCCTGCGTGCCGAGATCCGGCGGCTGCAGGGCACGCGCAGACGGCTCGCCCGGCTCGCAGCCGGAGAGCACCTGGCGCTCCCCCAGAGCGTCGTGGACTACCTCGACCGGCTACGCGGTCTCGGTGTCGAGGAGCGGTACATCGAGCTGGAGCGGGATGCCTGGATCATGATCGCCGCCCAGGTGCCGCACCTGATCGACGCCGTGATCGCCAAGAAGCACGAGCAGCTGGACGACCCCGACATGGTGAGGCTCTACAGCTTTCTCAGAGGGGCGCTCGACTGGCCGGTCGACGATCCGCGGGTCGTCGAGGTCGCCGACATCCTGGAGCGCCTGAGGATTCGGGCTGTGGAGGCCGGCGAGGTGGGTGCCGACGGCTTCGACGACCAGTTCGTCGACCTGCTGGACTCAACCATGGTCGAGTCCTCACCGGGCGCCGAGCGGGTGTTGGCGATCCTGGAGGAGCGGGGCTGGAGGGGCTGGACCCGCATCGAGCGAGTGCCTGCCGACAGACTCAACACTGAGCTGCCGCCATCTTGAAGGCAGGTCAGGGGCATGGTGTGACGCTGTTCGGCGGTACTCGTGCTGGCCGGGGGCAGCAGTCTGCCGTGCAGATCGTCTGGCAGGGCGGTTTCGGGGTTTCCCGCTCGTCGTCGCCAGTGCCGCTCTTACGATCCGGCCCATGACGGACCTCGAGGTGCTGGAGCGGATCGCCACGCGTCGTGCGGAGCTGGACGGACTCGAAGAGCAGTTGGCCAAGCAGCTGGAGGAGGTGCGCGCCGAGCGGGACGAACTCGCAGTCGCCTAGAAGGTACTGGCGCGGATGAGCGAGCAGGTCGCCGCGGAACAGGCATCGACCGCGCCGGTGTCTGCGCAGGTGGGCGGGCGCGGGGTGCTGTTGGTCCCGCACCGCGCGCCGGGCGTGGACAAGGGGGCGCTGCCGCCGGAGTACCAGCGCATCCTCGCCGTCGTGCAGCAGGCCGCGGGGCCGGTGATGACCCGACAGGTCGGCGAGGCGCTCGGGCTGGACACCGGGGGCGGGGCGCCCTGGAGCCGCTGCGCGGGAAACGCTGACCAAGCTGGCCGACCGCGGCCAGCTGCGGAAGCTCCCCTACGGGAAGATCACCGCCCGGCCGTGAGCGTAACCGCAGTGCGCCGGGCGGACGTTGAGTTTGTGTGACCAAAACCAAGGAGCCCGCCAGGGGCGCCGTCTCCCTTGTCTACCGGTGTCGTCTGCCGCTGTCCACGCGCACCCTGACCCACGTCGCCGACCTGCTGCGCCGCCACCTGATGGCGATACGCTCACGCTGGCGGGCGCTGCCGCCCGGGAAGATCGCGCTGATCGTCCTCGCGGTGCTGCGGCACGACCAGCGCCTGGCCGACATGGCAGGCGGCAACAACATCTCCGCCACCACCGTGCGGCGCTGGCGCGACGAGTCCATCGGCCTGCTCGCTGCGAAAGCCTCGCGGCTGGACCGCGCCCAGAAGAAGATCGCCAAACGGGGCAGCCAAGTCGTCCTGATCGACGACACCCTCATCCCCACCCAACGCCGCACCGGCGCCGCGAACGGACGCGCCCCCGTCGAGCACGGCTTCGCGCACTTGAAAAGTTGACGGATCCTCACCAAGCTTCGCACCGATCCCGCCCGCGCCACCCACCTGATGCGCGCCCTGCTCGTCCTGACGAATCTCGAACCGACCGTTGATCCTGGGAAGACAGCTCCATTCCTGAACGGTTGAATGCGATGGCCCGGTCGATGTGTGGCCGTCCGGGGCGTGACCGTCCAAGACCTGTCCGAACGAGGAAGAGCGGTGATCACGCGATGAAGGCGGTGCGGTTCCACGAGTACGGCGGGATCGATGTGCTGCGGGTGGAGGAGGTGGAGCGGCCGGCGCCCGGCCCCGGGCAGGTGCTGGTCGAGGTCCGCGCGGCCGGGATCCAGCCCGGCGAGACGATGATCCGCAAAGGCGCGCGGCACGGACGCTGGCCGGCGACCTTCCCTTCCGGACAGGGCAGCGATCTGGCCGGCGTCGTGGTGGAAGCCGGTCCGCAGGTGCGCGGCGTCGCGGTGGGCGACGAGGTCCTGGGCTTCACCCATCACAGGGCGAGCCACGCGGAGTTCGTCGTGGTCGACGACGTGAATCTGACCTCGCGCCCGGAGGGGCTCTCCTGGGACGTGGCCGGGTCGTTGTACGTGGCCGGCACGACCGCGTACGCCACCGTGTTCGCTGTGGACCCCCAACCGGCCGAGACAGTCGTCGTGTCCGGTGCGGCGGGCGGCGTCGGGTCTCTTGCCGTACAGCTCGCGCGGCGGCGCGGCGCCACGGTGATCGGGCTGGCGAGCGAGCAGAACCATACCTGGCTGAAAGATCGCGGTGTCATCCCGGTCGAGTACGGGCAGGACGTGGCCGAACGGATCCGGCAGGCTTCCGGCGGGAACGTCGACGCGTTCATCGACACGTTCGGCGACGGATACGTGGAACTGGCAGTGGAGTTGGGCGTGCGGCCCGAGCGGATCAACACGATCAGCGACTGGCAGGCCGCGGCCAGGGTGGGGGCGCGAACCTACGGGGAAGGTGCGGCGGCGTGCGCGGTCGTACTCGGCGAGCTGGCCCGGCTTGTCGCGCGCGGAGAGCTGGAGGTGCCGATCGCCCGAACCTACCCGCTGGAGCGGGTGCGAGACGCGTTCCGCGAACTGGAACGACGGCACACTCACGGCAAGATCGTGCTCCGGCCCTAGGCCCTGTCGTCGTATTCCCGTCGTCCGCCCGAAGGGCGGGCCCTGCGGCGTCAGGTGCGTACTCTCGGCGTGCCGGGCACAGGCCCTCGTACTGGATGTACTTGGGTCTGTGCCCGGTGCGGCGAAGGGGGTCCCTCCCTGTTCGAGCGAAGCCGAGAACTCAAGGGCGCGTGCATGGCGTCGCGGGGCAGACGGGAATGTGACGACAGGGCCTAGCTCCGGCTGCCCGAGGCAACCATCGAGCAGCTCAAGCAAGCAGAGGCTCAGCCGCATCCCCCTGCCGCCACAGCGAGCCACGCGAGGTCGCCACCATCCTGTGCCTTCACCGACCTCGCCACCGCCTGGTTCACCGGCCAGGACCGCACCATCGACGGCAGCCTGGATCTGACACAGCCACCCACCCCGGAACACCAATGCAGTGTCACCGCTGGCGGACAGCTGTCTCCCCATCAAGCTGCCGCCGACGAGGAATCACAACTGACCAATGACAGGCCGTCAGCTGCAGGTGCCGTAGACGGTGGTCCTGGCACGAGGGACGGTGGCCGGCTCGGGGAACGACTGCGGGCTGCGCAAGCGAATGATCTCGTCGCCCTGGGCGGCAAGCCGGGACAGTGAGAGCTTCTTGAACTCGGTCAGCTCTTCGATGGCCGCGTCCCGGTCGGTGACGCGGTCCTTCAGATCGGGATTCTGAGCCTTCAGACGCTCGATCTGGGCCTCTTTGGGGCGTGGCGGCCCTCCACCGGCCTCCCGCAGAGCAGACGCAGGACGCCGACGACCTTGCTGAGGCGGGTTCCTGGTACCCGTGCATCTGGGCCCCCTACGAATCAGCCGTCCTGTGCGGGCAGACCTTCGGGGTGTGCCCGCCTGTCAGCATGCTCAACTCGCTCGGCGTCAACGAATGCCTTCGCAGCGTGACGGACTCTCTGCTCGACCGTGATGGGGTGACGCATTGCGATGTGGCCAACCCTGGGCGCTTGAACGGCTTCTGACGCTCCGGCAACGCCTTCTCAGTTGACGCAGAACTGGCGGGACAGCGCATAGACGTCCTCAATCATCTCCTCGGCGAGCAGGGGTGCGTCGGCGGCGATCCGGCCGACGAGCGGTACGTCGACCGGCGCCGCGCTCGCGCTGCCCAGGTCGTGCACCCACGAGGGCCGGACCCGGTCGGCGCGGGGTGGTGCGGGTCGCGGCAGAGAGCTCCCTTGCGCTCGAGGGCCATCAACTGCTGGGCGACCGAGGATGTACTGGCGAGCTTCACGGCTCGGCCGATCTCCCGCGTCGACGGCGGGTAGCCCTGCCGGTCGACCGACTCCGTGATGCTCTTTCGGTTCTCCGGAGAACGGAGAACGCTGCGGGCCGCGCGATCGCGGGGTGAGTCGGCGGCTTCGCTGATACCACCGGATCCACGGTCGATCTGTACGTCGCGATCCAGGTGCCGTGCGGTTTGTCTAACGGATCGATCCGTTCGGATTGCAGTGCCCGGTGCGCACGGGGGCGTGCCGTGTTCATCAGCACGTCGCCGTTGCCCCTCCTCTGCCCACCCAGGGACGGACTGATGCGATCGCGGGCGTGTCGCCGCCCCGCTATCCTTATCAAAGATGCATACATCTATGCAAATAGTGCATCTGACGTCATTGCTGCCCCCAACCCTGCAGGGAAAGGAAGATCAGCATGCCTTCAGTGCTTCCCACTCCGATCCTGGAGCCAGCGGCGCAAGACCTTGCCGAGGCGACCTCCCCGCACCCGCGGATCTACGAGGTGCCGCCGGATCAGGGACGTGACATCCTCGCCGGCCTGCAGACCGGAGAAGGTGTCACGAAACCCGACGTCGAGGAGGAATGGGTGACCGTCGACGCCGGCAAGTGGGGGCAGGTACGCACCCGCATCGTGCGCCCGCGCGGCATCTCCGGGACGCTTCCGGTCATCCTCTACATCCACGGAGCCGGGTGGGTGTTCGGCGACGAGAACACCCACGACCGCCTCGTACGCGAACTCGCCGTCGGCGCCGGCGCGGCTGCGGTCTTCCCCGTCTACGACCGGGCCCCCGAGGCCAAGTACCCCACCCAGATCGAGCAGAACTACGCCGTGGCCCAATGGTCCGCCCGCGAAGGCGCACAGCACGGCCTGGACGCCTCGCGCCTCGCCGTGTGCGGCGACTCCGTGGGCGGAAACATGTCCGCGGCCCTCGCCCTGATGGCCAAGGACAGGGGCGATGATGTCCGGGTCGGCTGTCAGGTCCTGCTCTACCCCGTCACCAACGCCGACTTCGACACCCCGTCCTACCTGCAGTTCGCGGACGGGGAGTACCTGACCCGGGACGGAATGATCTGGTTCTGGGACCAGTACACCACCGATGCCGCCCAGCGCGCCGAGCCCTACGCCTCGCCGCTGCGGGCCAGCATCGACCAGTTGCGCGGCCTGCCCCCGACCTTGGTCATCACCGACGAGGCCGACGTCCTGCGTGACGAGGGCGAGGCCTACGCGGCCAAGCTGCGTGAAGCCGGCGTCGACGTCACCGCGGTCCGCGTTCTGGGCATGGTCCACGACTTCCTGATGCTGGACCTCCTCCGTGACACCAACGCCACCAAGGTCGCTCGTCACCTCGCCATCGACGCACTCAAGACCGCCCTGCACGACTGACACGGATGATGTCCGTGGTGACGCTTCAGCGATTCCTCTTATGGCCCACAGCACTTGATAGCCCACAGCACTCGAAGTCGGCGACGCGCTTCCACAGGTCCTCGCGAGGCAAGAACAGGGTGAACTCGACTCGGCTGGTGAGGCCGAGTTCAGCGGTCCGCGCTGGACGGACTCCTCGCGGCCCGTCCCACCGAGAGCCTCGCCGGCCTGCGTGAACGCCTGGGCACCCTGCCGCATTCGGTCGACGCATACGAGGCCGCGGCAGGTTGAGGACGCCAGAGCGGGGCGTGGCCCGGCTACTTCGACGCGCTGCGCCCGCTGCGCAGTTCGAGGGCCTGGTCCTTCCGGGAGAACAACCGTCGGTCGGAGGCCAGCAGAGTGGTCGCGGCCACGTCGAGGCGCTCGAGGACTACCGCCGTCCGAACTGACTACTTGGCGGTCCAATGGCCCAGGTCACTTCCACCGGCGTCTTCCGCCCGCCGCAGCGCCTCCGGGGAACCCAGCATGCCGTGCGGCATATAGCCGGACCGGACGCTCAACGCCCACCCGCGCACTGGGACCGCAAGGGCGGCCAGGGCAAGGGCGCTGAGCGGCAGCAGAGTAGGGAAAGGCGCAGGCCGAGTCAGCGGTTCCCTCAGACAGCAGTCACCTCGGCGGCCCCCGCATACCCCGGACACCCGACGCCCGTCACGGCCACAGGACAGCCAGCCTTACCCACCCCTCCCTGACCTGCACCTGTCTACACGTCAGGGAGGGACGATCCGGCCGTCGTCGTCGACGACGACGGTGAACGCGATGACCGAGAGCGAAGTGCCGTCCTCGCGCCAAGACACGACCCTGGGAAGGCCGTTGGCGAGCACCGCTCACCCCCGCGCAGCTGCGCGAGCCGACAGTCGCTGTGACGAGCTGCCGCCGAGGATGCCTGGACCAACTCTCGCCGCCCCGTCCGCCAACCGTCGGCCGCGCGGTCGCCTGCACCTTTCTTCCGGCGTGGCCCGCAACCATCCTGGTCGCGTCGGTGGACTGGCCGAGGATCCGGCCGATCTCGTCCAACGGCACCGCGCACAGGTCGTACAACATGAACGCCACTCGCTCGCCCGGCCCGAGCAACTCGAGGACGACGAGGAGCGCGAGCCCGGATCTGGAGGAGCAACTCGCCGACGGCACCTGGCGGCCCGCCGACGAGCACGAGACCTCCCATACGGGCTTGGAGACCACCCTCGTCGAGATCCACGGCGTCCGTCCCGGAGTACGTCGCCGCTGAGGCCCCCGACGCCGCCGGCAATGTCCTCGACACCTCCCCCTCGATCCCAATCCGGGTCTGCCCCCCTTCCGCGGCGCTTCGTCGTTCCTCCTGGCTGCGCCGGGGATTTCGTCGTTGACAGGCTTGGTTAATGGGATTAGCTTTTAGCTAACAGAGTTAGCCAAACAGGGGGATGTCATGACCGAGTACCTTGCCGTCGACGGCGGCACGATCGCTTACGAGGTGGCGGGGTCCGGCCCGCTGATCGTTCTCGCGCACGGCATGGGCGACAGCCGCACCGCGTACCGTGCCGTGATCCCACCGCTGGTGGCGGCGGGCTATCGGGTCGCCGCGGTCGATCTGCGCGGCTGCGGCGAGTCCAGCGTCGGCTGGCCCGCCTGGAGCCGCACCGCCATCGCCAGCGACCTGCTCGCCGTGGTCCGCCACCTGGGCGGCCCGGCCGTGCTCGTCGGCCACTCGATCTCCGGCGGCGCCGCCACCATCGCCGCGGCGCAGGAGCCCGCTCTGATCACCGCGGTGGTCGAGTTGGCGCCGTTCACCCGCAAGCAGTCGATCCGCCTCGGCGACCTGCGGGTGAAGCGCTTCCGGCAGGGCATGCTGCGGCTGCTCGGCACGGGCACGTTCGGAAGCGTGCCGCTCTGGCGCTCGTACCTCGACGTGGCCTACCCCGGCGTGAAGCCGGCCGACTGGTCCGAGCGACTCGGCCGCATCGACTCCCTGCTGCGCGAGCCGGGCCGGATGAAGGCCTTGCAGGGCATGGGCCGCAGCGCCCCGACCTACGCCGGCGCGCAGCTCGGCAACGTCCGCTGCCCGGTCCTGGTCGTGATGGGCACGCTCGACCCCGACTGGGCCGACCCGCACGCCGAGGGTTCGGCGATCATTGACGCCTTGCCGTCCGGTCTCGGTCGCCTTGAGCTGATCGAGGGCGCCGGGCACTACCCTCACGACCAGTTCCCCGAACAGGTGGTTTCGCTCATGCTCGCCTTCCTCGGATCGGATGCCGCTCGTGCCTAGGGTCGGCCTGGACCCGGCGTCCGTGGTCGCGGCCGGTGCCGCCCTCGCCGACGAGGTGGGCCTCGCCAACCTGACGATGGGTCTGCTGGCCGAGCGGGTGGGCGTGCGTACCCCGTCCTTGTACAAGCACGTGGGCGGCCAGGAAGACCTCAACCGGCGCATCGCGGCCTTGGCGTTGAGCGAGGCCGCCGACGCCGTCGGCGGCGCGGTCCAGGGATACGCGGGTCGCGACGCCCTGGCGGCCGCGGCGCGCGCCTTCCGCGCCTTCGTCCTGGAGCACCCCGGCCGGTACGCCGCGACGATCGGCGTGGAACCGTCCGGCCCGGACGATCCGCTGGCCACCGCGGGTCAGCGGCTGCTGAGCGCGTTCATGGCGGTCCTCCGCGGCTACGAGGTCCCGGAGTCCGACGTGGACCACGCCCTGCGTATGCTCCGCAGCCTCTGCCACGGGTTCGCCACGTTGCAGGTGGCCAACGGCTTCCAGTGGAGCGCCGACATCGACGAGAGCTTCGAGTGGCTGATCGCCTTCGCCGACCGGGGCCTGCGCGCCATGTGAGAATGCTGCCGCCGCCGACGATCGCCACATTTCCGGAGCCAGGCGAACGGCTTCCAGCGCCCGGAACAGCCGTACGTCGAAGAAGCCACGCGCCCGCAGCGAGTCGTACTCGGCGATCGTGCCAGGGCTCGAGGACGTCGTCGGCGGTGCGACCCTCGCATCGGAGGGGCGCTGCGCGCCCTCGGAGTCCGTGACGATCAGCGACCACATGGAGATCACGGAATACAAGAACCGGAACATCGGATTGAGGTGGGCGGCTGGAAGCAGGTGACCCAGGCTCGCGGTCACCGGGCTTTCAAGGGCCTACGGCGATGCGTAGTGCCGGAGGACGGCTTCCCACTCATCACCGGGTGATCGCACTGAACCGCCAAACGGCCAATCGAGATGACATGTAAGGCCCAAGCCGTCACCCCGGCCCCGGCCTTACGCCTCGTCGCGGCTCAGCCATTCCTTCTCCTGACCCGGGTCGGGCAGGACCTGGCCGCCTTCGACAGCGGAACGTGCGGGACTGTCCTGGATCACCACCAGGATGCGGCGCTCGGGGATCCCGGTGATGCGGGAAGCGGCCGCCGACAGCTCGAGTGCCAAGCGGGTCGTCTCCTCCTGCGGGTGGCCGCGGCGCGCCCAGCCGCCGATCAGGAGCGGCGCCCCTGGTTCTCCACCGACGTAGACGCTGTCCTGAGGCAGTTCGGAGAAGACCACGTTGACGTAGGCGGGCGGGACGTGGTTGATCTCCGCGTGGATCCTGGTGATCTCGGTAGCCAGTTCGCCCTTTGCGTCGGCCCTCAGCGTTCCCTGGGCGGTGGTGCAGGTGTAGATGGGCACGTCGACTCCTGAAATGTGAGAGCGGCGGGCGTGCCCCCAGGACCATGGGGGGCACAGCCGCGTTGGGGATGCTTCGTTCTCGGGGACGGGCCACCGGGGTGATGGGTGGTGGCGGGGCCCTCGTGGTGCATGGGGTGATCAGTTGTTGTGGTCGATGAGGGTCTTGAGGTCGGTGACCGTGTAGGCGAGGTCGAAGTGGAATCCCCTGCCCGTGCGCTGGACGGGCAGGTCGGCGAGTTCTTCGCCGTGGGCGGGGAGGAAGGCGAGGTCGGCGGTGCCGGCCCAGGCGTCGCTGACGGCGGCGCCGTCCAGGACGGACATGACCAGTTCGTGGACGGCGGGCTTGTCGTGGTGTCCGGCGGCCAGGCGGGGGAAGTGTCGGAGGTTGACCACGGGGCGGCTCATCAGGGCGGCGGGGTCGGGGACCGGCTGTTCGAGGGTGATCTTGGCCTCGGCGATGCGCTGTCCGGCGGCGGAGGCGGTGGCGCCGAACTGTCCGCCCGGGCCGAGGACAGGGGTGCCGGGACCGCCGACGGAATAGGCGCGGGTCTGGTGTACGGCGCCGAGCTTCTTGGGGAAGCCCTGAACCCAGCCGCGGGCCATGGCGGAGTCGTTGTCGACGTAGATGTAGGGGCACCAGGCCACCGGCGCGCCGTTGTAGTGGGCGTCCAGGGTGACGAGGAACTCCCGGTACTGCGAGCGTGCGGGGTCCAGATACTCCAGGCCCGTGGAGGAGTACTGCCAGTCGATGAACATCGCGACGCCGCGGCCGGCGGAGTCCGGGTCGGGGGCCAGGCCCTCGGGCAGAGTCGCTGCGGCGGCGGCCGGGTCGGTGAAGAACTCCACACCCACCACGGTGCCGGCGTAGTGCCACGGCGGGGCGGGCGCCAGGTTCGCGATGCCACGGGGAGACAGGGGGACGGTGTAACCCTTCATGCCACGTCCTTCGGGAAGAGACTGGAGTGAAACGATACGTAGCGTTTCATCGATGAACGCGACCGTAGCACACCTTGACCCGCGTGCGAAACGATACGTATCGTTTAACTCATGGCACCCGTCTTCTCTTCAGGTCCGGCGGCCGGTGGTCCGCGTTCCCTTTCAAAGATCCTCGACGCGGCACGGGATGTCCTGTCGGGGCAGGGATACCCGGCACTGACCATCGAGGCCGTCGCTGCGGCCGCAGGCGTCGGCAAATCGACCATCTATCGCTGGTGGCCCAGCAAGGAGGCACTCGTCGCCGACGCGCTCGCCGAGATCTTCCGCGCCGAGGAGATCCCCGATCTTGACGACACCCACGCGGAACTGCGCCACGCCGTCGACATGACCATCGACAACTACGCCAACGAGGACATGGCCACCTCGCTGCCCGCACTCGCCGGCGGCCTCCTCCCCCACCCCGAACTCATGACCCGGTTCCGGGAGGCTTTCCTGTACCGCAAGCGCGAGAACATCGCCGCAGCACTGCGCCGCGGAATCCAACGCGGTGACCTGCCCCACGACCTCGACATCGATCTCGTCCAGGACATTTGGGCCGGCACCATCCTCTACCGGCGACTCATGACCGGCTCCCCCCTCGACACCGACCTCGCCGAACACCTCGTCCGGCTCGTCACCAACACTCCCCCGCTGCTCCCCCACCGAGAAGCAGGGGTGCCCCCAATTACGAACACGTGACACGGGCTGCGTACAGGAGTCTGCGGTGCGGGTGGCGCATGCCGAGCCGCAGCTATGTCAGCTCTTGTAAATCCGATGGCCTGATGGGTCCGCCCGACTAAGGTGCGGGTGAGGGAGGTGGGCCGATGGGTGCGTCGATGCTCTACGAGGTGCTGGAACCGCTGCCGGACGCGCGCAGTGCTCTACTGTTCGCACGTCAACTGCTCGCCCGATTCGGTGCCGGAGCGCCGGACCTGCCTGCCCTCTGCTTCAACGACATCGCCACGCAGGAGCAGTTCCATTACGCCCGGCAGTACTTCACCTGCGGTACGTTCCTTTGCTCGAAGCAGGACCTCCAGGACTCGCGTGTCCAGGAACTCTGGGAGACCCTGGACCGCTTGGGCTTCCGGGACACGTCCTTGGGTTGGGTGGAGACGGAGCTGCAACCTGAACTGGCGTCCCTGTGGCCCTTGCCGCAGGGAGTGCAGTTCCAGCTGATGAAGGGGAAGACGCCCTCCACCTTTCCCATCCGTGACTCCGACGAGTGCACCGAGACGGAGATCGACGGCGCGGTCGCGGCCTGCGGCCCCCTGTCCATCGACATCTCCTGGTTCTCGGTACTCCGAGGTCTACCGAACTCCAACCTCTGCGGCGTCCAACTGTGTCTCAACAGCACATGGACCGAGCAGTGCAGTGAACCTGACCCAGGGAGGCACACCGTGTACCTGTCCATCGGCACGCGTAACTCGGATGCGGACGCACGGGATTGGCTGCAAGGCACCGGACTTCGCTTCGGAAAATCCCAACTGGGTTGGTAGACGGTTCGCCAGGCCCCTCAGACGGCGAGAGGTGCGGCTACCCGCCCCACGGTGAAGACTCACGCAGCGCTCTCCGAGAACCCACGCGTCACAAACCGGCGAACCCATGTGGTCACGCACTGGAGCGGGTGCCGAGTTCAGGTCTTCAGCTGCGCTCGCGCGTTCCGGAGCGGTGAGAGGCCGTCGAAGATGATGGTCAGCATCCGGTCTCGTACCTCTTCCTCGAGGTGGGCGTGTGCGGAGGCTCGTGATGTGGCAACGAGCAAGGCGTACACCTCGGGCAGTTCGGCGTCATCTCGGACGGCACCGGCGCGTTGGGCATGACGAAGCAGAGCACCGACGGCTCGACGCAGTCCGTCCGATGCCTGAGCGGCGTCGCCGCCGTTGTCACCACCGGCCTCGAACAGCGCCTCAGCTATGGCGATTTTGCCGGCCGCGTCGGCGACGAGGTGGCTGAAGAAGTCGAAGAACGCCGCACCCGGGTCCGGGGCGTGAAACAGCGTTTCGGCTTGCTCGCGCAGGCGATCGAACCGCTGCACGAGAACGGCCTCCAGCAGCGCCGCTTTGGTGGGGAAGTGACGGAAGACCGTGGCGATGCCGACGTTGGCCAGGCGGGCCACCTCCTCGGTGGACGCAGACTGGCCACCCTTACCGAAGACCTCTTCGGCGACGTTCAAGATCCGCTCGCGGTTGGTTCGCGCGTCAGCGCGTTGCGGCCGTTTGCCGCCCATGTCTCGGTTACCTGAGGTGCTCATCGCGCTTTCACTCGTATCGCCGTATCTCACTATCCGAAGTCACGACTCCGTATACTCGGAGTCCGCACTCCGGATAGTAGTGCGACACCACTAACGTCGGCGCCGACGACAGGAGAGTGCCCATGACCCAAGTCCTCAGCCCGCGGGAAGTCTTCCTCGCGCTCGTGAACGGTGTTGCGGAGGGCCGTTGGAGCGAACTACCCGATCTGTACGCGGAGCAGACCCACGTCGTGCACCCGTTCGACCCGCTTCGTGCTGCCGCGCTCCGTACCCGCGACGAACTGCGCGAACACTTCAGGCCGACCGACTCCGGCCCCCGGCTGCAACGTCGGGCAGCCAACATCACGATCCACGAGACGACCGACCCCGAGGTCATCGTCGCCGAGTTCGAGTACCAGGGAACAGTCACGGAGACCGAGGAACCCTTCGTGCTCCCCGGCATCTTCGTACTGCGGGTGCGCGACGGTGAGATCATCAGCTCCCGCGACTACTTCGACCATGTCACCGCCGCCCGAGTCCGCGGGCAACTCGACACACTTGTCGCAGCCGTGCAGGCGAGCAGTGCCACCTCGGCCTAGAGCGTGGACCGATTCAGATCTTCATCGGAGACTGCGGAGCCAGATGACCGCGCCGGATAGGTGGCGTTCGGCGAGGTTGCCGGGCGGGGTCTTGTCATGGTGGATGGCGAGCCCGCGCCACTCCTTGATCTTGTTGAACAGCGTTCCACCGCTGCCGCCCGCATCTGGAAGACCCCGGACCTGGCCCAGAGGTGGAACCGCCCGTGGACGGTGGACCAGGGCCCGTACCGCTCAGGAATGTCCCGCCAAGGACCGCCCGTACGGGACCGCCACGTCACGCCGTTGACGAGCCTGCGCAGGTCGGGAATGAGGCCACCACGTTCGCCCAGCGGCAGCAGCGATTCGAACACAGTCCACTCGTTGTCCGTGAGATCACCCCGGCTCAGCCCGCCTGTTTCCCGTCCCGGCCTGGACGGGACGGGAAACAGCTAACCCGTTGTCCCAACTCGGCACACGACCTGGGCGCTGTGGACAAGGATCGAGATGTACTGGGTGAGCTGGTGGGACGGGGCCGGGGTCTGGCATTGGCGCCCACAGCCTGGGTTTGTTGATCACGAGAGTGGTCGGAAGCGTGACCCTGGCTTCGAAGGACCCGTTGGCGGGTGCGTTGACCGAGGTCAGTTTGTACGACCCGCCTGCCGTAGCGGTTGCTTGCGGTCGCCCCTGAGCCTTCTGCTCCTCCATCGAGAGGCTCAACTTCGCACCGCGGTCCCAGCGGATCCCGAAGGACACCGCCTTCCCTGGAGCGCAGCCCGTGCCCTTGAGCGTGATCGTGCCGCCGGGCACGGTCTCGGCCGGCGAAGCGACCATAGACTTGGTCGACTCGGTGACCCTGGGCTGGAGTGCGCGGGGCGCCGTCGGACCGGACGCGCTGGATCCGGAACGCCCGGAGCCGACCAGAGGGAGGACGACCACCGCCATAGCGGTCACCGCCATGGCCGCAGCCGCGACCGTCGCGGCCTCGCGGAACGTACGGCGACGCCAGGGCACGACGCCGCAGGTCAGCGACCGGCGGCTGCTGCGAGGCGCGGGTGCCCTCCTCGACGAGATTGCGAAGACTGTACTCAGGGTCGGCCATGGCGGGACAGGGCTCCTTCCGGATCCGCGGCGAGGTGGCGGGCCAGCTTCGCGCGGACTCGGGCGAGCCTGCCGCGCACGGCGCTCACTGGCAGGCCCAACTGCTCGGCGACCTCTTCGATCGGCAGGTCCAATACATCGTGCAGCAACAGCACGGGGCGCTGGTTCACCGGCACCCGGCGCACCCACAGCTCCGGCATGTCATAGGCCTGGATCCGGGGCCAGCGGTCCAGGGCCCGGATGAACGCCTCCTGCACGACGTCCTCGGCCTGCTCGAGACTGCCGGTGACCGAGAACAACTGACCGACCAGCCGCGCGTACGCCGACTGGTAGAACTCCTCGAACCCCGTCAGGTCGGCTTGCCGCCCTCGGCCTCCATTGCTTTCACGTTCCACTCAGCTGGTGCCCACCGGGGCCGCCTCCACGCGCTTCTGAGCGGGAGTCAGCGCCAGCCACGCAAGCTGCGCCTCAGTGGCCCTGCCGTCCGCCTTCAAGTGCCCGACCAACTTGTTGGCCTTGGCGACCTGGACCGCGGTCGGACACTGGTTGACGCCTTGATCTCCATCTGAATCTTCAGGAGCAGTTGGTTCTCCTCGGACATCTGAGACTTGGTCCCGTCGCTGGAGGACACCTTCGTCTTCGCGGGTTGCTGGGCCGCGGTCTGCGACTGATTGATGGCCTGACGCTCGGTTCCGTGATCGGACGAGGCGAGCGCCGTCGTGGCCAACACGGCGCAAAGACCCGCGGCGGCCACGCCGACAGCGGCAAATCCCCATGTGCGGTGCTGCATAGTCGATCCTTCGTTCATCCTGGAGGAAAGGTCCGACGGCCTGAACCACTGGGGCGAGCCCCACCGTCGTCTCACCACCCCCACGCCACAGACGTCCGCCGAGCACACACTGCACGACCCTTCGTCATCAAATCCTGACGAAACACGAGTGCCCCGGCCAACGAGCATGGCCCAACCAGCAGTTGCCAGTGCTGGACTCCCGAACAACCGTCATCTTTCGGCGTCACCCGAGGGACCGGGGCATCTGTCCGAAGAGGGCGAAGAAAAGGATCTCGCCGAGCCCTCCCCCCTTGCGGAAGAGCTGAAGCGTGGGTTGCAGCGCCGCCAGGGCCTCCTGCTGAGCCGCGGCGGCGGCTTCCTCAGCGTCGGCGAAGGAGCGGTGGAGCGAGGCGACGGACAGGTGTTTCGTCTCCTGCCGTGCCTCCGCGACGGATGGGGAAACCCAGCCGACGGAGCCTGTTTGCGCAGACCTGTCGTGCGCCTTTCCCACGGTTGGTGAGACAGGCGATTAAATACCGGAGCATGACTACAGAGCCGCAGCGCTTCCGTATCTTGTTGGTCCCTGAACACGTCGAGAACAGAGGCGGCGCCTCTGTGGAGGACTCGGCCGTGCGATCGGCAGTCGTCGAGGCGACGGGCGAGACGGGCGCCTCGGGCTACCCCCGCTACGCAGGTGACGGGATCGTGGCCGACATCGACCCCAGTACACGCACGGTCGAGGCGGTGCTGGTCGATGGCGCAGAACTGGACTACGGGCTGAACGTCAGGATCGCTTCCTGATCGTTCCTGGTCTCCCGGCGGCGCCGCGTAGCGAGTGCCACCGCCTGTTCGATGGCCCGTTGAATGCAACGGGCCATCCAGCAAGGGGCCAGAACGTTCGTTGACGCCGACTGACTTCGTAACTGACAGCCGACACCACTTGTCGCCGAGTTCGGACTCCCCGAGTCGAACGGAAGTTCGTGCGATGGCTCGGGCTGCACCCAGGGGCACGACGCGGGTTCCCAACACCCTCTACCTCCGGCATTCACTCCCGGGGCGTACTTCTTTCACCCGTTTCACCCGGTTGGAGTGCTGGCCGAGCCTGCCGGTGCGGACGCCTGAACAATCCGTGTCATAGATCTCACGGAAAGCGAGAACGGCATGCCAGCATTTCTGGTCCCGGGTTCACGGAGCCGAATACGTCGCGTACACGTCATGGCGGCCGGGTGCGCCGTGGCCATTTCTACGGTCCTGGCGGCCCCTGTCGCCGCGGACGGCGGCAAGACCACAACCTCGACCACGGCCAAACCCACCATCGTGCTGGTGCACGGGGCGTTCGCGGACGCCTCCAGCTGGAATGGGGTAGTCGAACGGCTCGTACGCCGCGGCTACACGGTCATCGCTCCCGCCAACCCCCTGCGCGGGCTGTACTCCGACTCCACCTACATCGCCTCCGTGCTGGACAGCATCAAGGGCACGATCGTGCTGGCTGGTCACTCATACGGCGGAGCCGTGATCAGCACGGCCGCCGCGGCCAACCCCCGGGTGAAGTCCCTGGTGTACGTCTCGGCACTGATGCCCGACGTGGGCGAGAGCGGAATGTCCCTGGGGGCCAAGTTCCCCAGCGAACTCGGCACCGCCACGAAGTCCGTTCCCTACCGGGCCGGCGGCGTCAGCGGGACAGACCTGTATCTCAAGCCCGACAGGATCCATCCGGTCTTCGCCGCGGACCTGCCGGTAAACACCGCGAGGGTCATGGCGGTCACCCAGCGACCTGCGGCAACGACCGCGTTCTCGGAGACGGCCAAGGTGGCCGCCTGGAAGCACATCCCGTCGTGGTTCCTCGTCGCGAAGCAGGACAAGACCATCAATCCCGACCAGGAACGCTTCGAGGCGAAACGCGCGGGTTCACACACGGTCGAGATCAACTCCTCCCACGTGGCCATGGTCTCCCACCCCGACGCGGTCACCGCCCTCCTCCTCCAAGCCGCCACGGCGGCCGATCCCGCCCGGCCTGCGCTGGCCGCCACCGGAACCACCCATGACGCCCGGGCCGAGACCGCACTCACCGGCATCGCCGCCAGCACGTTGATCGCCGGCACAGGAGCCGTCCTCCTGGGCCGCCGCCTGAGGCGCTCCCGGCCCTGACAACGCTCCGGGACGGCGTCATCCCGCGGCTGATGGCGAGAGTGGCGGGCGAGGGACGTGCGTGGGTCCGCCGACCGTCCGGTCGGCGAACCCCGTGATCAGCAGCGGTCAGTTGACGGTCACAGAGTCCTTCGCGGCGGAATGACGTTGGGGACGGCTGCGGGGACGGAGGAACGTGCGGCCTCCGGGCGGCGCGAGAAGCGCGATGGTGACGGGTTGCCGGCAGTACGGACAGTGCCGGGGCGCGGTCAGCCCCAACGGGTTGCGTTCCAGGGTCGGTTGGCGGGGCGAGGCTAGATGTGGCGCTGATACCAGGTGCCTGGCTTACCGCCGACATCGGCTGGATCGGCAGGGCCGACCGGGACGAACCCGGCTTTGGTCAGCACCTTCTGTGACGCGGCATTCTCGCGGGCCGTAGCCGCCCTGAGTGTGCGCAGCCCGTGCCGCGTCGCCGCCAGCTGACACAGATTCCGGACAGTCGCGGTCGCCACGCCGCGGCCGGCAACGTGTTGCGCGACCCGGTAGCCGAGTTCCGCGGTGCGCTCCTCGATGTTGACCAGGTTGAACCGGCCGAGTACCGAGCCATCCTCGGCGACGAGCACATAGAAGGCGCAGGTGTCGGCCTCCTGCTCAGCCAGCAAGGCGTTGTGCCGGTCGGCGAACTGGTCGAAGAAGTCGTCGCCGCGGTCGGAGATCGCGGCAGCGAAGTAGGTGCGGTTCGCCAGCTCGAAGGCCAGGACCGCCGACGCATGGCCGGCCTGAAGTCGCCGCAACTCGGGCATGGCCCGACTCTACCCAGATGGTGCGCTGAGGCCACCTGGGTTTCCGCCGGGCCCGCTGGCCTGCCTGGCGCTTGGCGAACGTCATGTGGGCACAACGGACATGCGACACGGCAGTGCCGTCAAAGTCGAATCTCCTCGGTTGATCTGTCGTAGTAGAAGCTGGGCTTACGCGCGCAATGCTCTGCCACATGGGAAAAACGAGCAGGTCCGGCGAACGCTTGACCACTGGGTGGGGAGGTTCAAGGTTCTGGCAGCGGTTTCGTGAACGACGAGGTCAGACTGTGGCTTGGTCGGGAAAGCCCTGGTCATGGGGGTTGCGCGGTTATCGGTTGCTCCAACCTGCCTGCGCTGTACATTCGTTGAGCAAGTCCCAAGCCTGACGGAACGCCACCAGCAGGCCAGTACTGAACTACGGAGCCGGCTCCGAGCTGTCGCGGCAGAGTTGGGTGGCCGGGTCGGCGCACGGCTGTGCAGGAAGCTCTCCGTGCCCGGCGGGCGAATGAGACTGCGTTCGCCTTCCGGCGAGACGTTCGCTACGAGACCATCCTTTTCGATATCGAGAGCCGACGGCCGGTCGACGTCCTTCCGGACCGGACCTCCGAGACGCTGGCCGCTTGGTTGCACAATCACCCTGGGGTCGAGGTGGTGTGCCGTGTCCGGGCCGGTGCCTATGCCCGCGCCGTCAAGGAAACCGCCCCGCAGGCAATCGAGGTGGCAGATCGCTGACAGCTGCTGCGCGACCTCTCGCTCACGGTGGAGAAGACCTGCCATGAGCATCGCTCCTGCCTGCAGAAGTATGCCGAACGCATCCAGCGGGCCGGGCCGAGGATGCCGGCACAGGAGGCCCTGCCGCCGACCTTGATCGTGGACCGGGTCGTACGGCGCCACGAGGAGATCAACCACGACACCAGCTTCGACGTCCTACTCGCATCCGGCCGCGACCGCAGGAACGTACCCCTCGACCCTCGACCGGTTCAAGCCGTATCTGCAGAGCGAGTTCGCCGCCGGCAACACCGTTGCCACCGAGCTGTACCAGCAGATCCGCGAACGAGGCTTCCGCGGCGGGTACTCAACACTCTCCCGCTACGTCGGGACCCTGCTTGACGGCACAGCCGTCCCGGCCCCTGCGCCCATCCCGACTCCCCGCAAGATCACCAGGTGGATCATGCGGCCACGTGAGAACCTCCCATCGCGAGAAACTCATGCTCTGGAGTAGGTCCGCCTGGCCTGCCCAGACATCACCCTCGCCTGCGACCTGACGCGCGCCTTCGCCGACCTTGTCCGTCACCGCCGCGACCACCTGGTGGGCGATTGGATCCGGCAGGCCGAAGGCTGCGACCTGAGGTCAATCCACTCCTACAGCTCCGGCGTGGTCGAGGGCCACGTCTGCAGAATCAAGCTCCTCAAACGGAGCATGTACGGCCGCGCATCCTTCGCACTCCTCCGAGCGCGGATTCTCACCCCGCCGTGGTGCCGACCCCCGTGCCGAAACTCAGCTCGGGTTGCGCGGAGATTCGTTGCGCAGCCTCCATATTTCCTTCCACTGCCGGGCGTGATCGGCCGCCAACAGCGGGTCGGGCGCGTCGGCCCGCTGCACCGCGAGGCTGACTCCGCATTCCCTGCACAGTTGATGGATCCGGTAGACGCCGTCGTGCCAGGCGCTGGTGTTGTCCCGGTTTCCGCACACACGGCACGTCAGCGCAGGAGCTGCATCGGGCGGAACCGACGAACGGAGCACCCGCTCGACGACCACTGGCAGCGGCTCGTCGGGATGGATCGTCGGCTCGGGACAGTAGGCGATGTTCCCCCACCCACGCTGCCAGCCCCGCCAGGACTCGTCTGCTTTCACCTGCCGAAAGCCACGTGCTTTGTCCGCTCGGCGACTGTTGGCATAGGCACGTTCGTCAGCTAGCCAGAGCTGTCGGGCGTGGTGCAGTTCCTCGACGGCGCGTATCAGAGAGCTCGGATCCTTCTCCAGATTCTTGGGAATCCCCGCACTGAGGCAGAGGTGGTGATACGTGGCTCGGAAGCCATAGGGCGCGAAGTGGACGAGGCAAGACCGCAGATTTGTATGCCGGACACGCGCGGGCCGGCCCTCGTCGTAGACCCGTCTCTGGTGCGTGTTGAAGCTGCTCATCCCAGGACGCTACGGCCTGCCGAGCGCGGATCGCACTTCACTTTGGCGACCCAAGGTCTCGCCCCGGCAGTGCCCTTCACGAAAATGCTGCCGGAACCAGGTTCAAATAGCCCCATCAACGTCCTTTACCTCGCCGGCACGTGCGGGCGGTGCAGGACTTCCTGCCGCTCAGCGCGTGAGAGACGGCCGGCACGATGCCGCCCACGAGGTGCGCGCCGGGCACCGGCAGCGGACTGAGGGTTACTGTCCCCTCGCAGCGGAGCCGGTCGCCGTCTCACCCAACCCATTCGACACAGTGCGTGTCCACCTCGTCCGCGCTCGCGCCCTCCGGAGCACCGCTGAGCCCCGCAATCGAACGCCATGCCCATAGCCGCCCGTAGGCACCCTGCACGCCCGAGGTGCCCATGCCGCCGATCGACGCGGTGGCGAAGAGCAGGCGCCAGATTTCGTCCACCGGACGGATGGCGATCTCAAAGCGATCCGTGGGGCCGAGCCCGTCGACGCATGCCATGGGCAGGGCCAGCAGCACAGCGGGACCCGCTCGGGTGCGATGGTTTCGTCCAGCATGAAGACCCAGGCGCCGCAGTCACCCCACTCCCCTGCCTGTACAGCGGCGACGATGCTCTCGTATATGTCCGTGGTGGCGATGTCGCGAAGGGCGGACCGCTCGGTCGTACGTGGTGTCGGCGGGCTTATGCGGCCCTCGTCGGGTAGCCGGCTCGGCACCCCGCTGCCGGAGCCGCGTATCGAGCGGCTCGGGAACTCGGCGTCGGCCTCGAAGTCGCGGCGGTGCACCGGCAACCAGGTCAGGGGGTGCCAGCCAGATCGTACGAGCGGCCAGGAACGCAGCGCCGGGAACGTGTCGATATCCACGCCGCGGAGCACCAACTCCTGGAAGAGACAGGCGCGCAGCTCGTCCAGCCGCTCCCACTCGCGTCCATCGAAGACGGTGGCTGCCAGGTCGGTGACCTGCTGGTGCTCCGCGAGCAGTGAGGCGACGAAGCGCGGCAGGAGGCCGGAGCCCGCAGTGTACAGGCGCTTTTCGTCGAGGAGTCGGAGCAGCTGTACGAGGCTGCCTCGGCCGGGAGTGAGGGCGAGTACCCGCACCACGTGGACCAACTGGCGCTCGTACTCCCGCACCTGTTGCACAGCGGCCGCGCGCAGATCGGCCAGCTGCATCCCCAACTCGCCCACGTACGAGGCGTCACCCTGCACGGCGCGCTGCTCGGCCTGGCCCCATACGAGACCGCCGAGATCGCCCTTGGCGTCTTCCACGGTCTGTCACCTTAATCCTCGGCCACATGCAGCGGTCGGGCCGGTGCCTTGGCACCGCAAACACGTGCCGCACTTCTGCCGCGCCTCTACCCGTCAAGCGGACCTTCGGACGGCTCATGCACCAGCGCCGCCTCACCCGCAACGACGAGACCCACCCGCAGCGCGAACTGACGCTACGCCTGACTTCGAACCAAACACTTTCCCAGGGCAAAGCACTCTTTGAGTACCTGCCTTGATCCGCGCCCCGGTGCTTGCGGTGTTGCGCTCCACTGAGCGAATCCGACGGCGACTTGGGCGCCGGGATCGGCATCCTGGTCCCGGTCCGGAGTCCCAAGGGCCACGCGATGTGTCGCGGCACGCCTGGCGTGCCGCGACGCATCGCTGTGTTCATTGAGAACCGGATATCCTCCGAACACATTTTGATCCCCAGAGATATTTGCGATGCAGAACACGCTCCAGGCTGATCAATCGGAGAAACGATGACCCCCTTCGACCGCATCGTCAATCCAGAAACCGTGGTCGGAGGGAGCCGGTGAAGGCAGAGCTACGGAAGGCGGCGCCTGTGAAGACGCTGCACTATGCCGTGACGGTCGGCTTGGCCAGCCTGCTCAGCTATTGGCTGACCATCACCATCATGTCGGACGTCCACCTGTCACACGAAGACGGCCGACTCGGCGGTATGTGTGCCGTGATCGCCACGATTTTTGTGCTGCGGGCGAGCCGGCAGAAGAGCCTCCATGCGGCGTTCGCCCGCATGTCGGCGACGCTCGTGAGCTTCGCGCTGTGTCTGGCCTACTTGGCGATCTGGCCCTTCCACCCCTGGGGCCTCGCTCTGCTTGTGGCGATCAGCGTGCTGATCCCTGGACTGATCGGCCAGCCCGACGCCGAGGTGACCGCGGCCATCAGCACCACGGTCATCATGGTCGTCGCAAGTCTCAGCCCGCAGGAGGCATGGAAGGAGCCGATCCTGCGTCTGGCTGACACCATCATCGGTGTGGCCGCCGGTATCGCTGCGGCGATCCTCCTGAACGAGATCGGCGGAGGGAGGCGCGGAGGCCGCAGTTCTCAGCACGACGGGCCGCAGGCAGATCCGCCAGACTGACCCTCGCCCGAGCAGTCGACGACATGCTGCGATGGACCGCTGCACAAGAGAGCGTCCTGACGCCCTCAACGGAACCGGAGGGCCAACCGTCCGCGACTGCCGAGCCGGAGACCGCTGCGCCGGACGGGCCGACCCGCCTCACCGGGGCGGTCTTCTCTCCGTCCCCCGTCGCCGCTAGTGTCTTCTTCTGCCCGATCCCCCCTTCGATCTCGATTCCTCGATCTCAACACTCAATGTTTCTGCCGGCGCTGGAGCCGACGCCGACGCGGACTTCGATTCCGCCCCGTCGACGTCATCATGGACGACTCCTGGCGGCGGGGGACCGTGCCCACGACGGGCGCCGTCCGCCCGGACCGTCCCACCGCGCAGCGGAAGGTTCACCGTGACTCCGCGGCACTGGTTTCGTCGTACCGCACCGGATTTCCGCCGTAGCGTACGGGGATTTCGCCGTACCGTATTGGCTCGGACGGAAACCGTCTCCTACTGTTCAGCCCTGCAGACCCCCGGCGCGACGGCCTTCTTCCTGGCCGCGGCTCCTGCCCGGGTCGGGGTGGCTATGGCCGGCCTCGGCATCGTCTGGCTGGTCCATGCCGAGACCGGATCCTTCGGGGTGGCCGGCCTGGTAACTGGCTCGTTCGCCGTGGCGGAGACCCTGGTGGGCCCGCAGACGGCCCGTCTCATGGACCGTTTCGGACAGCCGCGCGTCCTCGTCCCCCTCTTGTGCGCTCACGCCGGAGCGATCGCCGCCCTGGTCGCGCTGACTCTGACAGGGACTCCCGTGGTCCCACTGATGGCGGCCGGCCTCGCCGCCGGGGCGACCATCCCGCAGTTCGGTGCGCTCTCCGCGGCCCGCTGGTCGGCCTTGCTGCACGGCAAGGCCGAACTCACCCCGGCCTTCGCACTCGAAACGATCAGCAACGAAGTCGCCTTCCTCCTCGGTCCCACCCTCGCGGTGCTGACGGCAACCCAGGTACACCCGGCCGCGGGTACGGTGCTGGCGGGGGCGCTCGTCGTCGGCGCCGGACAGGCCTTCGCGGCGCTGCGTCGTACGGCCCCGGCGCCCGCCCCGGATCGTACGGCCACCCGGGGCCCGGGGCCTCTGTTGACCCGGAACTTCGCCACCCTACTGACGGTCAACCTGGCCCTGGGCGTCTTCTTCGGCTCGATGCAGGTCTCGGTGAGCGCCTTCGCCTGCGTTCACCACGCCGCCGCGGCAGCCGGATTCCTGTACGGACTGATGAGCGCGGCAAGCCTGCTGGCTGGTCTCGCCTACGGGCGCCACCACCGGCACGCCCCGCCCGCGGCCCAGCTGCCCCTGATCCTGACCTTTCTCGCCTGCGCATCGCTGCTCCCGCTCCTGGCCAACTCCCCCTGGCAGCTCGGTCTTGCCCTGCTGCTCCCCGGTGCGGGCGTCGCTCCGTGCATCATCGTCTCCTCGACGCTGATCGAGTCGGTCATGGACCGGTCGGTCCTGACCCAGGCCTTCACCTGGACAAACTCCGCGAGCGCGGCCGGCATCGCTGTCTCTGCCGCCACCGTCGGCCGACTCGTCGACGGTCCTGGCGGCACACGAGCCGGCTTCACCGTCCCCTTCCTCGCCCTGACCGCAACCGCAGCCCTGACCTGGGCCAGCCGTCACGCCCTCACTACGGGTACCACGGCATCCAGGCAGACACCGTCGACCGGTAGCGGTCGGCCGCGGGCGTGATGGTGGTCCAGCCGGCGTGACGGCGTAGACCGTCTTCGTCTGGACCTTGCCCGTCTTGGTGTTGACGCGGCGTCGCTTGATCTCGACGACTTGGAGAGAATGGGGAAGAGTGATCCGGCTTAGAAGGTGCATACCTTCAGCCGTCGGCCTCGCGTCGTCCATGCCCGGTCGTGCGGGTGCGGTCCAGCGGCGGCATCTGCTGCCAGGGCAGGCGGCGCAGTTGTCGGCGCAGCTTCTCCTGGTTGCCCTTGACGACCAGGAGGTAGTGCCCGCCGGCAGCGACGATGCCTTTCGCGGTCTTGCGCTGGGCGTGCATCGCGTCGGCGGTGACGACCACACCGCGCAGGTCGAAGCGGGCCAACAGCGGGGTCAACGCCACGGGATCTCGTTGCTTTTGGCCGCCACCTGGCGCTGGGCGATGACGGTCTGGCTGCAGTGCAGGGCGGCAGCCGGCACGTGGCCCGCCGTCTTGCTGCCGGTGCCCAAGCCGCGCACCGCCTCGCTGCCCGGGTCGAGTCCGACGCGGACCTCCGGATCGGCGTCCGCCGTGTACCGGGCGGTCTGCGCGAGGGAGCGGGCTTCGCCGAGCACCGTCGTCAGGCACAGGGCCAGCAGCACGCCGAGGCGGTAGCGGCGCCCGCGCACACGGCGGGGATCGGCGACGGCTGTCGACGCCTCGGTTTGGGATACGCGGCTCCATGAAGTTTTCTCAACGTGATCCTTTCACCGATCGCCCTGGCGCAGTGCCCGCTGCGGCTGGCCCGGGACGTAGTCCGGGGGGACAATGAGGACACGGCCTGGATGGATCTCGTCCGATACTTCTGTGATCGGAGGGAACGCGGTGGGAGACCAGGAGACTCGAGCGGCGCTGGACCGGCACTGGGCTGCATCTGCTGCCGGGGACCAGGACGCCGAGCACGAGATTTATCACGACGACGTCATCACTGACTATCCCCAGTCGGGTGAGCGCATCCACGGCCGCCGCAATCTACAGGCGCTGCGCTCACACCACCCGGCCAAGCTCACCTTCACCGTCCGCCGGATTCTCGGTAGTGGGGACCTTTGGATCACCGAATATGTGATCGACTACGACGGGAAACCGGCATCCACTATCAGCATTATGGAATTCCACGACGGCAAAGTCGCCCACGAGACCCAGTACTTCGCGGATCCGTTCACTCCGCCCGCCTGGCGTGCCAAATGGGTGGACTCGATGCCCGCGTCCCGGTGGCCAGGCCCGCCACTGTCGACCTGGCAGCTCTCGCCTCCCGACTGACCGAGCAATACCCGCTCGCTGACCGTCCGTTGTCCCTCACATGTGACAGCACTGGTCCCGCACTCGTTCACGGCAACCGGAACGAATTCGAGCGGCTGCTGCGCAATCTCGTCGACAACGTCGTCCGCCGTGCCGCAGACCACATCCTGATCACCATCGGGGATCAGGGCGGCTGGGTCGTCACCACGGTGCGCGACGACGGACCGGGCGTGCCCGCCGGGGACGCTGAGCGAATCTTCGAACGCTCCACCCGGCTCGATAACGCCCGCTCGCGCGATTCCGGCGGCACCGGCCTGGGGCTCGCCATCGCCCGCGACCTCGCCCGCTGCAACCACGGCACGCTCACCCTCACAGGCCTGGCACCCGGCGCATGTTTTCTCCTGCGCCTGCCCGAGGCGCCCAGCCCAGGCGGAGAATGATGTGCCCTCCGCGGTGTGAGCGGCAGGGCCGTCATGGACCGAGGCTGCAGACATCTCGCGTGCCAGGTGATCCCGCGACGCCGGGTCGTCGAGCGGACCTTCGGCCGACTGGTGCACCACCGCCATCTCGCTCGCGACTACGAGAGCAGGCCACACCGCTCCGAAGCGCGGAGAGTCACAACTTCGCGGCGGGGACGGGCCCTAGTAGGTAGCCGCCGTCGGCGACGAACTCCGCGCCGGTCGAGTAGCCCGCGTCGTCCGATGCGACGAACAGCACGAGGCTGCTGATCTCGTCGACGCCGGCCAGGCGCGGGATCGGCTGGTCGTCGATGCCGACGATGAGCTCACCGGTGGCGGGGTCGTAGGCCAGGGGTGTTTCGATGATGCCGGGGTGCACGCCGTTGACCCGGATGTTCTCCCGGCCGAGTTCCTTCGCGCTGATCCTCGTCAGTCCGCGGATGCCCCATTTGCTGGTGCCGTACGCGGCCAGTCCGGCGGCGGCGCCGATCCCGGCGGTGGAGTTGATGTTGACAATGGAGCCGCCGCCGCGTCGGCGCATCGACGGCACGGCCGCCCGCGTCCCCAGGAAGGTACCGACGAGGTTGGTGTCGATCACCTCCCGGAACTCGTCGGGGGTCAGTGACATGGTGGTGCCGACGATGGCCCGCGCCGCGTTGTTGACGAGCACTGAGACCGGGCCGAAAGCAGCTTCTGCCGTGGCGACGGCAGCCGTCCAGTCCTGTTCACTGGTGACGTCGAGCCGGGCGAACACCGCGCGGTCGGCGCCTAGCTCGTCGAGGAGGTCGTCGACCTGCTCCCGTTGACGGGCCCCGATGACCACGCGGGCGTCCTCGGCGGCAAAGCGGCGGACCATGCCGACACCCAAGGCGCCGGCGGCGCCGGTGATGATGACGGTCTTGTCGGTGAAGCGGGGCATGCTCGGATGTCCTTTCCGGTGAGTCGACAACAGGGCGTCACGCCGAGGGTGGGGTGACGTCGTCCCGGTCGGTGGAGAAGGCGATCTCGCGCTGGGCCTCAACGCTTTCCAGCCGAGCGGTGAGGGCGTCGTGGACCAGGCTGTAGGCGTCGGAACCGAGGAGCTGACGCCGCGGCGGCTCCTTGAGGTCGCCGATGCGGATCATGGCTTCGGCGACCTTGCGCGGGTCACCGGGCATGGCCTCCAGGGGCACGCTGTTCTTGCCGTGGGTGAAGTCCGCGGCCTGGGTGCCGGCGTAGGCGGGCAGCTCTGAAGGGGTGATGTCCGCTGCGCCGTAGAAGTCGGTGGCGACCATGCCCGGTTCGATCAACGTGGTGTGGATGCCGAACGGCTCGGTCTCCAGGGCGTACGCCTCGAAGAAGCCCTCGATGCCCCACTTGCTGGTGTGATAGAGCGACATCGCGGGGAAGGCGATGTGGCCGCCCATGCTGGAGGTCTGCAGGAGATTGCCGCCGCCCTGCGCGCGCAGGTACGGCGTCACCGCGCGGGCGAGCTGGATGGGTGCGATCACGTTGGTGTCGATCTGGCGCTGGATCTGCTCGTCGGTCAGCTCCTCTGCCAGGCCGATGAGACCGTAACCGGCGTTGGACACCACCACGTCGATGCGTCCCAGATCGGCGAACGCGTTGTCCACGACCTTCCGCATGCGTGCGGTGTCGGTCACGTCCAGCTCCGCGCGCCACAGCCGGTCGCCGTGTCGCGCGGCCAGGTCGTCGAGGCGCACGGAATTGCGCAAGGTGGCGGCGACGCGGTCGCCGCGCTCCAGCAGCAGCTCGGTCATCTGGCGGCCGAAGCCACTGGAGGTTCCGGTGATGAACCAGGTCCTCATGTCGGTACTCCTTGGGTCGGACGGTCGGTTCCTGACCTCCACTACAGCGCTGCGCCGCGACACGATCAACGACGAACGCTTGCATGTTCAACAGGCAGAGCCTGTCAATATGGGGGCATGGAGCTACGCCAGCTGGAGTACGCCGTTGCCGTCGCCGAGGAACTGCACTTCGGCCGGGCCGCGGCCCGGATGCATGTCACTCAGCAGTCGGTCAGCGAGCAGATCCGCCGTCTGGAACGCGAACTCGGTGCCCCCCTGTTCACCCGCACCAGCCGCCGCGTGACCCTGACCGAGGTGGGCGAAGCCTTCCTGCCCGAGGCACGCAGCGCCATCGCCGCCGTCCGTCATGCTCTCGACGTCGGCCGCCGCGCCGCCTCCGGCACGGTCGACGAACTCCGTCTGGGGTATGCAGAGGATCTTGGTCCGCGCCTGTTCCAACTCGCGGTGCCCGCGCTCCACGCCCGCTTCCCCGCCATCCGGCTGGCTCCGCAACCGATGACCACTACCGCCCAGTTGTCCCAGCTCAGCGACCGCCGCCTCGACCTGGGCTTCTGCTGGACCGCCCAACACCCACCCGAGCTGGCCTCACTGCTGGTGGCCCGCGAACCGCTCGTGGTCGCACTCGCCGCCGGTCATCCCCTCGCGGCCTCGGACACGATCGACCCCGTCCAGCTGTCCCACCAACCCCTTGTCATCGTCGAGCGCGAGGTCAATCCCTGGCTGCACGATCACTTCGTCAGCCAGCTCGAGTCCCGCGGCGCCACGGTGACCGTCCACCGCGAGATCTCCAGCCTCGACCGGCTCCTCCCCTTGGTGCTCACCGGCTCGGCCATCGGACTCACCACCACCAGCGCAGCCGTGGCAAGGCCCTTCGCGGGAATCGTCTACCGCCCCTTCACCGACCCGAGCCCCTACGCCGACCACCGCATCGTCTGGCGCCGCGACAACACCAACCCCGCCGTCACCGCGCTCATCGACATCGTCCGTGAGCTGCGCGACACAGCGGCCTTCCTCCCCCCCGAAGTCCCACGCGCATCCGACATGCCACACCGCGGCACTACCACCGGCGGCACCGGCGGCACCAGGCCGGACTGACCGACATGGTCGTCGGCGATCACCGTTGGCGACGGAACGCTGCGCTCTCTTCCTCAGGCACCGGCCAATTCGGTGTCGGCGGCAACGACTCGCCTGTTCCCGGCAGCCCCAAGGCTGCTGAAAATGAGGGGCCGGTACGCGGGTTGCGCGCACCGGCCCCTCATGTGTGTGCATCCGCCGGGAGGCTACTCCTGGGCGGTCTTGCGGCGGCGCATCCACCACACGAGCGCCCCGCCGGCCACGGCAAGGGCGGCGGCGACACCCGAGATCAGGCCGATCGGGGAGTCGTTGCCGGTGTGCGCGAGGTCACCGCCGGGCTCGCTGGGTGCGGGCGTGGCGGGTGCCGGGGTGTGCGTGCTTCCGCCGCCTCCAGCGCTGTGGGTCGGGGTGGGGGTCGGCTTGCCCGTGTGCGTCGGTGTCGGGGTTGGCGTGGGTGTGGGTGTGGAGGTGCCGGTGTCGTCAGCGGCCGTGTTTGCGCCGAGGAGGACCTGTCCCGTCATGTCGGTGTTGTCGGTGAGGGTCTTCACGCTGGTCTGCGCCTGTCGGGGCAGGTAGCGGTGCTGGGCGGTGAAGCGTGCCTTGCTGACGTTGTGCTTGGGCTGCTTGGACATGTCGACGCCGCCCACGAGGTAGACCTGGACGGTGCCGTTCGCAGGAATCTTGTACTCGAACTCGCCGTGGGTGTAGATGTACCGGTACTTGTTGAACAGGGCCTCGCGGGTCCAGTTCTGGTTGGGCGCGCGCAGCGGCCAGCGGGAGACGTCACCACTGTTGATGATCTTGTGGTAGTCGGTGGGCGTCTTGGCGTCCTGCTGGCGGATGTACTCGGCCGCGACGCGGGCGGTGTAGACGCGCCGCAGGTCGGCGTACTGGGGTGCGGTGTTGATGGTCTTCTCCACCGCTGGGACGATCATCTGGTCGATGACGCGCTGTGCCGCCTTGGTCTCGGCCTCGTTCGGGGTGCAGATCGGCGTGCCGGGGCCGGGAGTGATCGTGGTCTGCGCGGTCGACTTCAGGCGCAGCGGGGTGTCAAGGATGTAGATGCCGCCGTCCTGCTCGCGGACCTGCGCGGTCTTCGGCTCGATCCAGTTGCGCAGGCCGGGCATGCACGGGTAGCCGTTCTGCTTGGGCAGGGCCGCCCAATAGCGTTTGCCGAGGTCGGTATCGGGGTCCATGGCCTTGTAGAAGTCGTGCTTCATCTGGAGGTCGGCTTCCAGGAGCACGCGGCCGGCGTCGGTCTTGCCGAACTTGGCGTCCATGATGCGGTCCGGCTCATCCGGGTTGAGGTTGACCCAGAACTTGTCGGGGCTCAGGGCGAGCCAGGTGAAGAACGCGTCCGAGATGAGCTGGGCCTTGGCTTTGCCGCCCCATCCGGAGTTCTCGGTGGGGTCTTCGTTCGCGTCGAACGCGAAGTCGACGCCCTTGCCCTTGACCGGCTTGCCGATGTACTTCAGGTCCAGGGTGGAGAAGTCGACGCCGCCGGGGCCACGGGGCAGACCACCCGGGTTGGCGACGTTCCTGCGGTTCAGGTATTCCGCCATGTCCTTCGGGGTGGGCCGCGACTCGCGGATCAGGTCGGTGGCGCCCCCTCGGGTGGTGGCGGACTGGCCCGGGGGCTCCAGCAGACCGCTCGTGGCGCGCTGTCCGCCCTTGGGAGCGAGCTCCACACGGTCGGAGCGGTAGTTGTACTCGGTGACCCGGTCCCCGGCGATCTGGCGCATGTCTCCCAGGAACTTCTTCGCGTCGGCCTTCTGGGGCTCGGCGAAGACGAACTTGGCCCGGCTGTCCTTCCAGTTGGGGTCCTTGGCCCATGCCAGGTCCTTGGGGATTTCTCTGCGGTCCGGGCTGCCGTTGGACTTGATCTCCAGGATCTGCTTCGTCCGCGTGTTGTAGGCGTCGAGCTTGCGCCGGTAGGTCTTGCCCGTGTCGGGGTCCTTGAACTCGACCTCCTTCTGGCAGATCCAGTCCGGTCCGACCAACCCGTGATCCTTGATCACCTTCCGTTCGAAGGCCTTGCCGCGGGGGTCGTTCCCGGAGTTCGTGATGAACTTCGCGTCCCGGTAGTCCTCGAACTTGGGGTACTTGTCCTTCTGCTGGAGCCACCTCCACCAGACCCGGTCAGGCTGTGTCGCCGGGGCCTTGGTCAGCTTGGACAGTGCGGCTTCCTTGGTGGCGGACGGCGGTCCGAGGCCGTCCCACTCCTTGGCAGGGTTGACGTACTCGTATTCGTCCCACTGGGACTTCGCGCGGGACGCGTCGAACTCCGGCAGGTCAACGGTCGGACTGGTGCTGCTGGGCAGGCCGTACAACTCGTCACAGCGCTTGCCAGGGTCCAGCGGCTTCGGTGCAGCGGTCGCTAAGGTGATTCCGGGAAGCCCGGTGAGGGCCATGACCGAAGCGCACGCGAGTGCGACGGCCGACCGGCGCAGCGCACGCAACCGCCGGTTGCGTATGGGTTTTGGCACGTGATGTCCCCGTGGGGGCCCAGTAGGGCATGGGGTGTTCGTGGCGCCAGGGGCCCCCGTGGTCGATGTGGCGCCGACGAACGGACCTCACGCTAGACACACGCGTGTACCGGCCGTAGTCGATACACGGTTCGACAACCGGGTCAACTCCCCTTCTCCACAGGACCGTTACATCCGGATCGCGGGCTGCGGCATACGCTCGGCAGCATGAGTCCCGTATCCCCCGGAACGCAGGTGAATCCCCGTCACAGCGGGCACGCGCATCTGGTCGTCGTCCATCCCCCCTTCGCGGCCCCGCTCCAGCCCAACGAGCGGCCGCCGGCTACTGCCCACGACCCGGGGGCGGCCAGGGCTGCGGTGCTGTCCCTGTCGACCGTCTCGGCGATCCGCCGCGAGTACGCTCCGTCGCGGCTGGAACATCCGGGAAGCCCGACCAGCCGGGAAGAGCTGGACGGCGTACGCGCGGCCGCATGGGGCTCCACGGTGAAGATCAGCGACCCGGCGCTTGTCGAAGACGGGGTAATGGCCACTGCTTTGGAGGACGAGTTCCAGGCGCAGAGGAAGAAGTATCCGGATGCACGGATCGTCGCTGTCTGCGAACGCGACTTCGGCGCCTCGTACACGAAGATCCTTGTTGCTGTGCCCGGTACCCCGGATCTGATGGTCGAGGGCTTCGACGAGCTGGAGATCACCGGCGACCCGCCTGCCACTCTGGCCGCTGCGGGGATCGACCTCGACCCGTTGGGTGAGGGATACGACATCAGTGATGAAGGGTTCTTCGACTACGACGGCTTCCTCCATATGCTCACCGGCGGCGCCCTGTCCGTCTACGCGGATGAGGAGCGCTTCGAGTCGGCGTTCGTTGTCGACCGGAGCGAGGAGGGCGAGAACAGCATCTGCGAGGTCTGGTTTCCGTAGCCGCGCCCCGGGTGCCACCGCCGGAGGTCGTGCGACTGAGGGCAGAGCCCGGCCGGAGCACCATCGTCCACGCACTTACGCGCGCCTCCACCGACCCGTCTCGCCCGACAGCGGACGGGACCGAACCGTCCACGGCCTCGGCGAAGTCCGCCAGCCGCAGCTGTCATTCCGCGTTGTCTTCGAGCGCTGCCGGAGCGGGCTCGCCTCTGCCCCCAGCGCGAGAGGAGAGCATCGGCGCAGCTTTGTCGGCAAGACTTGCCTTGTGCTGGTGAGTTCGGCAGCAGCAGCGCCGAAGAACTCCTCGCCGTGCGGACTCCTGGAAACTGCCGCCCTCCTCCGTTTCTCAGGGGTGGAGTCGGCGTTTGTGTTCCACCGTGATGAAGGCCAGCTCGGTCGGTCCATCGTTCTGCAGGTCGTGCAGGATGTACTCGCCATCGGGAAAGGTGAAGTGGCGGGTGTCGCCCGACCGGTAGGTGACCCGTCTGGTCGTACCGTCGTCGGTGTGCTGCACGCTGGACCCGTCGGTGAGGGCGGTCCAGAAGTAGTCGAGGACATGCCGGTGGGCAGGGACTCGTTCGCCGGGGGCCAGCCGGATGCTCCATACCTTCACTTCGTCGGTCTCCGACAGCAGGGCGGAGCCGACCTGGTGGTTGTGGGCGTTGTCGACGAACTCCTGCCGAAGCTGCGGACTCCATCCGTCGAAGTCCTCCGCGATGAGTTCACCTGCCAGCGGTGATGTGCGTGACTGAGTCGTCTCGGTCATATGTCCACCTGCTCGGATTTGATGGTGATGCCCCCTGGTTGACCACGCCCGATGACTATACGACGTACATGGTCGACGTACAGGTACAGGCGAGCATGTACAGAGTATGGTTGTCAACCATGAAGAAGAGTGGAAGCGACGGGCGGACGCGCGAGAGGCTCAGCCGCGAGGCCATCGCAGGCGGCGCCGTGGCGCTGGCGGATGCCGAGGGCCTGGAGGCGGTCACCATCCGCCGTCTCGCCCAGGATCACGGCGTGTCACCGATGGCGCTCTACTGGCACTTCAAGGACAAGGACCAGCTCCTGGACGGCATTGCCGACCGGCTGTTCAATGACGTCGACCTGCCGCCAGTGAGCACGGAGCCCTGGCCTCAGCAGCTACGTGCGGTGCTGCAAGCGCTTCTGGCCGCCCTGCGACCCCACCCGGCGGTGGCCGGGCTCGTCACCTCTCGCATTCTCACGTCGGAGGCCGGCCTGAACATTGCCGAGCGCACCCTCTCCCACCTGCGGCAGGCCGGGTTCTCGCCGGAGCAGGCTGCCGAGATCGGCAGCTACCTCCTCGGCGCGGTCGTCACCCTCGTCACCTGCGAGCCCGGCCAGCGGCACGGTGAAGATGACGAGGCCCACGAGGACGCCATCCGCGTCAAGGCGGCCTCGCTCGGCGCACTGTCCCCGCGCCGCTACCCCAACATCATCGCCTCATCAGGCGCCCTGGCGGCCTGTGCGAGCCCGGACGCCTACTACAGCCTGGGCCTGGACATGCTGATCACCGGCGTCAGCGGAATCGCCACCGAGCCCGTGAAGACCGAGGCCGAAACGACTTCCTGAACGGCGGAGCGAACAGCGCGCCACGCAGCATGCTGCCGGACCGCGCCGCCGACGCCCGACGGGGCTCCTTGGGCGTGCCGGCATGGCGGCAGCGGATACCTAAGCTTTCGGGGCGAGTTGGAAAGTCTCCGCCAGCAGCTCGTACGAGCGCAGCCGGTCGACCGGGTCGTGGGTGAGCGTATTGACGATGATCTCGTCGACCTGGTGGGCACGGGCGAGCCCGATGAGTGCGGCCTTCACCTGATGAGGGGTCCCGGCCACCAACTGCCGACTGCTGTGGCCGACTCGCGCGTCCTCCTCGGCGGTCCAGCTGTGGCTGCGCACCGTGGCAGGTGAGGGGAACGGCTCGTTGTGGCCGAGGTCTTTGCGACTGCGCCAGAGCAGGAAGCCTGCGGTCAGCTCTCGGGCCTTGGTTTCGGTGTCCGCCACCATCACCCGTACCGCGAGTGCGCTTTGGGTGGAGACATGCAGCGTACTGCTGCCGTGGAATGCGTCCAGCGCGGCAGTGCTCAGCTGTGGGCTCAGGAAGTGAGCGAAGGCGTAGCGGGTTCCGAGCGCGCCGGCGAGGCGGGCGGATCCGCTGCCCGCACCAAGCAGCCAGACGGTCGGCGGGATGTAGCCCGGGTAGGGCTTGCCCAGGAGATCGATGACTTCGGCGAACCTGCGCGGAAAGTCCCGCGCGATGCCACCCGCACGGCCGATGCCGAGGTCGACGCGTCCCGGGTGGAGTGCGCCCAGGACGCGGAAGACTTCGGCGACCTTACGTGGCTCATAGCGGGGCAGGAGCACGCCGCCGGAGCCGATGCGCAGTCGGCGGGTGTTCTCGAGCAGACTGGCGACCATGATCTCGGGGGCGGTTCCGGCGAAGCCCGCGGCCCCGTGGTGTTCGGCGACCCAAAAGCGGTGGTATCCGAGGCCCTCGGCGCTCCGGGCGAGCTGGAGGGTGGCGATGAGCGCCTCGGCCGGCGCTCCGCCGGCCGGGATCGGGGACTGGTCGAGTATCGACAGGCGCAGGGTCATGAGGCCTGCCCGTGTGTGGTGGCCGGGATGATCCGGTAGTCGCGCTGGAAGACGAGGTTGTGCAGCTCGGCCGAGGCGATGGCGCGCAGTGTGGGGAGTTCCGCGGCGGCCTGCGTGGGTGTGAACGCGTTCAGGGGCCAGTCGCCCACGGTGCCGCCGCGCAGGTGTGGGTGGTGGAATCCGGCGCCGTAGAAGGCGTGGAGGGTGATCGGGTTGATGCCTACGGCCCGCTGCTCGGGCCAGGTCAGCGCCCATACGGCCGCGGTGCCGCCTTTGGATTTCCGGGCGCCGGTGGCGATGACCTCCCCGGTGCCGAGGAGGAGGTGCGTGTTGGTCTCGTCGAGTGCCTGGCGGGCGTAAGGGTCGAGCAACTCAACTGTGGCGGCGAAGAGTTCTTCCTTGGCCTGTCGGGAGACTGCGTCGCCATGGGTGCCGTCGCGGAGGTCGGCGAAGTGCTTCAGCAGTGCGGCGGTGTGTGCAGGGTCGGCGTCGTACATGAGGAGGCTCTCCTGGTCGGGATGGTGTTGCCTTGCGCGTGAGGCAGAGGTGAGTGACAAGCCCCGGGTGCACGGTCGTCGTCAGGGCCATCTGCCTGCTGTTACTCGCTCCCCCACTGGGCGTTGACCCGATCCGGGTCTGCCGGGCCATCGCGCAGAACGAACAACACACCCGGAGCGCCAAGGAACTTGTGCCGGGCATCCGTCGCATCGACGGCCCCGCCCCCATCGGCAGCACCGCCGCCATCTGAGAGCTGTCTCCGGACCAGCTCGCCCACCCGCCAGGTCTCCCCATGCCGCCGCACGATGCACCCCGCACGGCGCCCTTTGCCCGGCACGAGAGGGGATCCCCTCTCGTGCCGGGCCGGAAGGCGCCGCGGTACCCCGCTCGGGATCACAGCGGTCGGCCGTGATGTGTCAGGGTGCTTCGGTCACGCGGTCGGCTGTCCGGGGGTGACGGTGATGCCCTTGGGACCCCAGATCCGGCGGTACGAACCGTGGACGAGCTCGTCGAGCAGCGGCGGGCCCTGCGGCGCCCACCCAAGTTCAGTGCGCGCCTTGGTCGAGTCCACCCGGCTGTTGCTGGCCAGGCCGGCGGCGGGCAGGGGGCCGAGGGCCTGGGCGAACTCCTCCTCGGTGGCGGAGACGGCACCCCCGAAGCCGAACAGTTTCGCGATGGCCTCCGCGATGCGACGGAAGTCGCACTCGTCGGTGGCGAGGTTGTAGACGCTGCCGGCGGGGGCGTGTTCCAGCGCGAGCAGATAGGCGTCGGCCAGGTCGTCGAGATAGACGTTTCCGTACCGGTTCAGGCCGCGGCCGAGGTAGCGGCTCACCCCGTCGCGCAGAGAGGCGCGGAGCATCATGGGGAGCTGTTCGCTGCCGCCGTAGCCGTAGATCATGGTGGGGCGCAGCACGACGGTGTGGTCGCCCGCCTGTGCGGCTTCCTGCACCATGACGTCCAGGCTGTAGCGGGGCGCCAGCGGGGGGATGGGGGTGTAGCCGTCGTCCTCGGTGTGGACGATGTCGGTGGGCTCTCCTCCGGCGAGGTCGGTGTAGATGCCGGTGCCGCTGGTTCGGATGAAGCGCTTTCCGGTGCCGGCGGTGGCCTTCAGCAGAGCGGTGGTGGACGCGGCGTGGTCTGCGCTCGCGGTCTCGATGACGGCGTCGGCGCCCTCCACCGCGGCGCGGAGGGAGTCCGCGTCGTCGAGTGCACCGTGCACGGGCTCGATGCCGGCCGTGGTCAGTGTGCGTACGCCGAGTTCGTTGCGGACCAGGCCGGTGACGTCGTACCCAGCAGTGAGCAGTCGCTGGGCGACAGCCCGGCCGATGTAGCCGGTCGCGCCGGTGATGAGTACCTTCATGATCGTCTCTCTTGGTGGGGGGTGTAATGCGATGGAGCAGGGGGGCATTCCGCCCAGTCTGTGACTACTGAAAGCGATTTACCGTATGCGCAGGGTCTTGAGGGTCTGCAGTGATGCGGTGAGCAGTTCGGCATAGCCGGCCTTGCTCATCCGGGCTGGGGGGTCGAAGCCGAGCACGTGCTGACTGGACACGTTCTGGGGTTCCGTGTACTTGAGGAGGCCTGCCCGGCCGTGGCGGCGCCCGAGGCCGGAGTCCTTCATGCCGCCCATCGGGGCGCCCTGGGAGGCGTACGCGGAGGCGTAGCCCTCGTTGATGTTCACGGTGCCCGCTTCGATTCGGGCGGCGAGTCGGCGGGCTCGGCGGACGTCGCGGCTGAAGACGCTGGCATTGAGCCCGTAGACGGAGTCGTTGGCTGCACGCACCGCCTCCTCCTCGTTCTCGAACGGATAGACGGACACCACCGGCCCGAATGTCTCGTCCCGCCACAGCGGCACCTCGGGGGTGACGCCGGTGAGCACGGTCGGCTCGTAGAAATAGGGGCCGAGGTCCGGGCGTGGCCGGCCGCCCGCCACGACGGTCGCACCTGCGGCGCGGGCCTCCTCGACCTGTGTGCTGATCCGGTCCAGCTGCCCCTGGGAGGTGAGTGAGCCCATGTCGGCCGTGAAGTCCAGCTGCGCTCCGAGCCTCATGGCCCGGACACGTGCGCCGAAGCGTGTGACGAACTGCTCGTACAGCGAGGTGTGGACGTAGATGCGCTCGACCGAAACGCACAGTTGTCCGGAGCTTGCGAAGCATGCTCGGACGGCGGAGTCCACGGTGTGGTCGAGGTCGGCATCGGCCAGCACCAGGAGCGGGTTCTTGCCGCCGAGTTCGAGGGAGCAGCCGATCAGGCGTCGACCGGCCTGTTCGGCGATGGTGCGGCCGACGGCCGTGGAGCCGGTGAAGCCGATGAAGTCGGCGTGCTCCAACATGGGCTCCCCCACCACGTTCGAACGTCCCAGCACCACCTGCCACAGGTCTGCGGGAAGGCCCAGCTCCTGGAGCAGCGCGCGGGGCCAGAGGCTGGACAGCGCGGTCTGGTTGTCGGGTTTGTGGACGACCGCGTTGCCGGCCAGCAGGGCCGGGATCACGTCCATGCCGAGGGCCAGGGGGTAGTTCCACGGCGTGATGATGCCCACGACGCCCTTCGGGTGGGGTGTCTCGACCGCCTGGGTGAGCAGGGGGAAGGCTCCCTGCCTGCGGTGGGGCCGCAGGACCTTCGGGGCCTGCCGGGCGGCGTACAAGGTCGACGACGCCGCTTCCAGCAGTTCTTCGAAGGCGTGGTGGCGAGCCTTGCCGTTCTCCCACTGGAGCAGATCGAGGATCTCGTTCCGGCGGGACAGCATCACGTCGTGGAGCCGCAGGAAGGGCTCGGCTCTGCGACGCGCCGGCAGGGCGGCCCAACTGCGCTGGGCCTCTCGCGCAGCGGCGAAGGCATCGGCGACGTCCGCGGCCGTGGACTGGGGAAGAACGGCGAGCGCGTCGCCGGTGAACGGGGCGGTCGTGGCCACCGGTTCGCCGGTGGCGGCGACCCCTGTCGTCAGCCTCCGGACCAGCGGGGCGTCCGGCCGTCCCGCGCCGACAGCGGAAGTACTCCTTCGACTCTCCGAGAACTGTCTCATCGGTCACCTCCAAACAGGATTCCATCCATGCCATGGCGTTCTCACTGACCGAGCCCACCATGCGATGTACATGGACGATGTATAGGAAAACATGTACTAAGTATAGGCGTCAAGCGAAGGGGGGGGCGCCATGCGCGGAGACACGGCGGCCGAGCGGAGGCCCCTGTACCGCCCGCGGCGGCCCCGTACGCGAGCGGGCACCGTCGGCCGGACGTGGGGCCTCCGCCTTGACACTCGTACGCCGTACATGTTCACCTGTACAGCATGCATGTACAACGTACAGTCCAGAAAGGTGGGACTCAGATGAATGAGAACCGAGCAGGAGGCGGGCGCAATGCGCTGGCCAACCCGCTTGCCCTGCGCAACGGCATCACGCTGCCGAACCGGCTTGCCAAGGCCGCGACCAGCGAACATCTCGCGGACCGTCATGGGGCACCCACCAATCAGCTCATCCCCGCCTACCGGACACTGGCTCTCTCCGGGACCGGGTTGCTGATCAGCGGCAACGTCATGGTCGACGGCACGGCGCTGGAAGCGCCGCGCAACGTGGTCATCGAGGACGGCCGACACCATGAGCAACTGCGCCGTTGGGCCGCGGTGACCAAGGGCACCGACGCCAAGTTCATCCTGCAGCTGTCACACCCCGGGCGGCAGACCATGCGAGGCAACGTGCTCCCCGGTCGTCGGCACGACGTCGTCAGCTCCTCCGCGGTGCCCCTCGCCGTGGGTGGCAACGCGCTGTTCCGGACGCCGCGCGCGCTGTCCGACGCGGAGATCACCGCGATCATCGGCCGCTTCGCCCTGACCGCCAAGGTCGCCGCCGATGCCGGCTTCCACGGTGTAGAGATCCACGCCGCACACGGCTACCTCTTCAACCAGTTCCTGTCGCCGCTGGTCAACCAGCGCACCGACCGCTGGGGCGGCTCGCTGGAGAACCGAATGCGGCTGCTCATCGAGACGGTGCGCGAGGTCCGGGCAGCGACTTCCGACCAGTTCCTGATCGCGGTCAAGCTCAATTCCGCCGACTTTCAGCGCGGCGGCTTCGACGCCGAGGACTCCCTGGCCGTCGCCCGGGCCCTGGAGCAGGAGGGCATCGACCTGTTGGAGATCTCCGGCGGAACGTTCGAGAGCGCAGCCATGGTCGCGGGTGCGTCGCAGCGGGAGTCGACCCGTAAGCGGGAAGCGTTCTTCCTCGAGTTCGCGGAGCGATTCTCCCAGGAGGTGTCGGTGCCCCTCATGCTGACAGGCGGATTCCGCAGCCGGCAGGGCATGAACGACGCGTTGGACAGCGGTGCGGTCGACGTCGTCGGACTGGCACGCCCCATCACCTACGAGCCGGACCTGCCGCAGCGCCTCCTGGACGGAACCGCCGAGAAGAGCCTGGTGACGCCGAAGACACTCGGCCACAAGAACATCGACGACCTCCTCAACAGCGCCTGGCACCAACAGCAGATCGCCCGCATGGGCCGTGGTAAGGCCGTTCGCCCCGATCGCGGCCCCGCGACCGCCCTCGCGATCGCTCTCCTCACCACCGCCCGGGACCTCTTGCTCCCCCGACTGGCGCCCAGCTGAGCGCAGCGTTCTCCCCGTCTCGCGCGCTGCGGTGAGCCGCCCGCACCGCCGACCTCACACCCAGAGGAGAACGTCATGGATCTGCGACTGACGGACAAGGTCGTGGTCGTCACCGGTGCAGCCTCAGGCATCGGAGGGGCCACTGCCCGTCTGCTCACAGAGGAAGGAGGTTGCGGTCGGTGTCGACCGCGGTCCGGTCGACGCCGGTCTCGGCGCCCGCGGCACCGCCGTCCAAGCCGACCTCACCGACCCCGCCGCGCCCGCGCAGGCATCCGCTCGAACGTCGTCATCCCCGGGCCCACACGCACCCCACTGAAACGCGGATCAGCCGTCAGAGCCGCAACTACCTCATGAACTCCGACGACCACGCCGAGTCGATGGACGTGAGACGAGGCACAACGTTCTGTCCCTAGGAGAGCCTCATGCCCCCGATCGGTAAGCCGAAGACCGGAACGATCGTCCTCATTCACGGTTTGTGGATGACTCCGCGCAGTTGGGAACAGTGGAGCGACCGATACACCGCCTCCGGCCACCGCGTACTGGCACCGGCCTGGCCCGGGTTGGAGCGCGAGGTGGAGGAACTGCGACGCGACCCGTCCTCGATTGCGGGTGTCGGGCTGGGCGAGATTGCCAACCACTACGAACGGACCATCCGCGGCCTGGACGAGCCGCCGATCATCATGGGCCACTCCTTCGGGGGCGCACTCGTGCAGATCCTTCTGGCCCGGGGCCTCGGCGTCGCCGGCGTGGCCATCGATTCAGCGCCGGTCAAGGGTGTGCTTCCGGTCCCGCTGTCCACGCTCAGATCGGCCTGGCCTGTGCTGGGCAACCCTGCCAACAAGAACAAGGCAGTGGGCCTGACTCCCCGCCAGTTCCATTACGCGTTCACCAACACACTGAGCCATGAGGAATCACAGGCGGTCTACGACCGGTACCACGTGCCCGGCTCCGCGCGCGTCCTCTTCCAGGGCGCGTTCGCCAACTTCAGCCCCCGCGCCACCACCCGTGTCGACTTCCGCAACAACAGCCGCGCACCGCTGCTGTTCATAGCGGGAGGAGCGGACCACATCGTCCCACCGAAGGTGAACAAGGCCAACGTCCGGCTCTACCGCAAGTCGTCGGCCATCACCGACTACCACGAGTTCCCTGACCGCTCCCACTACACCGTCGGACAGGACGGCTGGGAGGACGTCGCCGACTTCGCCCTGGCCTGGGCCGTCCACAACAGCCAAGCCCACGCCTGAACGCCCGAAGTCCCGCCCTGCCGGCAGTCACCACCCCGGCGTCCTCAGCGCGATGGTCTCGCTCGGACAAGCCCTGTGCTCCACGCAGTTCTGCCACTCAGGGCCATCCCGCGTACGTCGGCGATCACGGTTGCGGAGGCACAGTGTCCTTCGGCCCGGCCTCCGCCGGCTTCCCGTCCTCTTGCAGGGCATCGCGGAGCGCTGCGCGAGAGGTGATGCCCAGTTTGGGGAAGACCTGGTAGAGATGGCTTCCCACGGTCCGCGGCGACAGGTGCAGCCGTTGACCGATTTGCTTGTTCGTCATACCCGCGGCGGCCAGCCTTGCGATCTCGTACTGCTGAGGTGACAGGCGGGTGTCCGGCGAGGCGCCGGCCTGTACGGCCGCGAGGCCTGATGCTCGCAGTTCGCTCCGCGCGCGGTCGGCCCAGGGCGATGCCCCCAGCTGCATAAAGGTCGTGAGGGCGGCGTTGAGCTGTTCACGCGCTGTCTGCGTGGCCTTGGCGCGCCGAAGGCGTTCGCCGTAGAAGAGCCGGATGCGGGCAAGGTCGAACGGCCAGGTGTCGGCACCCGGCAGGGCCAGCGCGCGTTCGAACTGTGCCACGAACCGGTCGTCGTCGGCCGTCATGGCTGCCGCGCCGTGCGTCACCAGCGCCAGCCGATCCGATATCGCGGGCACTTGGGCGCGGCGCAGCGCTGCGACGTGGGCCTCGGCTTCGGCGTGCCGACCGGAGAGAAGGGCCGACTCCACGAGGTCCGGGATCAGCCACAGGGTAGGTGCCTGGAAATGCGGAAGGACACCGGCGGGGCTGACCGAGGTCGCCTGCAGGAATGCCGCTTCGTATTCTCCACGGCCGAGAGCCGCTCTCGTTCTGATCTCCGCGGCCAGGGTGAGGAGGAGCTGGATACGCCTGGGTGCCGCGAAACGCGTGATCTCGTCGGCGAGGTCCTCCGCCCGGGCGGTGTCTCCGCGTGTCGCTGCGAGCAGGGCTTGATGGTGGAGGAACGTCTGGGCGAGGAGGTGGTAGCCGTGCCGACGGCTGAGCCGCAGGCCTTCCTCGCTGAGGTGGGCGAGCTGATCCCACTCCCCGGATTCGTAGCAGTGCCGGCTCAGCAGATTCATCGCGTGGATCGTCAGCGTGACATGTTCGCCTTCGCGCCCCTCCTCCAGCAGCCTCTGCAGTGCCGGACAGCAGGTCTTCAAGCGGCCGACGTACTGACCGGCCATGCCGATCCGGATCACCTCGACGGGGTCCGCCGCCGCGAGTCCGCCGACCGCGTCGTCGAGGCGGCGCAGGTCAGGGAGCGAGGTGTGGACCGGATCGCCGAGACAGCTCATCAGCAGCGCCAACGATTCCGGGGCGCGGGGAGTCAGACGCGTGACGGCTCGTTCGAGGGGTTCCCGGAGTTCCGCGCGGGCGCCGAAGAAGCTGATCCACGCCAGCGTGTACAGGCCCTCCTGAAGGACGTCGTGCGGTGTGTCCACCCGGCTCAGTCCGGTGTCGACGGTCTTGATCAGCAGACGGTACGCGGAGTCGACGTCGCCGATGCCGCTGAGCAGGAGGTGGTGTGCGGCCGCGAGCGCCGTCGTCAACGAGGTCGCATCGGCGTCGTGGATCGGCCGGCACGCTTCCAGGAGCCGCGGCACGTCGAGCAGGTTTCCGGTCGCGTCCGTGCCGAGGTAGGCGGCTGCAGCGGCCCTGCGGCTCCGATCGCGCCTGTCCGGGCTGAGCGCGGCCGCTCGGGTGAAGGCGGTGACCGCACCGGCGACGTCGCCGCGTCCGCGCGCCCGGCGGGCCAGTTGCTCCAGAAGCTCGGCGACCTGCTCGTCCGGCTCGACCGCCGCGTGCGCGAGGTGCCAGGTGCGGCGCTCCTCGTCTCCGTCGGGCCGCCGCGCCAGCTCCTCGTGAGCTCTGCGCTGCTCACCGGCGGTGGACAGTTCCACCACGGCCGAGCGGATCAGCGGATGGCGGAAGTACAGGCGCTTCTTCGCACGATCCAGGTGTATCAGTCCGGTCTCTTGTGCGTCCCTCAAGGCCTCCGTCACCACATGGTCAGGCAGCAGCGACCGGATGGCCGACAGGTCACCGGTGCCGTCCAGGACCGCCAACAGGAGCAGTTGCCGGCCGGCCGGTGGGAGTTCGGCCACTCGGGAGGCGAAGACCGCCTGTAGGCGTCGGCTGAGCGGCAGCACGTGAGGCAGCGGCGCGGATCCCGACCGTTGGGCCGCGTCGAGTGCGGCCGGCAGCTCCTGGAGAGTCAGCGGATTGCCGAGCGCCTCGGCCAGGAGCCGCCGACGTACCTCCGGGGGCAGGGCGGGAAACCGATCCGTCAGCAGCGCGGCCGCCGACTGATCGTCCAGCGGCGCGAGTTCGTGGACGCGCGTGGCGCCGGATCCGCGATGCGCGCCGTGATTGTTGCGGGTGACGGCCAGCATCCCGATCCGGGTCGCGGCGAGGTCGAGTGAGCGCAGCACCGTGGCGCTCCCCCGATCCAGCCACGGAAGATCGTCGATCGCCAGCAGGAGGGGGCGGGCTTGCGAGGCGTGTCGGAGCAGGGCCATGGTGGCGCCCGTGACGGCGTGTTGCGCAGGGGCCTGTCCGGATGTGAAGCCGAGGGCCACCGTGAGTGCGTTCCGGTGCTGGTCGGAAAGGTCGACCAGTCCGTCGAGCAGCGGATGCAGAATCTGGTGGAGCCCGGCGAAGCGCAGGTCACCCTCGAACTCCGCGCCGGCCGCTCGCAGTACGCGGACGCCTCCGTCGACGGCTCGCGCCGCTGCGGCATGCAGGAGCGCGCTCTTGCCGACACCCGCGTCTCCGGTGACGAGTAGGGAGCCGCCGCCTTTGTCGGCGGCGCCGTCGACGAAGGCGGCGATGACGGCGAGATCGTGGTCGCGGCCATAGAGCATCCGACGTGGGTCGGCTGGTGAGATGACGCCGGTCCTCATGACGTGCCTCGCAAGTGTCTCTCGGCCGAACATACGCCGTCGGACCGGCGGGTGATACGGCTGCACGGCGGGAGGTCCCGGCCGAATGTGGCACGGCCGGGACGGTTGTACGGTCGGTTCACCGGCCGGTGGCGGCTCGCTTGATCAGGTCGGCGACGGCGTCGGGTCGCGATTCGTAGATGCGTGACTGCCCGGCACCTCGACGACGGACGCTCCGGTGCGCTCGGCCATCGCCCGCTGCGCCGGGGGCGGGATCATGCGGTCGTCGGCGGCGACCAGGTACCAGCTCGGCTTGTGCCGCCAGGCCGGCTCGGTCACCCTGCCGCCGAGCGCGTCCACGCCCCACGGAACCTGCGAGTCCGCGAGGAAGGCCGCGCGGTCGGCGGGGAGGTCGCCGGCGAACGACGCCGAGAACTCTTCGCGGTCGAGGAACAAGAACCCGTCCTTGGGCGGCAGGACCGGCGGAACCGGGACACCGGGCGGCGGGTCGGCGGTCAGAGACCCGACGGACTCGCCCTTGTCCGGCGCGAACGCGGCGACGTAGACGAGAGCCGCGACCTTGTCGTGGGTGCCGGCCTCGCTGATGACGGCGCCGCCGTACGAGTGGCCGACCAGCACGGTGGGACCGTCCTGGAGCCCGAGCACCTGCCGGGTCACGGTGGCGTCGCCATCCAGCGACAGGGTCGGATTCTGCACGATGCTCACGTGGTATCCGTCCGCCCTGAGCAGGTCGTACACCGCCCGCCAGCCGGAACCGTCGACGAAACCTCCATGCACTAAGACCACGTTTCGGGTGGGATCACCGGTATTCATTCGCTTCCTCCTCACAAGTGCTGCCGCCACGCTAGGCCCGTCAACAGCCCCGCCGATTCAGTCAAATGACGTGGATCGCCAGAGGGGAGACCCTGCCCGACCTTGTCGCCGGTCGGCGGCTGAGGGCGAAGTCCACACCGGACGGCGGGCGGCGGCTCACTCCGTGGTGGGCTCCTCGTTGCTCAGAGCGTCACGTAGTCCGGCCCTGGTGGTCACGCCGAGCTTGGGATAGATCTGATAGAGGTGCGTGCTGACTGTGCGCGGCGACAGAAAGAGGCGCTCGGCGATCTGCTTGTTCGTCAGACCCTCTGCCGCCAGCATCGCTATCTCCCGCTGTTGCGGCGTCAGTGCTGCGATGCCACCCGCCTGAAGCTTCCCCCGTGATCCGCCGGCGGCCCGCAGTTCCTTGCCGGCGAAGGCGGACCACGGTGTGGCATCGAGCCGCTGGAAGGTGTCGAAGGCGTCGCCGAGATGTCTGCGCGCCTCGGCCATGGCTCGGCCGTGACGGAGGCGTTGCCCGTAGGACAGCTGGATCCGGGCCCGGTCGAAGGGCCACCGTTCCGCCCCGGCGACGGCGAGCGCTGCTTCGAAGTGGTCCGCGAACCGCCCGTCGGGAGACACCATGCCGGCGGCTCCCGCTGTGACGAGTGCCAGGCGGGGGGAGATCGCGGGGATGTCCATGTCCCTCAGTGCGGCGACGTGCCGAGCGGCCTCGGTGCGCAGGCCGGCGCGTACCGCTGCCTCGACGAGATCCAGAGCGGTCCACAGGGCGTAGGGGGCATAAGGCTGCAACTTCCCCGGCGGAGTGATCGAGGACGCATGGACGAAGGCCTCCTGATACTTACCGCGTCCGAGCGACAGGAGGGCCTCGATACCGTGCCCATACGCGAGGAGCAGCCCGACTCCGCGCGGTGCCGCCCAGCGAGTCATCGCCTCGGCTGCGGCCCGCGCGCGCTCGGTCCGGCCCCGCGCCGCCGCGATCACAGCGTCCTGGTGGACGTACAGCCATCTCAGCAACGGGTAGCCGTGCAGCTCGCAGAGGCGTATCCCTTCGTCGCACAGCTCCAGCGCCTCATCCCATTGGCCGGCGAAGAAGTCGTCGTTGGCCAGGATGACCTCGGTCTGGATCTGCGAGGTGACGGCACCGCCCTCCCTGCCGTGGTCGACGACCGCCTGCACGGGGCCTCGGCACGCGCGTTGTCGATCCACGTAGGCACCGGCGATGGCGACACGCGCCACGTATGCCGGATCGGGCTCCTGGCTCAACCCACCGATCAAGCCGTCGAGTTCGTCCAGTACCGGCAGAGCCTGATGCGCGGGATCGCCGAAGGCCTTGGTGAGGACGGTCAGATATCGCGGTGGCGCCGGTCGGAAACGTCCCATCAAGCCGTCCAAGGGCTGCCACAGTTCCGCCCGGCCACCGAACACGCAGATGGCGATGAGGAACCAGAGGGCTTCGATCAGGCCGGTGTCCTCGCCGTCCAGCACCTCGCGAGCCGCGATGGCCCCGAAGAGCATGCGGTGCGCCGCGTTGACGTCGCCCTCACCGTTCAGCAGGTACGCGGACGTCGCGACCGCCGCGGCCAGCGCGTCGGCACCGCCTGGGTCGGCATGCTGCGCGTCGGCCAACAGCCGCGGCACACTGCCGATGTCCCCCGTCACCTCTGCTCCGATGTACGCGGCGCGTGCCAACCGCCGGCCTCTGTCCCGGCCGAGGGGAGTGAGGTCGGCCGCGCGCAGCAGGGCGGAGAGCGCGCCTACCGCGTCGCCTCGACGGAGGATCCGGTCCGCCGTCTGCTCCAGGAGCACCGCGATGGACTCGTCCGGGACTTCGGCGGCCTCGGCCAGATGCCAGGCGCGGCGGTCCGGCTGGTCCGGCATCTGCGCGGCGATCGCCGCATGGAGGTCGCGCCGCTGCTGATCGGTGGACATCGCGATGACCGCGGACCGCATCAGCGGGTGACGGAACGCCAGTCGACGCCGCTCACCATTGACCCGTATCAACTGTGCGCGCTCCGCCGGGGCGAGGTCGTCGATGGCGTTCGCGCCGAAGGCCGCGACGAGGATGCCGAGGTCACCGGTGGCGTCGAGCGCGGCGAGCAACAGGGCGCGCCGGGTCGCGGCCGGAAGCGGATCGACCCTGGCGGCGAACAGATGCTCCAACCGCTGGCTCAACGGCAGTGCCGGAGCCGTCTGCCGTTCATGGCTGCGATCGGCCACTCGCGCGGGCAGTTCCAGCAGCGCCAGTGGATTCCCGGCCGCCTCGGCAAGCACTTGCTGGCGCACTCTGGGCGCAAGGGCCGGGAAGCGCCGGTCGATCAGGCTGCCGGCGGCGGTCTGGCCAAGCGGCATCACCTCGACGGCCGCCAGCCCACCGCCGTCGAAGAAACTCGACTCGCCCGTGCGGAAGGCGCCGAGAAACCCGATCCGGGCGCCGGCGAGCCGCCGCGCGACGAACGCCAGTACCGCCGCGCTCATACGGTCCAGCCACGGCAGATCGTCCACGATCACCAGGAGCGGACCGTCCCCCCTGGCCAGCCCGAGGAGCGACAGCACCGCGTTCGACACGGCCAGCCGGTCGGGCGGCGGCCCCTCGTCGAGCCCGAGCGCCGTCGCCAGCGTGCGACGCTGCTGCCCGCTCAACCCGTCGAGCTGCGACAGGAACGGCGTCAGCAGCCGGTACAGAGCGGCGTACGCCAGGTCCGTTTCAACCTCGACGCCGACGGTACGAACAGCGGGAACCCCGCTCGCGGCAGCCGCCTCTTCGGCGGCGTCCAGCAGGACCGTCTTACCGACGCCGGCTTCCCCGTAGAGCACCAGGGCATCCCCGTCACTCGCAGCACGCAGCACGAACTCCTCAACGACCTTCAACTCGTGCTCCCGCCCGACCAACATGCCATCCGTTGCTGGCAATTGGCCGTCGTGCGGTCTCTGTCTCGGGCCGACAGCCCCATCCTCAGGTGTCACGGCCCGCACGCTACCTGCGGTCTTACCGCCACACCACGGGCAGGAACAGCGGCACTCGGCTCGGTGTGAAGCCGGGCAGCGCCGGGCGTGAGCCGCCCGCCAGGACGATCCGCACAGCCACTTCGTGATCGCGGCCGGGCACATCGTGATCGTGTCGGGCACATCGTGATCGTGTCCGGGGTGGCCATGGGAGGCCAACACCCGCCAGAGGGCGGACCGCGCCGCCTGGACACGCTCTGGTCGACAGCGCCGTGTGGCGTGCCGCTAGGACTTGGCCGGGCTGAAGTAGCGGCGTGGGTTGTCGACGAGCATGGTGTCCAGTTACGCCTGGGTGACCCCGGCTTGCAGCAGCGCTGGAAGGACGTGGTCGTGCAGGTGCGTGTAGTGCCAGTTCGGTGCGATCTGTTCGCGAAAGCGGTCCATGCCGAGGTAGGAGCCGTTGTCGATGAGCCGGTGCAGGTAGTCCGGCTCGGAGGTGTCACCGCTGTGCCCGATGACTACGGCGCCGAGGTCGACGCCCTCGCTGCGCAGGATCTCCTGAGCGGTCAGGCCGGTCTGGGCATGAGCGCTGGTGTGGACGGTGATCGGGGCTCCTGTGCGGAGGTGGGCCTGGGCCACGGCGCGCATGACCCGCTCGACGCCGGGAGTGAGCTCGTCCTCGATCGCGCACTTGAGGAAGGCCGCCTTGATGCCGGTGCCGGCGATGCCCTCGGTGAGTTCACGCACGAACAGGTCGGTCATGCTCTCGGGGCCGCCGAGCAGGGTGCCGGGCCCGTGGTAGCGGAAGTAGTCCGGCACATCCGCCAGTGCGTAGAGGCCGGTCGCGACCATGATGTCGAGGTCGACGCGCTCGTTGACCGCTGCGACGCGTCGAACGTCACGGCCGAGGCCGATGACGGTCGGATCGACGATCGTGGACACTCCCGTCTCTGCCAGCGCGGTCAGCCGGGTGACCGCGTCGTCCATGCGCGGCTGCTCGTCCCAGTTCTCCGGGATGCTCTGGCGCAGTTCCTCGCTCAGGACGAAGACGTGTTCGTGCATCAGGACGGTGCCCAGATCGTCCACGGCCACCGGGCCACGAACGGTCGGCACCTGGGGGGCGAGGTCACAAGATCTCCAAGACGTGGTTGGTCGATCGACCAGGTCAACAGCCCAGACATCGTGGCGGTGTCGGCTCAGGGTTCTGCCGTCCTGAATGCCGCAGAGGAGGGAGCAGCGCGCGGTGAGCCCATCTGCTGCCCGTGTGTGGAGCCGCTGAGCGTGAGGATGGCCCGCGCTCAGCGAACTGCTCTCCTTGGTGACGCCGGTCAGCTGGTGGCCCGGGCGGCGGCCTCGATCTGCTTGGCGGTGGTGATCGGGTGGCTGATCATGGGGACGTGCGAAGCGCCCTCGATCTCGATGACGTGGGACTTGGCGCGCTCGTAGAACCAGCGCTCCAGGGCGGGCGGGATGGCCTTGTCCTCGGTGGCGACGATGGCCCAGGAGGGGATGCTGCGCCAGGCGGCGGCCTGGGTGACGTCGGTGAGTGACGAGGCGGCGAAGGGCCGCTGGGTCGCCTGCATGAGCCGGGTGGTGGAGACGGGCAGGTCGGCTGCGAAGGCGGCCCGGAATTTGTCGGCCTGCAGATAGAGGTCGGTGCCGGTGGTGCCGTCCGGGTTGGGGTAGGGCACTCCCTGTACGGAGGAGCCGATCAGGCTGCCGGGGTACTTGTTGAGCAGGACGCCGAGCTGCTCGCCCTTGTCGGGTGCGAACGCCGCGACGTAGACCAGTGCCTTGACGTTGGGGTTGCCCGCGGCGGCGTTGGTGATGACGGCGCCGCCGTAGGAGTGGCCGACCACAACGATCGGTCCCTCGATCGATTCGAGGACGCTCGCGATGTAGGTGGCGTCGGTGGGGATGCCGCGCAGCGGGTTGGCGGGGGCGATGGTCTTGTAGCCGTCGTGCTGGAGCCGTTCGATGACGCCGTTCCAGCCGGAGGCGTCGGCGAATCCGCCGTGCACGAGAACGATGGTCGGCTTGGCCTTCGACTGGGCCTTGGTGTGGTCGGCGGCCGCGGCGGGGGAGCCGGCCGGGACGACCATCGCGGCCGTCGCGGCGACGGCGACTCCGCTCACGAGCGCCCGACGGCGGGTGATCATTCGGCGGACGTGCATGGCGAAACTCCTTTGGGAGAGAGCGGGAAGTGAAGTCCCGCCCGGCCGGAGGCACCGGGCGAGACGAACTGGGCGGCGACGCGGGATGCGACGCCTCCGCTAACGGGCGGAGACCGCGTGGGCCGCCTGGTTGATGACGGCCGCCACGGCCGCGGGGTTGGACACGTAGACAGCGTGGCTGCCCGGGGTCTCGGTGACGGTCGACCCCGCCCGCTCGGACATGACCCGCTGGGCGGGTGGCGGGATCATGTGGTCATCGGTGGCGACCAGGTACCACGAGGCCTTGGTCCGCCAGGCCGGTTCCGACACCGTCCCGCCGAGCGCGTCCACGCCCCACGGCACCTGCGAATCGGCCATGAAGGCGGCCACCGCCGCGGGCACGTCGGCAGCGAACGACGCCGCGAACTTGCCCCTGTCCAGGAACAGGAACCCGTCCTTGGGCGGCAGGATCGGCGGAACCGGCGCACCGGGCGGCGGGTCGGCGATCAGGGAGCTGACGGACTCGCCCTTGTCGGGCGCGAACGCCGCGATGTAGGCAAGCCCGGCGACGTTCGGGTGGTTGCCCGCTTCGGTGATGACGACGCCACCGTAGGAGTGGCCGACCAGCACGGCAGGGCCGTCGAGGCCGTCGAGGATCTGGTGCGTCGCGGCGACGTCGCCGGCCAGTGACAGGGTCGGATTCTGCACGACGGTGACCCGGTAGCCGTCGGCGGTCAGATGATCGTAGACGCCCTGCCAGCCGGAGCCATCGACGAAACCGCCGTGGACCAACACGATGTTCTTCACTTCGCTCACGGCATTGCCTCCTTCGCCCGGAATTCCGTTCCGGACTCGGTCGGGATGATGACCCGAACGCTAGAAGGGCGGCAGCGGCCTTCGATTGAGCCAAATGACGTAGTTCGTACGGCGGCTGCCACGGCTACGTCATCTGACCTATGCGCGAGCGCGGGGCAACGCCGGTTGCCGTGGCCCTCATCGCCGGGATCGCCAGGGACGCAACCCACGGCGCCGAGAAGTACGGCGGCTGAACGACCAGGGCCGGGACGAAGGGGACGGCGCCACTGCGGCCTTCCCGGGTGTCGTCGGCTCAGGATGTGGAAACGGGACCGGGCGGCAGGTGGACCGTCATGATCAGGTGGCAGGGTTCGGTGCCGGCACCGCGGTAGGTGTGGGGGGCGTCGCCGTCGAAGGTGGCGGTCTGTCCGACTTCAACGGTGTGCTCGGCGCCGTCGACGATCAGGGTCATCCGGCCGGCGGTGACGCTGACGGTTTCCACGACTCCGGCCTGGTGGGGGTGGCTGGGGTACTCCTCGCCCGGTTCCAGTTTCCAGCGCCAGACCTCGACCGGCGCCGCGCCCGAGGTCGTCAGCATGAGCCGGGCCTCGCTGCCCTGCACTCCGGTCCACAACGGCATCACGGCGTCGGCGGCCACGACACGGACGCGACCTTCGGACGGCCCCTCCAGCAGAGCGGACACCGAGACGCCGAGGGTGTCGGCCAGCCGGACCAGAGTGGCGAAGTTCGGGTTGCCCTGCGCTTTCTCCAACCCGACGAGAGCCCCCTTGCTGACCTTGGCGCGACGGCCGAGCTCGTCCAGGGACAGGCCCGCGCGGGTGCGGGCCGTCCTGACGTTGTGCGCGAGCGTCCGCAGGGCTGCCTCTGTCTCGGCCATCCGATCACCATCCTCGCCAGTGGATCACTTTAGTGCGCCGCCCGGTCGTTTGGTTGACACACGCCAGTCGGTTCGTTGTACCGTTCAGTCGTTCCATCGAAATCTTAAGGGATGTACCGTGATCGCTCTGCTACTGGCCCTGGGCAGCTCACTCGCCTACGGATGCGCCGATTTCCTCGGCGGTCTGGGGGCACGTAAGGCTCATGTGCTGCGTACCGTGATGATCGCGGCTCCGGCCTCTCTCGCGGTCGAACTGCTGCTGTGGCCGTTCCTCGGTGCCTCGTTCAGCGCCGGCGCCCTCGGCTGGGGCGCCGCGTCCGGCATCGCCTCCGCCGCCGCATTCGCCCTGCTCTACCGCACCCTGGCGATAGGCCCGATGAACGTACTCTCGCCCGTCACCGCCCTCGTGTCCGCCGTGCTGCCCGTGGGCGTGGGCCTGCTGCAGGGCGAGCACCTGGGCGCCGCCGGGCTGGTGGGCCTGCCGCTCGCGCTGGTCGCGGTGGTCCTGGTCAGCGCCGGACATGGCGCCGGGTCGGCACGCCCGTCGCGCACCGCGCTGCTGTCGGCCTTCGGCGCGGGCGGTGCCATCGCCCTCCAGCTGGTCTTCCTGCACCAGGCGCCCTCCGACAGCGGCGTGGCCCCGCTGATCATCGGCCGGGCGGTCTCCTCTGCCGTCATCCTGGCCGCGGCCGGTCTCATGTACCGCAGGCTCGGCTCCGAGCGCCCCGCGTACGCGATGTCGACAGCCGCCGGCGTGCTGGACTCCATGGCGAACCTGCTGTTCCTTCTCGCCGCCCGCAGCGGGGACCTCACCGTCGTGGCCGTGATCACCGCTCTCTACCCGGCCGGCACCGTCCTGCTCGCCCGCAGCGTGCTCGCCGAACGCATCCGTCGCGGCCAGATCGTCGGGCTGGGCACCGCCGCCGTCGCCGTCAGCCTCCTCGCACTCGCCTGACCCCCGCGCCCCTCCCCCCACTACCTCCACCAACTACGCAAGGAGCACAGCATGTTCATCCAGCCCTGGGACACCAGCCTGGACGAAGCCGAATGGCAGAGTTGGATCGCCGAAGGGCACGACTTCGGAATCCTGAGCGTCAACGGCCTGCCCAGCCACCCGCCCGTCGCCGTCCCCACCCACTTCACCAGCGACGGCGACCACCTCCTGGTCCACCTCGCCCGTCCCAACCCGGCCTGGAAGTCGATCGACCACGACCCGAACGTCCTGCTCACCGTCTTCGGCGACTACGCATTCATCCCCGGCCCATGGCGCGCCACAGCCGGCACCCCGCCCACCGACGGCGTCCCCACCAGCTACTACACAGCCGTCCAGTTCACCTGCCGCGCCCACATCATCGACGACCCCGAGGCCAAGGCCGAGCTGCTGCGCCGCCAACTCGCCCACTTCCAGCCCGACGGCGACCACGCCCCCGTCGCCGTCGACCAGCCACCCTACGGCCGGATGCTGCCCGGCATCCGCGGCCTGCGCCTCGAAGTCACCGACGTGGTGGCCAAGTTCAAGTACGACGACCACAAGCCCGTCGAGCACCGCACCGCCGTCGCCGACCACCTCACCGCACGCGGCCAGGGCCTCGACGTGCCCACCGCCCTCCAGCAGCGCCGCCGCCTGGACCGCATCGGACCCTGGAAGCCCTGACCCGCGCCCATCCGCACGCACACAGGAACGGAACCCCGCCCATGACCGTCTTCCGCCTCAGCCCCGCCGTCGCCGACGCCTTCCCCGACACCCTTGTCGCCCTGGTCACCGCGACCAGCCTGCGTGGCCATGAATCCTGGCCCCACACGACCGCCGCCGTGGAGGACCTGGAGCAGCAACTTGCCGACGGCGCCTGGCAGCCCGCCAACGAGAACGACCCCCGTATCGAGGCGTGGCACACCGCCTACCGCGCCTTCGGCACCAACCCCCGCCGCATCCGCCCCAGCGTCGACGCGCTCGGTCGCCGCCTCGCGAAGAAGGGGGCCCTGCCGCGTATCAACCCGGCCGTCGACTCCTACAACGCCGTCTCCGTCCGCCACGGCTTGCCCGTCGGCGCCTTCGACCTCGACCACGTCACGGGCGACGTCGACATCCGCCACGCAGACGGCACCGAGACCTTCACCCCGCTCGGCGAACCCGACACCACCGAGAACCCCAAGCCGGGCGAGATCATCTACGCCGACACCACCGGCGTCCTGACCCGCCACTGGAACCACCGCGACGCCCACCGCACCCGCGTCACCAAGGACTCCACCCACGTCACCTTCGTCCTCGAAACCCTCCACGCCACCCGTGACGGCGACCTTCTCAAGGTCGCAGCCGAGGAGTTGCAGGGCCTGCTCATCCCGCACGCCGAACGGACGGCTGTGCACTACCTCAGCCCGGCACACGACCAGGTCACCCCCTGAGGCCTCCAGGCGAATCCTTGCCCAGCGCCGCGGGTCCCTCCCTGGGCAGGGCTGATGCGTTGTCATGACACCAACGTGATGAGCTGGCCTGGGGAGTTGAGTCGATCGGGTCGTCTACGCACCACATAAAGGCCAAACCCCTTTTCCGGGGCAAGTAGCCAGTAGCGGGTCAGCGTCAGTTGCCTTGATCAGACGTCAACTACCGGTTCTTCTCAAGCTCCGCAACCAGTTGTTCGGCGTCCGCCGCGCTGACGCGGTAGTTGATCGCGACCGTCGCTCCGTCCTGCGCGAGGCATTCGATGACGCCTTTACCGATGACGCGACCGGCTCCGGCGACGAGCACAGCGTTACTGGTGAGGTTTCCCAGAGAACCAAGGCCGAATTGGCACGCGCCACGCCTGTCACCCGCCGAGGTACAGGCCCTCGGGCTACGACGCCATGCGAACGGCCCTCGACACCCACCCCGAAAGAGGACCCCGGGCCGTGTGCGTCCGGGTGTCGGCCCGGGCCATGCGCATCCCGTAAACCGTCCCCCCGGGCACCGACACCCGCCAGAGAACCACTCGCAAAACAAAACCGCTCGGCCGGTTTCACTATAGCCTCACCCGAGACCCA
>NZ_JAGXJM010000544.1:0-241 GCF_019091445.1 Streptomyces sp. GbtcB7
GGCCCGGGCCGCTGCCCCGCCGAGCTGCCACGCCAGCCCTCCGTGACGTCGCGGCCCTCGCGGACGCCTTGGAGGATCACCTTGAGCGCGTGGGCCTCGGCCCGCCCATAGGCGTATCCGTACGGCAGGACGAGCAGGGCGGGCGAGAAGCGGTGACCCCCGAGGTGGGCGGCCTCCCACGCGCCCGCCACGCCCGCGGCGGCGAGTGCCGCCGCAAGGGGGCCGCCCACGAGAGCGCAGG
>NZ_JAGXJM010000545.1:0-241 GCF_019091445.1 Streptomyces sp. GbtcB7
GGGAGAACTGACGCTGATGCACCCCGACCGCGGGGCCGCGCCCGACAGGGGCGGCCCCAAGATGGCGGGGGGGCTGGGGGCGGGCCGCGGCCGCATTCTTCTGCGCGCGCGGCGCGCGACGCCCGCGCAGGAGGACGGCGACACCGTGGTGGGGGCCGTCGGGGAGGTGCTCGGCGGGCTGCCCGGGTCCCCGCTGGGGGGCGGGGGGGGGCCCGTCGGCATGGGCGAGGGGGGGCGGGGG
>NZ_JAGXJM010000546.1:0-241 GCF_019091445.1 Streptomyces sp. GbtcB7
GCCGTCGGTGGCGGAGAGGAAGATGGCCAGCGCCAGGGCGTCACGCCCGGCGCGGAACTCGAAGGACGTGGGCGGCAGCAGGTCGCCGGTCCGCAGCAGCTCGTCAGCGATGAACTCGGCGTACAACCACGCCATGGGGACGGTGAGTCCCCCACCGCCGGGGCCGTCCGTGCTCTCTTGCCCTCTGTGCAGCTTCCCTCCTCGCCTTCCTCCGTTTGGCTGGCGCGTCGCCGGATCCCGA
>NZ_JAGXJM010000547.1:0-241 GCF_019091445.1 Streptomyces sp. GbtcB7
TGCACACCACCGCACAACCGCACCAGATGCAGGGCCAGTTGCCCGTACATCAGCGGATCTGCAACCTCTGCCGGGAGATCAAGTCGGTGGGCGAAATCTCGGCGCTGCTGTCGATCCCTCTCGGTGTGGCCAGGATTCTCGTCGCCGTCTTGGCGGAGGCGGGCCTGGTCGCCATCCATCAGCCCGGCGGCGACGTGGACGCCGGCGGCCCGCCAGACGTGGCTTTGCTCGGAAGGGTGGT
>NZ_JAGXJM010000548.1:0-241 GCF_019091445.1 Streptomyces sp. GbtcB7
GGGTGGGCCTGCCCCCCGGGCAGGGACGCCCACCGTGGAACCCCGACCCCCCCCGCGCCCAAGGCCCGCCCCAGTTGGGGGGGTTGGTCCGGCCCGGTGTCCTTGAGCAGGAAGCCGGCCGCCCCCGAGCGCAGCGCGGTGAGAATGTACTCGTCGGCGTTGAACGTCGTCAGCATTGCCACCACGGTCGCGTCCGGCAGCGCCCGCTGGTGGCGCTGTACGGTCGGACCGTCGACGTCCG
>NZ_JAGXJM010000549.1:0-241 GCF_019091445.1 Streptomyces sp. GbtcB7
CGGACCCCCCCGCCCCCCCGCCCCGTTGGTGTGGGACTGGGCCCCCCCGTACATCGAGTTCGCGACCGTGGACCCCGGGGTGAACTCGGTCCTCTTCTTCGGACCGAACCTCCGGCAGGCGGCCGCGGCCCCGCTGCTGGCCGGGCCCTCGTGGCGGGCGCCCGGCCACCCCCGGAGCATCCCGCCCGACAGGACCACGGCCACCGGGTTGGCCATGTTCTGCCCCGCGGTGTCGGGGGCC
>NZ_JAGXJM010000550.1:0-240 GCF_019091445.1 Streptomyces sp. GbtcB7
CGCCCTGTGCCGCCGCGGCATCGACCGCTACGGCCTGTGGCCGGTCGGCGCCGCTTCAGCGGCGGTCGCGACCTCGGCCTGCCTCGCCCTCTCGCTCGCCGGCACCTACTCCGCCTATGTGGGGCTGGTCGCGGTCCTCATGGCTGGCGAGGGCGGCATGACCGTCGTGCTGCGCACCCTGCGCTCCCATCTGATCCCCGCCGCCGGGTTCGGCAGCACCCTCGCGCTGTCGATCCTGCT
>NZ_JAGXJM010000551.1:0-240 GCF_019091445.1 Streptomyces sp. GbtcB7
GACCAGCGGGGCCGCCCCCACGCCCATCGGCGGCACCAGGTGCGGGCCGGGGGGGCGGGCCAGCCGCCGGGCGAGCTGCGGCGAGGTGGGCGCCACGAAGCCGACCGGGCCCGCGGCGGCGGTGGCGCCGGCGGTGAGCAGCACGGCGGCCAGCATCAGCAGCAGGCGTACGCGCTCGACACGCACTCCGAGGGCGTACGACAAGGCGTCGCCCATCTCCATCATGCGCCGCCCGCGCGC
>NZ_JAGXJM010000552.1:0-240 GCF_019091445.1 Streptomyces sp. GbtcB7
GCCCCCGGCGACCTGATCGTGAACCTGACCGCCACACGCGAACAGACCCACCTGCCGCGTGGGCATGTGAACACGGGGGTCGGCGGCGCCCTCGGCCCCGACCCCGTGCAGACCGCGGCGGGAGTGGCGGCCCTGGCCGGCGCCGCCGCGGGCGGTACCTGGCTCCTGCATCGCCGGGCGAGGGGCGGCGGGGTCTGTCGGGCACCCTCCCCTGTCCGTCCGCCGGGACCGCCGTCCCCT
>NZ_JAGXJM010000553.1:0-240 GCF_019091445.1 Streptomyces sp. GbtcB7
GCTTGGGGTAGAAGGCCGGCGTGAGCGTCTGGATCGCCGAGTACGCCTTGTCCACCGCGGGGCTGCCGAGGTCCGACTTGTAGACCGGCAGGCCCTTCGGGGCGATCTGACGCAGGACGTCGACGTTGCCCGACTTCAGGTCCTCGTAGGCCGCCTCCAGGTTGGTGTAGTTCTTGAAGAGCACACCACCGTTCTTGGCCTTGTCCGGACCCTGGTAGCCGTCGAACTTGGCGACCTCGA
>NZ_JAGXJM010000056.1:0-58951 GCF_019091445.1 Streptomyces sp. GbtcB7
CCACGAAGCTTTCCTCGGTCTCGCCGTCTGCCTGATCACCCACCGACACGTACAGCGGCTTTGTTAGGGCCAGTAAGAGCGACACGAACGCCCTCCTCAACGGGACATCGGATCCCGCGCTGATCCAACTCAAAGAGACGCGACCAGCGCGGGACACACCCACCGCGCGAACAAGGAGGGCGTCGAAGGCATCGTCGGGTATTCGGTCTTCGCTGCGGGACGGCGCAGAGGAGTGCTGTCGCTGCCGGAAAGTGGCCTGTGCCGTCTGTGCCGCCGGCACGGGCCAGCTCACAGTGTGCCGTAGTGGGGGCTGGTCCTCGGGGGTGTCGGCGTCGTGTCATCCGGGGAAACGGCCGCCGGGCATGAGGCTCCGCAGAACGGTTACATGCGGGGCCTCCGCGCTCAAGGGTTCGGTCCCCGCACCCTCTCCTCCTCTCCCCCGCCCGCCTGCTACGGGCGGATCTGCGCCAGCCCTCCCACACCCTGAGAGCGTGCTTTCGATCCCAGCTACGCTGTCCAGGCATGCTGACGCGCTGTCCTGCGAAAGGTGCGTCCCGCTGGATGCTTCTGCCGCCACCTTCGCAAGGTGGCAAACCCCTTGGTGGGCCTGCGGTGGCCTTCAGCTGTGCAGCATGAGGAGGCTGAGCCCAGTGCTGGTGGGGGTGTGCACCGCGCTGTTGCGGTGCCGGAGGGTGGTGACCAGTCCGGCCTGTCGTAGGACGGTGGCGTGTTGGCTGGCGCCAGAGGCGCCGATGCCCAGCACACTGGCCAGTTCGGCCGTGTTGCATCCGGGATGGGTGGCGATGGCATGGAGGACTGCGGCGCGGGTCCGGCCTAGCAGCGCGGTCAGAGCCTCGGGGGCGCCTCCGGCCCTGGACTCTGCGGAGAAGGGGGTGAGGGGGGTGAGGGCCGCACCGGAGTTGGCGGGGTAGGCCAGGAAGGGCTGGGGCTCGGCATCGGGGTCTATGACCGGTGACTCCGACCCGAACAGTGAAGGCACCAGCAACAGCCCCCGGCCCTCCAGCCGCAGATCGCCTTGCATGCCGGAGGCCATGGCGACTTCCAGCATCGGCGGTCTCCACCGGATACGCGTCGGGTACAAACCCGTCAGCAGGCGCTCGACGCCACCGTGGAGCAGCTCGCGTATCCGAACGGCGCGGTCGGCCGCAAGGCTGGTCACCACGTGGGGCCAGTACGGCGCCATGACCGTCGTGTGGAGGAGATGCATGCTGTCGGCCAGCTGCTGCAGCACGAATGGGTCATCGCCCAGCCGACGGGTCCAGGACGGCAGCGGCTGGTGTTCCGCGAGGGCTGCCAGGGTCTGACGGATCTCTTTCGGTGAGGTCGAACGGATCTGTTCCAGCAGATCGTGTGGGCTGCCCGATTGCACGCAGGCCAGGAAGTCCGGTGTCCATCCGCGCAACGGGATCAGATCGAGGGCCAGGCGCGCCTCCGGCGGTAACCGGGCAAGGGACCGCCGTCGCCATACATCGTAGCGGACCGGCTGATTCCGGTCTTGGAGAACCCGTACCGCATTGGCCAGTTCCAGCATCGGCCTCGGCGACTCGGCCACTCGGGTCCGGGCCAGATCGTCGGCGGTGAAATGGATCCGGTAGACCACTGCTTCCCCCATGCTCCAGCCATGCCTGGCGATCGCCAGTGATTGTCCCAGCAGGCCATGATTCAAGCCAGGTTGAAACACCTCGGCCTTTCCTACCTGGGTGGGACAGGCTCATCGGGCAGGCAAAAAGGCCCTTGGGCCCCGTCCTGAGTAGTGCGCGGGATGCAAAGAAGCCGATGAACTCATCAAGCGTCACGTCGACGCATCCTCCCCGTTTCACTCGCGGGGAGCCACTCAGGGGAGACGGGTGGCGTAGTTCGCTCCGCCGCCCCACCACAACCGGAAGGTCTCCACAAGATGAACAAAGTACGCCAGCGCATCGCCCTCGCCGCCGCTGTCGCGGCCCTCGGCGGGGGTCTCGCCGTGGCCCCGGCCGCCGCAGCACCCTCGGGCGCGCTCGACGACGTGAAAAGCTGGACACGAAGCTGCGGCACCACCTACGGAGCAATCGTCACAGACGAATACGCCGCGACGGTGAAGGGAACCAACGGTTCCTGCGCAGGAGACGCCTGGGTGCGGGCCAAGTGGCGTGGCACATGGAGCAACTGGGTGCACAACTCCAGTCGGGCACAGGTAAACGTGGGCGGCGACCTCGAGGCCTCTCAGCACAAGGGCTGCGCCGACTGCACGGTGTACACCCTCTATCCCTGACATGACACGGTTCGCGACGGCTAGGGAAGCAGTGCGCTGAAAGAGCTCGGGTCCGTCACCACGGGGAAGCGACGGGCCCGGCCTTCCCATGCGGGGGGCGCACTAGGCCAGGAACAATCACTCCACCCGGCTTACGACCACAGCTACACCCCTGGTGGTACGCCGGCAACCACCTCGATTGCAGGCGCAGTTCAACCCACAGCTGGGCGAGAGGGAACAGTCCTTCCAGCTAGCTTTCCATGTACCCCCGGGCAGCATCGCCTCGGGCGGGCGACCGCACTACCGCTGGGGACGGACTCCCCTGCATTCGGGCACTGAAGGGACCGAGATGAAGCGACTGCTCATGAGTATGTTCGCCATCCTGACCTTGGCCGGCTCCGGCCTCGTGGCCACGGCGAACAGCGCCTCCGCCGCCCCGTCCGCGTTCACGTGCGCGGTGGTGTTCGACGACGGCAACACGGCCGGGATCAAGTGCACCGGCAGCACCTTCAACGCGTTCGCGAAGTGCAAAAGCGGCAAACTCGCGATTGGCGCCACTGCGGCTTCCGGGACGACGTCCTACGCATACTGCACGAGCTACAACTCCTCACTCGCCTACCCCCGGTCTTGCGGCGGAACGCCGGTGTAGATGTGGGCCAACAGTAGGGCAGCCGACTGCGTGCCGGCCCGCGCGTCAGACTCCGCCCGGCACTGACGGACGGGGACGCCCGAAGCTCTGCCGGAGCCCTGATCAGGGAGAATGCACCGCTGCTTTTTTCAGGATCTCGATCGTCTGCTGCTGTTCCCGGTTCTCCCTGCGCAGGTACGGCAGGCTCGGCACCATCCGGCCGACGACCTGGCCGTCCATCGCGGCCCGGTAGCGGGAGATCAGCGTCGGGTCGTCCAGCAGTTCGGCGAGCCGCTTGCGCATCCCGTCCACGGCGTCGGCCTGGACGTCCCGCGCGGCGAGCAGCGGCAGGTCGCGCCGCCAGTCCTCGTGCGTGAGCAGCTGCTCAGACACCCACGACAGGAGGTCGGTCGCGGTGTGGGTCTGCAGTCCGCACGTGACGTGCAGCGAGCGGGTGCCCTGGTCGGCGGAGACCGCGTGCCACGGGGGGCGCCTCGTCGGGGTCCTTGATGCCGCGGTACAGCGGGAACGGGCGGATGGTGCCGTAGATCCGCCACCGTTTGGCGCCATCCAGCTGGACCACGATGGTGTCGTGGTCGCCCCAGTGGACCCCAAAGCCCTCGGTGCTGGTCCAGGACGCGTAGAGGTTCGCCTGCACGCGGGTGCGAAAGTCGCGCTCGATCGCTTCGGCGAGGCATGCGAGGGGCGGGTGGAGTTCGTCGACGCTGTCCAGGGCGAGGGAGGCGCCCTCGGTGAGCCGGGCGTGCAGTTCGGCCGGGTGGAGGCGGTGCCACACGCTGTGACGGCGCGTGGCCACCGGGGCGGTGTACCCGCTGAACTCCGTCAAGACGACCCTCACCGTGGGTGCGTCGGCCGGCACCGGCGGCAGTTGCTCAGTACTCCATTTCGGGGCGCAGGGGGCTGCCGACCGCATGGAGGTGCCGCAGCACTTGGGCGTAGGAGTTGAGGAGTCCGGTCTCGTAGTAGGCGATGCCGTGCCGGGCGCAGAAAGTGCGCACGAGTCCCTGGGCATGGCGCAGGCTGGGCCGCGGCATGGAGGGGAACAGGTGGTGTTCGATCTGGTAGTTCAGTCCGCCAAGTGCGAAATCGGTGAACCGGTGGCCACGAATGTTGCGTGAGGTCAGTACCTGCCGACGCAGGAAGTCAATCTTGTCGTCCTTGGCGAAGATGGGCATGCCCTTGTGGTTGGGGGCGAACGAGCAGCCCATGTACAGCCCGAACAGCCCTTGGTGCACGACGAGGAAGCACACGGCCTGGACGGGAGACAGGACCAGGAACACGGCGGCGAGATAGCCGCCGAGATGCGCCGTCAGCAGTCCCGCCTCGGCCAGTTTGGCCGCCCGCGAGGTTGCGGTACCGGTGCGGTCCAGCAGCGCCCGTACTCCGGCGATGTGCAGGGCGAGTCCTTCCAGGAGCAGCATCGGGAAGAACAGCCAGGCCTGGTGACGGGCCAGCCATGCGTACGCTCCGCTGCGGACCCGGGCGTGGTCCTGGGTGAAGGCGATCGCGCCGTCGGCGATGTCGGGGTCGCGGTCGACGTGGTTGGGGTGGGAGTGGTGCCTGTTGTGCTTGTTGATCCACCAGCCGTAGCTGAGGCCGATCAGCAAGTCGGCGTGCACGCGGCCGAGCAGGTTGTTGACGCGCTTGGAGGCAGCGATCTGGTGGTGTCCGGCGTCGTGCCCGATGAACCCGGTCTGGGTGAACATCACCGCGAGGAAGGCGGCGGTCAGCAGCTGCCACCACGACTGTCCGATCAGGGCGAACGCGGTCCAGCCTGCGGCCAGCAGGAACAGGTTCGCCCCGACCTTGACGAAGTAGTAGCCCGGCCGCCGCTTCAGCAACCCGCTCTGCTTCACCTCGCGGGACAGTGCGGCGTAGTCGCTGCCCCGGCCGCCGGGCGGGGGTTTAGTCATCTCGGTGTGGTCCGCCGGACCGGTGCCCCGGATGCTGATGTCAGTGGTCACAGTGTTCCTTTCGGCGTACACGGGCGCTGCCTCCGACACGAGGGCGGGGCACCGCAAGCGGCACCCGTTCGGAAGCAGTACGAGGCAGGCCCGCGGCGCGGGCCTGCCTCGGAATGGGGTGTCTCAGTGCGCGCGGAGCTGGTCGGCCTGCATGCCCTTGGGGCCCTGGCTGGCGGTGAACTGCACCCGCTGGTTCTCCTCCAGGGAGCGGAAACCCCCCGTCTCGACCACCGAGTGATGGACGAAGATATCGGCGCCGCCCTCATCGGGGGCGATGAAGCCGAAACCCTTGTCCGGGTTGAACCACTTCACGGTTCCTTGAGCCATGTGGCGTCTCCTACGAGATGGCGAGTAGTGCGGAGAACGCGCACTCGCGCGATCCCGGGCTGCCAGTCGCCAGCCGTCGAAGAAAACCCCCCGAGAACGGCGAAGCACCCGCTGTCGGAACTCCACGGGCGCTTCCACGTTCGCAAACTTCAACTACAACCACTCGCTACAACGTCCGGAGCGCCGGGAACGTTCCCGGTTGGACGGGGAAGGGTCCGGCGACGCCCTGGCGGGTCGGTTCCGGGTCCGGAGGGGAGTACCGTTGCGGCACCGAGCACACCTCGCATGCTGTCATCCGTTTCTAGAGAAGTGCCCTGTGCGTGGGGGGGGGAGTCCTCCAAGCGGGCGCCGCACGGGATCATTGAGAGGTCGTGCGCTGTCCGTCGGACAGGCGGAACAGCTCGAAGAACAACCGGGCGGCCTCAGGTTCACCATCCACGAGGAGCCGCCCTGAAGCCACCGCTTCATCGACGGCGACTTGCCCCTTCGCGAAGGCGTAGAACGTTTCCTTTTCGCAGGTCAGGCTCAGACCGGGCTTTACCGGCGCCCTGCCGGTCTCCACCCGTACCCGCTCGCCGTCGCCCTGCAGCCACAGCTTCTCCTCGCCTAGTACCGAAGTGTGCGGCCTCACCCAGGGCTGTAAGGCGCATCGCCACCACTGACCAGGCGGCGCGGTCGGTGTAGCCGGGCGGCGGGTCTCCCAGACCTGCGCCCCGCTCGGAGAGGCCGGGGAGGGCCGGAATCAGCGCTTCGCCCCGGTCGGTCAGTTCGTAGGCCGCGACGCGGCCCTGACCGGGGGCAGCGTGGTGGGGCGCAGCACGTCGTGTTGCTCGAAGTGCTTGAGGCGTGCAGCCAGAAGGCTGATGCCCATGCCCGGCAGGGCCGACAGGAGGTCGCTGTAGCGGCGGGGCCCCAGGACAAGCTCCCGCACGATCAGCAGGGTCCACCTCTCCCCCAGCACGTCAAGCGCGCGGGCGATGAAGCAAGTCTGTTCGTAGGAGCGTCTCATCGTGTCATCTCGCTCGGTGACATCGCCGAGCCCGCGGAGGCCACCGCCCCTTTGTCGGGCATCGGAGCGGACAGGCTGACATTGCCCGGCAGGTCAAGGATGACTCGCTGCACCTGCACCCGCTGCACGTGGAGTTCGCCACCGCGTCGGCCTGCACATTGGGACGCGAGCTCGGCCATCCGGGCGGCGGTGGGTCCAGCTCCGGCGCTGTCTGCCAGGCAGCGACCGTCCAAGCGGGGCCGGGGCGGCGTCGGCCGAGGTCCGACACGATCAGCGCGGCAGCGGCGAGGGCCAGGAACACCACCGCCACGGGCCGCAGTGGCCCCTGGACCCGGGGGCCCTCCGGGCGATGGACATGGAAGTGCACTCCGCCGTGGATCGCGCCGGTCTGGATGAGGTTCTCGACGTAACCGCCGTCCATGCGGTTGACGACCGTATGAGGGACACGCCCGAAACGGCGCGCAAACCACTGCCCCCTCGGCCCCCTCATGAGCTCTATCGTGCCATCGCGTCGATCAACTCACGCTGCCTTTGCAAGTCTCAATCAGGTGGGCACGGTTCAGTCCTGGACACTCTTCTCGGCGGTGAAGTCATCCAGGTCGGCAAACTCTGAACGAAGGGCTCCGCAAGGATGGCTGGAGGACGGGACTGAAGTGAAGCTCGGTGTGTTCCTGTCGAACACGAAGTCGAAGCGCGGCAAGCTCACCACTGTCAAGCTCCAGCAACTAGAGGGCGTCTGAAAAGTCGGTCAGCGGGGCGTTCTTGCGAGTCGCCGTAGGAGCAGCATGGCCATGGCGAGGTAGATGACGTTTTCCGAGTTGACGCGGAGGTATTCGTAGTCCTTGGACAGGCGTCGGCACCGTCCCAGCCAGGCGAACGTCCGCTCCACGACCCAACGGCGTTGGACAACAGCGAAGTAGGGCACTTCAGGGAGCGGGGCTCCGGCCTTGGCCCAGGTACGGCGGAACCCGCCGTCCCGGCGTTGCACGATCTGCACGGTGATGCCGGTGGCCTGCCGGATCCAGGCGTGGAAGTCGGCGCCGCGGTAACCCTGGTCGGCCCAGATGTGCTTCAGGCGTGGAAAGTTGTCGGCTGCTTGGCAGAGCAGGACTTCGGCGCCGTCCCGGTCGTCGACGTTGGCCGGGCTGACGCAGGCCAGCAGGACAGTGCCGAGGGTGTCCACCAGCAGGTGGCGCTTGATGCCGTTGACTTTCTTGCCGCCGTCGTAGCCGTACAGACCGCCTCGTTCGGTGGCTCGCACGCTCTGGCTGTCCATGATGCCCGCACTCGGGGTGGGGTCACGGCCCAGCCGCAGCCGTTCACGTTCGCGCAGCTCAGTGAGCATCCGCTCCCACAAGCCGTCGCGTCGCCACTGCCGCCAGTAGTGATATGTGGTCTGCCAGGGCGGCAGATCGTGCGGCAGCAGCCGCCAAGCACAGCCGGCCCGCAGCCAAGACGCGAGGGCATTGACGATCTGGCGCCGCGTGTGCCCGGGCGGCCGTCCACCTGGCTTCACCGCCGGCACCAGCGGTCGCAGGATTTCCCACTCGGCGTCGGACAGATCCGTCGATAAACGGGCGCGCGATTCGCCCACCCCAGCCCCCGTAAGTGCACCACCACCCCGCTACCTGCCCGTATGCCCCGCTGACCGGCTTTTCAGACGCCCTCTAGCTCCTAGGCAGAAGGATCAGGGGTGACCGGATGACATCAGGATCACCGCAGCCGGGCGTCGGCCGGGTCATCGCAGGTCGGTACCTCCTGCTGAACCAGCTGGGCAGCGGCGGCATGGGCCACGTCTGGCTCGCCCACGACCAACGGCTGGCCTGCGAGGTCGCACTCAAGGAGATCGTGTTCAGCAATCCGGCCGATGCCGACGCCGAGCGGGAGACCCGGGTCGCGCGCTCCCAGGCCGAGGCTCGGTACGCGGCGGGGCTGCGCGGCCATCCGCAGGTGGTGACCGTGCACGAGGTGCTGGAGCACGAGGGGCCGCCGTGGATCGTCATGGAGTACGTGGCGGACGCCGTCGACCTGCGCGACCTGGTCGGCCGGCTCGGCCCGCTGGCACCCGCCGAGTGCGCCCGCATCGGACTCGCCGTGCTCGACGCGCTCACTGCCGGACACGAGCGGGGCGTCATGTACCGGAACGTAAACCCCGCCAACATCCTGCTGGCGCCGGATCGCACCGGTGCCCCGTACGCCCGGGTTCTGCTCACCGACTACGGCATCTCCGCACAGCCGGATGCCGGCGAGACCCGGTACACCCAGACCTCCGTGCTGCTGGGCCGCGCCGGGCATCTGGCGCCCGAGCGAGCCCAGGGCGGACCGCCCACCCCCGCGGCCGACCTGTTCTCGCAAGGCTGCTCGCTCTACTACGCCGTCGAGGGCTGCGGCCCCTTCGACCGGGAGTCGGTCCTCGCGGCACTCACCGCCGTCGTCCTGGAGGAACCACGTCCGCCGCTACGCGCGGGCGTCCTGGAGCCGCTCCTGGCGGCCAGGCTCACCAAGGACCCAGCCCACCGGATCACCGTGGCGGATACCACGGCCGCGCTGTCCGCGATCCTCACGCCCCAGTCGCACCCCCGGCCCCAGCTCGGCCCCGGCTCGGAGCCGCCGTGGGCGGGCGGGACCGCCCACACGGCCGCGCCCAAGGCGCCTCCCATTCCCGACGCCCCGCAGGACCAGGCCACGGGCACGCCGCAGTACGGGCCTTCACCTCCACAGCCGTCATTCCCATGGACTGCTCTGTCGCGAATCAAATCTGTCTTGGCTCGCCTGGAACGTTCAGTGGATGCCGATTCAGCAGAAGATGATGATCTTCCCTCCATCGAGACGGATGATCTTTCCCCCGAGGAGGCGGACGTGGTTTCCGGTGAATCGGCTTCGACCATCAATCACGCCTTGGCTCTCCTGCTTTATGCGGCTAGGCCCGCCACCTGAGGTAGCCGGCGGAGACCTCGTCCCCTGGCGAGCGGTGGCGGAGGAGCACAGCAGTGAGCGCGGAACCGCAACTTCCCGCCGAGTGGTCTCAGGAAGGCGGAGACCCGATCCTGTCGGCCGGCATGAGCATCGCCATGCAGTGGCGCCACCTCGGAACGGACAAACTGGAGGCGGCGCTGAAGGCGCTGGAGCCCGAACTCCGCCGTCAGCACAAGACCGTTCTGATACGTCTGGGGATGCAACGCGAAGCCGCCGACCGCAAGGAACGTGAACGACGGTCGGAACTGGAAGTACGCGAGCACCAGAAGCGACGCGCGCATGTGCCACACATGGCCGACCTCACAGTCGGCGCTCGTGGCCCTCGCGATGCTCGGCGCGGGCGTGTACGTAGCCGCGGATGCCTGGTGCCAGGCAACTCTGCTGTGCGGTCCCAGTCTGCTCGCCCTGATGAAGATCTTCGTGTTGCGTAGGAGCGATCCGGACAACATGAAGGTCCTGGCAGGCGCGGCGCGAACGTCAACGAACGCAGCGCAACAGGCTCGGCCAACTCCACCCGCCATATGACCGCCACCCTCTCCACTGACGACACCCCCGCGAACTAGTGCCATACCAGGCAACGTTCGCCTCACTGTTGCGGGGCGTAGTCGGTGGCCTCGGCTCCCTGCTGTCCACCAGAATCGGCGCATGCTGAGAGTCGGTTCCGTTGTGCTGGGTGTCTCGCATGTGCCGCGTGCGGCCGCGTTCTGGATGGAGGCCCTGGGATACGTCCCGCGCAAGGACATGGAAGACGACTGGGTGGTTGCTGGTGCCGACGGAAGGGGCCGGAGTGCAGCTGGCACTCTACGACCGGGCACGCACCTCGTTCGCGTGGCTGACGACAGCCCGGCCCGCATAGTCCCGAAGCCACCGGGTGCGGCGGACACGCTGCTGGAGGCGGGCGCTGAACCCACCGACCTCTCCCCCACGCCGCTCGCCGGCACGGCGTGCGCGGCCTCCATCCTGATCAGGACTGAGCGGCGGCGGCTCAGCGGTCAGAGCTGCCGCCCAGCGCCGAGGGTGACTCCCGGGGGGCGCCCCGAGGCCGGTGGGGCGCGAAAGAAACGGAAGCTCATGTTCTATGACGTCGGTCACAGCACCCCACTAACAAACCGGCACACTTAGTAGACGCGGCTTGGCAGACATCTGAGGATTTGTCCGTCTTGGCCCGGATGTGGATCCTGCCGCGCGTCCCGGGATTCCGCCCGGCTGGCCCGCACGCCCGTTGCCCCGTGATGTAAGGCTTCTGACGCCGCGACAGCTTCCCCTCCTGCCGCCATGTGCGGAGCGAAGACCCGTGCACTGCCCTGGCGAGAGGTCCCGGGACCTACGAGGCGACGTAGTGGCGGGACCCTTTGCGCTCCCCGTCGAGCCGTTCTAAGAATGGCGACCCACAGGACGTCGCCGCAGTTCGGAACCGGTGTTCACGCAGAGTCGACTGCGCACCGTGCGCTCGGCGTCACCGAGTGAGTAGGAGCCCCCCACATGAAGTCGTCCCGAACGTCCGCGAGACTCCTCGCTCTCGGCCTGGGTCTGGCCTCCAGCACGCTGGGCGCGGCGGTGCCGGCGAGCGCCCAGACGGCCGCCACCCCGTCCGCTGCCGCCGGTACCTCCGTGGCACGGTACGCCGGGTCGGTTGAGGAGGCCGCGAACAACAAGGCGTTCTTCGAGGCCGTGCTCAAGTCCGTCGCCGAGAAGCGCGCCGCCCAGCCGAACGCGCAGGCGGTGACTGTCTACTACAACGCCTCCCAGGCGCCGAGCTTCCGTTCGCAGATATCGAGCGCGGCCTCGATCTGGAACAGTTCCGAGTCCAACGTCAAGCTCCAGGAGGCGTCGAGTGGTGCCGACTTCTCCTACTACGAGGGCAACGACCCGCGCGGGTCCTACGCCTCCACCAACGGCCACGGAAGTGGCTATGTCTTCCTCGACTACGCCCAGAGCCAGCAGTACGACTCGGTCCGCGTCGCCACCCACGAGACCGGGCACGTGCTGGGCCTGCCGGACGACTACGGCGGGCCGTGCAGTGAGCTGATGTCAGGCGGCAGCGCCGGCCCGTCCTGCACCAACCGCTACCCGAACGTCACCGAGCGCTCGCGTGTCGACCAGCTGTGGGCCACCGGACTCGCGCAGGCCCCGGGCACGGTGACCGGGCCCGCTGACCACCCGAGCGCTGCACCGCCGGTACGGACCGTGGCGCCGAGCCACGGTCCGGGGCATCCGCTCCACAGCACGCCCTGGAGTTGAGTGCGTTCCCAAGCGGGAAACGGCTCGCTGTCGAGGATGGCTTCAGTCACATGCTCAAGACGGTCGTCTGAGCACTCTTGCAGGCTGGCCGACAGACGCTGGTGCTTTGTATGGCTGGAGGGCGGAGCCGGGAGGCGAAGCCGCTCGCACAGCGCAGGCACGTCCTGGTGACAGTACCCTGCCCGCGACGCGGTGGCGGGTCCGCAGGACATTGCGCTTCGAACCGTGTTCGGCCCAGGCGATGAGGCCCAGTTCGCACAGGTAGCGGGCGTGGTTGAGGACCGTGCGGCGGCTGAGGCCGAGCTCGCGGACGGTGGCGGTGACGTTGGAGGGGATATGGCCGTGCTGGCGCGCACACCGCTGCCGCCGCACGCCTGGCAACCGCTCTCGCAGCCGCCCTCGGTGCACCCTGGCACCCCGCGGCATCGACCAACCCCGGACGGCGGACGGCCTTCATCCTCGAAACCGTCAGCGGCAGCTGGGCCGTGGCCGTGCCTGATCCAAAAGGCAAACAGATCGCGCTGGCCGCTGGACGTCCCGGCCACGATCCGCGCCAGGCCGCAACCTACAAGCCCGGCTTGGACGACGAGACAGACCTCCACGACTGGCTGACGACGGCGGATCTGGCAGGACCGGCCCATGAGATGGCCTTGGCGCTGCTGACCGCACTGACATCAACTCGCCATGACACCAAGCCTCCTCGGGGGAGGTAGGTACCGATTTCGCCCGGGCAAGTCACCGTGCCCGACGGAAAGGGGCAGACGGTCCTCTGCGGAGGGTCAGGCGGTGGACCAGGAACGGAGCTGAGCGGCGATCTCCTGCACGGCGGCGCCCTTGTGTTTGACGCGCATGACGAGCGCGAGGGCTTCCTCCGGCTCGTAGTGCATGTACTTGCCGTTGGTGTTGAGGAACGTCTCGGCGACCAGCCAGGCGAAGAAAGCGTTCCTGCTCTCAAGCGGCTCGTGCAGGGCGAGGGTCTCCAGCATGGCTCCCGCTTTGAGCCAGTCGCTGGCGTAGACGTCGCGGGACATGTACCGCGCCAGGACGCGGGCGCAGACGGCGTCCAGGACACCCAGGTCGAGGCACGCAGGGTCACCAGGAAGTGTCTGGGCGATCTGCAGGAGTTCTTGCGGGGTGAGGAAGCGGGTCACGCGGCGTGACCGCGCTGGATCTCGTGCAGATCGCGGCTGCCCATGGGCGCCGGGTCGGGCCAGGCAGCGGTGTCGGCGCCGGCCGCATCGGTGTCCTGGGTGGCGAAGACCTCCGCGAGCTGCGCGACACGGTCGCGGGTCTTGCCCAGGGCCTTGAGGAACGGGTCGTCGGCAGCCGCGAGCGCGGCATCCCGGACGAAGACCTCGGGGGACTTGCCGACGAGGTGAGCGGCCTCTTCAACGCGCGCGTACTCCTCCGGCGCGAAGGGAGGTACCTGAGGTCCGTTCTGGTCCATACGAGCGACGGTACCAGCGAGACCTCCCATTGGCCCAGGATCTGCCCGTGAACGGCGGCCGCAAGATGTCCGCCCTGCGATCGCGCTCGGGCGCCTGGCCTCCACGGTGCATCCGTAGACGTCGGCCAGCGCCAGCAGGATAGGGATCGTCGGACTGCGGGAGGAACTCGGAGGTCACCGCTTCTCCTTGCTGACGGCGAAGGTGTCGATGGCGGTCGTCTCGCCCGGCTGCTGGCTGCTCACCTCGTGGATACGGTCGGCCACTTCTTGCTGAGACCATCCGTGGGCGTGCCGCCACGACTCTCTCGGCACTTGACGCGCATGTCTCCTGGGCGATGGCGGGCAGAGGGCTGCCCGGGTCGGTCGTCCGCCGCCGAACGGTGTCCCTCGCCGCCTTGGAGTCCTTGGCCGACCGAAAAGCACTCATGAGCAGCCCGCCCCTGCGCGGTGTCGTCGCGGCGGGCTCACCACTCCCCTTTGTTCATAGACCGGCACAAATCTCGAAGGGGACCCGACATGCGACCTGCGAGGAACCGCCGTGCCGGGCCCCCATGCTGGTCGATGGCCGAACCATCTTCCCGGTGCCCCAGCGGACCGGGTCACCGGCGAGGAAGTCCGATAGCCGTGGCTGTCGCCGTGCCTGGGTCGCCGTCGGGACCCTGCTGCCACTCCCGGACGACCGCAAGGAGAACGAGCGGTCGAGGACTGTCGTGGCGGCCGACCGGACGGCGGCCATCATCTCCTGCTCCTGGACCCCCGCCGAGGGGCCGGCCAATCAGCTGCCCGCATACCGGCAGGCACCTCATATATCCGGTCGTCGGCGAAACGGAAATTCCGTTTCTGGCGCTCTCGCACCGTAATCTAAATTCCCGGTACGCGGTCTCGCGAAGGGTGGCGAATCCAAGGATCGGAAGGACAAGGAGTCGCAGGCATAAAACTGTCTGCGGACGCAAGTTCGGGAACTGCGGGGCATATCCAGCCGCTCCGCCGGGAGTGGTGCCCGACCGGTGTCCTGCGGGAGCCCGAGCGGACACTCGGGCCTCGCGGCTGCGCGGGCCGGGCAGCAAACGAGTATGTGCGTTGACCTGTATGTCTGCTTCGATCGTGCATGCAGCTGGTGCACAGTACATCGCCGCCGCCCCCTGCGCGGTCACCGTAGCGGCAGCGGGCGCCCTGCGCACGGCCTGACGGCGCCGGCGTCAGCGGCGCGAACAGAGCTCCACTTTCGACACCGACGAATAGCTCAAGTGGCCGTTCCCAATTCGTGCGGAGGTATTCCCATGTCCGCTTTTCAATTTGTCACCCGCCGGACGATAAAAAAACGTCGGCTCTCGGACTACAAAGGCAGCACGGCCGGAGGCCGAGAGCGACCGGTATCACGCCTGGCAGTTACTGTTCACACCCCAGCGCCCAAAGGACTGGTCCGGGAGCAGGGAGGCGGTACCGGGGCTGCCTGCAGGCCGGCCTCACCGAGGACCTCACCGAGACCGCGCTGCTGGGCGGCCTGCTCGTCGTCCGCGCGCTACGCGACAAACTCCTCGAGGACGAGGCGCGGCTCATCGCCGCCGCCCGCCGGCGGAAAATCACCTGGGTCCGCATCGGACACGCCCTGGAAGTACGCAGCCGCCAGGCCGCCGAGCGCCGGTTCCTGCAACTGCGCACCGACATCGACGACCTCCACGGATCCCCCCTCACCCAGCACGAACGCGTCGCCTACGCCCGCGACCAGCGTGAACGCCACGCGGAACGCTCCTGGACCATCGAGCACGCCTCCCACATCCGCGCCTTGGCCCGGCGCCTGCTGGCCTTCGACAACCTCCAGGAACGCGCCGACCGTCCCCCCCCCCGCGCGCTCCAGGAACACCGCACCGCCGTACGCGAGGCCCAACTCGCCGGAATCGCCCCGCCGGCACTGGCCAGCAGCCCGTGGCCAGACCGGCTCCATGAAGCTCTCGCCGACGACTCGGCCCTCCAGAAGACGCCACCCGTCCAGTTGGCATCCGATCTCGACGGGTCCCGCTTGAAGGCCACCCGGGTCGCCAGCTCCATCCACCAACTCTTCGGCCTCGTCATCCATGCCGCAGACCCCGGCAGCGTGGACCTGGCCGACAGCCCAGACCTCGCCACCGCGATCGACTCACTGCGCCAGCAGGCCGAAGACGACGCGGTCATAACACAGACCCTGCCACCAGCCACTCCATGAACTGATGGGCAGGCAGCCCCTGAATCCGCGTCGGCGTACGGCGGTTCACCGGTCTCCGCGCTTCTACGCGCGACCGTCACTCGGTACAAACCGCGGTTCAGTAGGTCACCACATCTGGACTAGGCGCTGGCCTCCGGCACCCTCTTACTCAACCCCGTCGTCGCCGAGTCCCTTCTGAACCGGCTGATCAACACCAGCCACCAGATCATCATCAACGGCCCCAGCTACCACCCGAACAGGCGTCCCAAGAACCGCACTGACAAGCCCTCAGTCAAATGACCTGGATCAGTCCCACCAGTTGAACACCAGCTCGCCGACTGTGCTGGGACGCCAGTAACGCACCTGTTCCAGCTCTGCTTCGGCGAGCTCGCTGGTGTCAGCCGCGGCCAACGGCATGCCTAGTTCTCCGACATCCAGCAGCCGGAAGCCGCCCAGCTCAAATGCGTCCGCCCACGCCGGTGGGGATGTGAAGTCCGCCAGCGGCGCACCAGCCTGCGGAGGACTCGCCACAAAGGCAACGACCGGGAGTACCTCGTGGCACAAGACGGTCGACCGAATGCCTGAGGCGGTGATCAGAACCGTATGGAAACTCTGCGTGACCCCGGCCAGAGTCACTTCGCCGACCGTGGCCCGAATCGACCAGGCCGCCGCATGGCAGGCGGTTTTGAAGGCCACGACGTCCACCTGCGGCAACAGGTCATCGCCTTGCCCCCAGACCCCGGTGGCTCCTCGCGCGACGCGGATCAACGCACGCCTCAACTCTCATTCCGTCCGTCAGGTCCTCCGACAAGGAGGCCACGCTACCGAGCCGAGTGATCACGCACCGATTCTGCCACCCTCCGGAGTCCTCTTCGGGGCCCGTCTCAGTCACGAGGGTGGGGAATTGCGCAAACTTACCCGTGGGGAAATATGAAGCGCCCCGGGATCGGTGGAGGCTCCGGACTGTCCCGAGTTGGGTGGAGTCGAGTTGCTTGGTTTCAGGCTACTGGCGGGGTGCGGAGTTCGTACTCCACCGGGCTGAGCATGCCCAGGGCGGAGTGTCTGCGCTGTCGGTTATGGAAGATTTCCAGATACTCGAAGAGCGCGGTGGACAGCTCCAGACGCGTCCGCCATTGTCTGCGGTTGAGCAGTTCGACCTGGACCCGGGCCCAGAAGGACTCCATCATCGCGTCGTCCACACAGTCCCCGATGGAGCCCATCGAGGGCAGCAGGCCGGAGGCATGCGCGCGCTGGGCGAACGCCCAGGACCCGAACTGCACTCCGTGATCGGAGTGGATGATGGTGCCACCCGGCCGCGGGGAGCGGTTGCCGATGGCCATGGCCAGGGCGTTGGTGGTCAGCGCCGCAGTGGGCGAGGCGTCGATCGACCAGCCCACCACCCGTCGCGAGAACGTGTCCACAACGACCGCGCAGTACACCTTGCCCTCCCGGGTGGGGTGCTCGGTGATGTCGGTGACCCATAACTGGTCCCGGGCGTGACGGGTGAAGTTCCGCTCCACCAGGTCGGCGACCGGCGGGGGCACGTGCCTGGCGCGGTAGCGCCGGTTGCCGGGCAGCCCGTGCAGGCCGGCGCGCTGCATCAGCAGCTCCACGGTGCCGTGGCTGACATGGATGCTCAAGCCCAGGCTGAGCTCGGCGTGCACCCGGCGGGAGCCGTAGGTGCCGCGGGAGGCGGCGTGGATGCCCACGATGGCCTCGGTCAGCCAGGCGTGCTCGACCAGGCGGTTCTACGGCGGACGGTCCCGCCGGGCGTAGTACCCGGACTCCGCGACCTGCAGCACCCGGCAGGCCAGCTGCACCGGCAGATGCTCGCGGGCCATCACACGGACGGCTTCGAACCGCCTTTTGGGGACGTCACCTGACCCAGCAGCTCGGCAGCGCGCCGGTGAATGGCCAACTCGGCCTCCAGCTCGGCGATGCGCTTGCGGGTCGCATCGAGCTCGGACAGGTCGCTGCTGTTCGTGCCGGGCAACTGCCCCGTATCGATGAGGTGCTGGCGGCGCCAGACATAGATCGTCTGATCGCTGATGCCGAGGAGCCGGGCGACCTCGGCGACCTTCCTTCCGGATGCGACGAGATCGAGAACCTTGCGGCGGAGCTCGGGCGGATAGCTGCGGGGCATCACGGCCTCCGAAGGCTGCTGGATGGTCAATTGTCCAGCAACCCGACTCCATTAGAACCGGGGCATACCACTCCATCAGACCCGGGGGCGCTTCAGCTGCTGGTGATACGAGGCGGGTGTCTGGACTTTACCTCCGGGGCTGGCAGCAGCTGTTCAGTGCTCTCCCGCGGTGGTTTCCCGCCGCAGGAGAGCACTGAGTGGTTGTGCTGGACGCGAACCGCTCTCTGGGCTGGGCCTCTCACAATGACAGCGAAACGTCCGTCACGTGCTGTGGTCGGCGAGCTTCCGCAGGCGTGCTTCACCGATCGTGGACAGCATGTCGGTGCGCTCGGGGCACCACCCCAATTCCTCCTGTGCGCGCACGGCACGCAGCCGGCTGGAGGCTGCCATGACGAGGGCCCCGAACTCTCCCCAAACCAGGACCGCTTCCTGTGGTGTGACGCTGCGGGTGTCGCAGCCGAGGTCGTTCGCGACTCTCTCCGCGATCCAGCGGTTGGGCACTTCCCCGGCCACGGCGTGGTAGAACCCTCCCGCGCGTCCCGCTTCCAGGGCGAGGGTGAACAGGTGGGTCACGTCGTCGATGTGGACGTGGCTGTAGGTGTTCAGTCCGGGCCCGACGTAGCAGGCCGCCCCGGTCGCGGCGACCGACTGGTAGGTCATCGGCACGTGGCCGTGGTCGCCGGGGCCCCAGATGAGGCCGGGGCGGATGACCATGGCGCGCAGCCTGTCGGAGGCGGCGGCCAGGACTGTGTCCTCGGCGGCCTTGCGGGAGGTCGCCAGGGGTTCGACGGTGAAGGGGTCGTGCTCGGCGAAACTGTCCTGGCTCCAGGCGCCTGCGGTGCGTTGCAGGAGCACGCCGCTGCCGGAGAGGAAGATCAGCGTCTTGCCCGTTCCCGCCATGGCGCGGGTCAGACTCCCGACTGTCGCTGTCTCCAGCACCGGGTCGACTTGGGCGGTGTAGACGACGGCATCGGCCCGCAGCGCCGCGTCGATCGTGGCGGAGCGCCTGGAATCCAGGTCCGCGACCACGGGGGTGATCCCGTCGGCGGCGAGCGCGACTGCGGCGACGTCGGTGCGGGCCAGGCCGGTGACCAGGTGTTCGCGGGCCGTCAGACGTCGTGCGAGGGTGCCGCCGACGAAGCCGGTGGCACCGATGACGAAGACGTTCACAGCGGCACTCCTCAGCCGGGCAGAGCGCTGAGCTCGCCGCCGTCGGCGAACAGGATGGAGCCGTTGACGTAGCTGCTGGCCGGGCCGACCAGGAACGAGACGATGTCGGCGATCTCGCTCGGGTCGCCCGCCCGGCCGCGCGCGTTGGTCCTGTCCAGGACCGCGATGTGCTCGCCGAGCATCGCCGAGGTGCCCTCTGTGTGCACGGGGCCCGGAGACACGGCGTTGACCCGCACGCCGGACGGGCCGAACTCGGTGGCCCAGTAACGGGTGAGGATCTCCACAGCGGCCTTGGAGGCACCGTAGGCCGCGCCGACCGGAGCGGGCATACGCGCCGCACTCGACCCGACCAGCACGATCGATCCCTGTCCGCGCTGGACCATGCCGGGCGCCAGCGCACCGACCAGCAGGAACGGGGCCCGCGTGTTGACCGCGATGTGCCGGTCGAAACTCGCGGCGTCGGTCGCGGGGGTCGGCGCGAACTCGTACAAGCCCGCGTTGCTCACCAGAATGTCCACGTCGCCGGCCTGCGAGGCCAGGCGCAGCGTGTCCTCGGCGTCGGTGAGATCGGCGGCGATGAAACGGGCGGCGCCGCTCTCGTGCGCGATCTCCTTCGCCAGGGCCTCGCCACGGGCCTGGTCCCGCCCGTGCAACACGACCTCGGCCCCCTGCCGGGCCAGGCTTTGCGCGATGGCCTTCCCGATACCTGACGTCGCTCCGGTCACCAGTGCGGTGCTGCCCCGCAAAGCGGTGCTGATGTTCATTGCAGTCTCTTTCGCCGTTGTCATGACGCTTCAGCGTGCGGATCACACGCTTGGCACCCCTGCCCCATCAACTATGCACAGCAGATGTTCTGTCGGCAAGAACATCTGTGGAGTAGCGCTTAGGTGCTACATTGGGTGGGTGAGCGCACCGACTTCCGAAAACGACAAGCGGCGCAGCGGGGCCGAAGACCTGGCACTGGAGACCGACCTGGGCTGGGCGATCCGGATGGTCTCCGCCGAGTTCCGCCGCGTCGCCACCGAATCCGTCTCCGAACTGCCAGGAGGACCACGCGGCTACCTCGTACTGGTCGCCCTGGCCGGCGGCGAACCACCTTCACAACTCGCTCTGGCCAAAGAGGTCAGCCTGGACCGCACCGTGATGACCTACCTGCTCGACGACCTCGAAGCACACGAACTCATCACCCGAAGGCCCGACCCTCGCGACCGACGTGCACGCCAGGTCCTTATCACCGACACCGGACGCGCCCGGCTCAAGCAGGTACGACACGGCCTGTCCGCCGCCGAAGCACGTCTCCTCGCCGATCTGAGTGACCAGGACGCCGAGGAACTGCGCACCCTCCTCTCCCGTGTCGCGCAGACCGCCCAGCGAGAGTCGATCGCCCCTGAAGAAGCCGGCTGCTGAGATACAGCCTCCACACACATCGCGAGCCGATTCAGCCGCTTCCCCAGTGCCGGCTGGAGCAGAAGCCGACGGGCGGAGCGGCCGACGTACGGCTGACAGGCGCATCACGGCCCTGTCAGCCGCACTCCCCTCCCTCATCCACGAGAAAGAGCGGTGGAAGCCGGACCAGACCGACCCGCACTGCACCCACTCCGTCCACCTGACGGACTGGCGAAGCCGGCATCGCAACCGAGGTCGGCGACATGCCCAGCGAGGCCGGGGTGATGCCCGCCCACCGCTCACGCCGGCTGCCGGGAGTTCCCCGGGCTGCTCGTGACCAGCGCCGCCGATCGCGGCAGCCGGCCGCTTCAAGAGACGGGAAGCTGCCCCAACGGCCTGCCCCGGTCGGCCCGCGCCGCCGCCAGGATCCCCAGCTCGCCCGCATCGGTGAAGCAGGGGCCCGACCAGGGGTCCGGTGGCGGGGAGCACCTGGACGTGCACCTCGGTCCCGCACCGCCGCGCGGCCTCGTACAGACACTCCAGGGCATGGAGCGCCCGGACATCGAGCGTGCCGAATCAACGTGACCGCGCAGAGCCGCATCGGCAAGGTCATAATGCTGCGCCGCCCCATCGGAGCCCGCGTGTGGTCAGGCTTCTGCCAGGTCGGCGCCCACAAGACGATCCCGGGACCGCGTACCGCACGGTGTGTCGGCACAACGTGGCCCGATACCTGCTGGACCGTCTCAACCATGACGGTCGTGGCACACGAGTCGAGTTGCACCCGCTGAATCAATCCCAGGTAGACCGCCCCCGCCAACGGATCGTGGAGTACCGGAGCTTGAACATCCGTCACTGGGACGCCGTGGTAAGGGCCTGGGCGGACGGTGACAGCCAGGCGCTGGATGAAGCCTGGATCGAGCAAATCGTGGATCTTGGTTCGCAGTGGGGACAGTACGAGTACGTGACCAACGTCGGCTTTGCCGCATGAGCAGCAGCAACACCCCAGCACCAGCTGTCGCGTCGAGGGCACCCGGGGCCGGGTGCCCTCGACGCCGATCAGGCAGGGGTCACATCGTGGCGCCCGCCATCGTGCGGCACATCTCCGCGCAGCGGCGACACGCCTCGGCACATCGCATCATCATTGGGTCGTCCGGCACGGCCATACACGCCTCGGCGCACATGTCGCACGCCTTGGCGCACATCGCGCACATCTCGGCCGACATCGGCGAGCGGCGCATCATCATGTCCGCGCACATGCGAGTCATCTCGGAGCAGTCCATGACGGCGCGCATGATCTGCATCGAGGGCGCGCCGCCCATCTGCATGCATGCGCTCATGGTCTCCTCGCACATGCTGTGGCACGACATGCACGCCTCGACGCAGTCCTGCATCTCCTTGCTCATCGCGGGCATGGATCCGGGCTGGCTCATGGCTCCTCCTGGGGGTGAGGGGGCCCGGGGCGGACCCCTTGCCCCTTCGTTCTACTTCTTCCCGTGCCCGTCCGCCACGAGGCGGACGGGGTAGATATAGGATTTTTTGCCTGAATTGCCCGGCCCCGGCATGCCTGGGCCGCGTCACGTGCCAGCTCAGGGGAGTGATCGACTCACCGCTTGCGACCCATGCCCCGAAGTGGGTGACATCGACGATCTCCTCGTCCGGGCCGTGAGCCACTCGTGCGGATGTCGGCCTGCGACGAACCCGTGGTACGGGGTGCGCTGGTTGTAGCCCAGCAGCTCCTGAAGCTCGGTGGGGAGCTGGGCAACCGTCTCCGGCGGGACCGCGAGCGTGTGATTGTCGGGCGGCCGCAGCCAGGACGCCACGTATTCCAGGATGACCCCCAGGCGCGGTCCAGCGGTTCGGTTCGCTCCGGCTGCATGGACAGTCCGGCCGTCGATCAGCAGCACCGATCCGGGATCCATCTCCACCGGGAGGCACACGACGTCCTTCGCGCGCCCCGAATTCAGATGACTGCCTGGTGCGACGCGGGTGGCACCGTTTGACGCCGTGAACGCGTCGATGGCCCAGACGGCGGTCACCATCACAGGTCCGGTGCCGGCCGGCAAGGGGTATACCCCCGCGTCCCGGTGGAGCATCTGAGCCGCCTGCCCGGGCAGCAGTTCGGAGACGACGGTCATGCCCAGCTGGCAGGCACCCACGTGAACCGCGTGCGGCACCGAGCACCAGCGGCTGAAGAGCTGTCGGGTCGAGGCAACGAACGAGAAGGGCCCATCCCGCGCCGACGTCGCCCTGGCCGAGGAAGCCGATCCGCTCGACCTGGACCAGCCAGAAGACCGGGTCGAGGTGGCTCAGAACGTCCCAGACCGGGGGCAGCTGCCGGACCGAGTAGAAGACGCCGCCGAGGAAGCCCAGCGGCAGCAGAACGATTGACTCCATGGAGTAGACGTGGTCGAGCGACCTGGCGAGGCTGCCCGCGATCACGCCCACCTGTGCGGCGACCAGGAGCACACCGAGCGTGCCGAACAGCAGGACGAGGGGGCGGGCGACGCTCCCGCCGCCGGTGAGCGGGCGAGCCACCGCCAGCACTCCCCCACCTACGACGGCGCCTCGGGCGACACCACCGCTCACCAGTGCCGCGCTCCCACCAGCGCAGCGGGCTGGCGAACACGTCGTGGATGTACCGGTCGCGCCGGGCCTCGAACAGGCTGGTCGTCCCGTTGACGAAGCCGACGTTGACGATCGCCTGGGCGAAGAGGCCGGGCACGATGAACCTGCCGTAGGAGACGCCGTCGATCGTGTCGACGTGCCGTCCGAGAGCCGACCCGAAGACGACGACGAACAGTACGGTCGACAGCACCGGACCGACGACGCTGTAGCGCCAGATGGTCAGGAACCGCAGGACCTCGCGCTCCAAGAGCCACAGGAACGGCGACCGTTCGGGATGGAAGGGCTCGTCGTACGACGGGAGAGCCGACGGGGCGTCGGGGCCGGTCGTCACGCCACCTCCTCCCCGGTGATCACCCGGTCGGAGACCTCGGAGATGTCCCGGGCCTCGTAGCGGTTCCGCCGCAGGGCCGCGGAGCCGCGGTCGACGATCCGGCCTGTGCGCAGCAGCGCGATCTCGTCGCACAACGTCTCCGCCTCCTCGAGGTAGTGCGTCGTCAGCAGGACGGTGGTGCCCGCCGCGTTGAGGCCCTTGACGAGTCTCCAGATCTCCGCGCGCAGCTCGACGCCGGCGGTCGGCTCGTCGAGGATGAGCAGGCGGGGACGGTGCATGAGCGCCCGCGCGAGAACGAGACGCCGCTGCATACCCCCGGACAGCTCATAGGCGCGTGCGGTGGCCTTGCTGTCGAGGCGGAACACCTCGAGCAACTCGTCCACGCGCCGGACGGCCGCCTTTCGGCCGATGCCGTGGTACCCGGCGTGGTAGATCAGGATCTGCCGGATCGACAGGAACCGGTCGACGTTGATCTCCCGCTCGGCCAGGCCCAGCAGCCGTCGAGCCGCACGGCTTTTCGGTGGTCGTGACCGAAGACGGTGAGCGTGCTGGTGGTGGGACGGACGATGTTGCAGACCGAGCCGATCAGCGTGGCCTTGCCCGCCCCGTTGGGGCCGAGCAGCCCGAAGAAGGCGCCGTCTGGGATCTCCAGGTCCAAACCGGCGACCGCGGTGAAGCCGTCCCCGTACGTCTTGCTGAGCCCTTGGACGAGCAGAGCCGACGGCTTGCTGTCAGTCACCGGGCGCATGGGGCTCTTCCGGGTGGAACTGGTTGGCCGGCACCGGCAGCCCGTAGTGCTCGCGAAGAGTCGTGCCTTCGTACTCCTCACGGAACAGGCCCTTGCCGCGAAGGATCGGCAGGACGTGCTCGATGAAGCTTTCCAGGCCTGACGGCAGAGCCGGTGCCATGATGTTGAACCCGTCAGCGGCACCGTCCTCGAACCAGGTGATGATCGTGTCCGCCACCTGTTCGGGCGTGCCGATGAACTCGAAGTGGCCGCGGCCGCCGCCGAGCCGCGAGATGATCTGGCGGACCGTCAGCCTCTCGCGTACGGCGAGCTCGATGATCAGGTCGGAGCGGCTCTGCGAGCCCTCCAGTTTCGGTCTCGCGAGGATGAAGTCCGGCAGTGGCTCATCGAGTTCGAACACCGACGGCTCGGTCTCGAAGACCGCGGCCAGCTGACGCAGTCCGTACTCCGGAACGCGCAGCTCGTCGAACCGCTTCGCCAGCGCCCGGGCCTCCGCCTCGGTCGACCCGATGTACGGGACAATGCCCGGCAACACGATCACGCCGTCCGGGTCACGCCCCGCGGCCCTGGTCCTGGCCTTGATGTCGGCGTAGAAGCCGGCCGCGCGCTCGTACGTCTGGTGGGCGGTGAAGATCGCCTCGGCGTGGCGTGCCGCGAAGTCCTTGCCGTCCTCGGAGGAGCCGGCCTGCACGAGCAGGGGGTAACCCTGGGGCGGGCGCTCGACGTTGAGCGGGCCAGCCACCGAGAAGTGTGTGCCTCGGTGGTCGAGCGTGTGGAGCCGGGCGGGGTCGGCGTAGCGCCCCGTGGCCTTGTCGGCGACGACGGCCTCGGACTCCCAGCTGTCCCACAGTGCCTTGGCGATGTGCAGGAACTCGTCGGCCCGAGCGTAGCGTTCGGCGTGGTCGGGACGGCCCACGAGGCCGAAGTTGGCCGCCTCGTCGGCGCCCGCCGAGGTGACGATGTTCCAGCCGGCGCGGCCGCCGCTGACGTGGTCGACCGACGCGAGGCGACGGGCGAGGTTGTAGGGCTCGTTGTACGTGGACGACACGGTCGCGATGAGTCCGATCCTGCTGGTCGCCTGCGACAGCGCGGTCAGCAGGGTGAGTGGCTCGAGCTGGCCCGGCGGCCGGAACTCGCCCGTGCCGATGATCGCCGGGCCGTCCGCGAGGAACAGCGAGTCGAACTTGGCGCTCTCCGCCAGCTGAGCCAGTTCGATCCAGTGCCGCAGGTCGAAGTCCGCCCGCGGGTTGCTGTGCGGGAGCCGCCACGCCGCCTCGTGGTGGCCCGCCTCCATGAGGAAGGCGTTGAGGTGGAGCCGGCGTCTTCTCTGATCGCTCACGACTGCTCTCCAATCCGTTCGTGGTGCGCCGGCTCAGCCGACCGACAGCTTCGAGCTGTCGTAGCCGGCCGAGAGGAGGTTGTCGGTGATCGACGAGACGTCGACCTTCTTGGTGATCTGGCCCGCCTCCAGGAAGGCGTCGGCGAGCTTCTGCTCCGCCGCGATGTCCGACTTCTCCACCGGGGTCACCCGGGTCTCGAAGGCCGTCAGGGACGCCTTGGCATCGTCCAGGGGGATGCCCTCCTCCTTGGAGATCGCCTCCGCGTACTTGTCCTCGTGCTTGATCGCCCACGCGAACTCGTGGGCCAGCCGATGCAGGACATCGGTGAGAGCCGCCCGCTTCGTCTTGTCGTTCAGCGAACTCGCACTCGCGACGTAGTAACTGCTCGTCTGGTCGATCGGCGGGAGACCCTTCGCCAGGATCCGCGCACCGTTCTTGACCGCGATCGCCGACTGCGGGTTCCAGATCGACCAGGCGTCCACCTTGCCGGTGTTGAACGCCGTGGCGCCGGCCGCCGGGTCGAGGAAGGCCAGCTTCACGTCGTTGGGGGTGAGGCCCACGCTCTTGAGCGCGTTCAGCGCCAGCCCGTGAGCCGAACTGCCCTGCGGCACAGCGATCTTCTTGCCCTTGAGGTCCGCGAGCGTCTTCAGCGTCGAGCCCTTCGGCACGATGATGTTCTCGTTCGCCTGGGTGGGCCTGAGGGAACGGTTGACGGCTACGACCTTGAAGCCGTACTCCTTCGCGGCGCCGGTGATCGGCGGTACGTCGCCGACGCTGCCCAGGTCGATGTCGCCCGACGCGGCCGCCTGGACGAGCGGCGGGCCGTAGGTGAAGCGGGCGAACTTCACCTTGTAGGGCGCGTTGTCGAACACGCCGGTGATCTTCGCCAGCTCCTGGCTGCCGTCACCGCCGTTGTCACCGATGGTGAAGGTGTACTTCTTCCACTCGGGATGGCTGCCGGCGCCCGATCCGCTCGCATCGCTCAGCGGTGCTGCCGTCTCCGACTCCGATCCGCAGGCGACGAGGGTGCCCGCCAGGGCGAGCAGGCCGACGGCGGCGACGATTCGGGAGGATCTTCTGGACATGGGTTCTCACGTGCTTTCTGTGCTGTGATGTGGTGGGAGAAGTCAGTGGGGGTGGTGGGAGAAGTCAGTGCTGGTTGGCCAGACCGAGGTCGCCCAGCAGCGAGGAGCGCAGCTCCTCTCGCGCGATGCTCCCCTCGCGGTCCGCGGCGGACAGGTCGACGAGGTGAGAGGTGCCGATGCGTCCGTTGTTCATGACGACGACGCGGTCGGCCAGCGCGATGGCCTCGTCGACGTCGTGGGTGACGAGCAGCATGGCCGCGTGGTGCTTGCTCCGCAGCGCCCGCACGAGGTCGTGCATGCGCAGCCGCGTGATCGCGTCGAGCGCCCCGAACGGCTCGTCGAGCAGCACGAGTTCGGGCTCCGAGACCAGTGCCCGCGCCAGCGACACCCGCTGGGCCTCGCCGCCGGAGAGCTCCTTGGGCCACGCCTTCTCGCGGCCCGAGAGTCCGACCTCGGCGAGCACGTCGAGGGCCCGCTGGTCGGCGTCCGGTCCGTGCAGGCCGAGGGTGATGTTGCGCAGCACCCGCTGCCACGGCAGCAGACGGTCGGCCTGGAACACGATCGCGCGCTTCGCCGGGACCTCCACCCGCCCGCCGTCGGGCCGGTCCAGACCGGCCAGCAACCTGAGGAGGGTGCTCTTGCCGCAGCCGGAGGGGCCCAGCAGGACCACCAGCTCCTCGTCGGCGATGGTGAGGTCCAGGTGGTCGAGGACGACCCGGTCCCCGAACCGGCGGACGACCTTCTCGACGACGGCGCCGGCCTGCCGGCTGGGCTGTGTGCTTCGCGTAGCGACCGTAGTGCTCATGCTGCCTCATAACTGGGGCGCCACCGCAGCAGCACCCGCTCGAGAACCCGGACGAACTGGTCGGCGAGCAGACCGAGGAGCGAGTAAATCACCAGCCCCACGAAGACCTGGCCGGTCTGCAGATAGGTCTGCCCCTGGGTGATGAGGAAGCCGAGACCCTTGTCGGCGTTGACCGTCTCGGCGGCCACAAGACCCAGGACGCTGTAAGCGAGGGAGAAGCGGAGACCGACCAGGAACCCCGGCAGGGCTCCGGGCACCAACACCCGCGTCACGAGGCGCCAGGTGCCGGCGCCCGTCGTCCGCGTCATCTCGATCAACCGCTGATCGACACCCCGGATCGCGGCGAACAGGTTGAGATACATCGGGACACCTGCACCGAACGAGATCAGCAGCACCTTCGTGAGCTCGTCGATGCCGAACCACACGATCATCAGCGGCAGCACCGCCAGTAGCGGGATCGTGTTCAGGATCTGCACGACACCGTTGAACAGATACTCGCCGCTGCGCAGCAGCCCGCCAAGCACCCCGCTGACGATGCCCACCGTCAGACCGATCGCGAGACCGATGCCGGCCCGTTGCAGCGAGATCGCCAAGTCTGGCCCGAGGACGCCCTGTTGCCACAGATCGACGGCGGACCTGACGATGGAGGTCGGTGCCGGAGCATAGGTCTTCTTCAGCACTCCGGCCCTGGCCAGGATCTCCCAGGCGATGAGGATCACGACCGGAGTCGTGTAGATCCCCAGCGGCCAGCGCAGGCGCTCACGGAGTGCGCGGAGCAAGATCTGGCGCCGGGCGTCGCGCGGCAGGAAGACCTCGCGCCCCGGCGCACTCGTCGTCTCGGCAGCCGCCGAGCCGACGACCGGCCTCTCGAGGCTGACCTCGGTCATCAGGCAGCCACCTCCAGCACTTTGCTGTAGTGCGAGGCGTCACCGACGAGCGGCTCGCTGCGGCGTCCATCGACGCCGACCGGCACATCTCCCGCGACCGTCACCCGGTTGAGGCGACGCGCGTGGCCGTCGTAGTTGTCCACCCCGTAGTGCTGGGTGATCCGGTTGTCGAAGATCAGCAACTGGTCGGGGGACCAGGTCCAGCGCAGGATGTTCTCCGGACGGGTCACGTACGACTGGAAGATGCGCAGCAGATCGACCGACTCACTGCTCGACAGGCCGACGATCCGCTTGGCGAACCCGCCGATGAAAAGGCCGCGTTCGCCCGTCAGCGGATGCACCCGCACGAGAGGGTGCTCTGTCTCGTACGGCGTCGAGACGAAGACCCGGTCGTACTCCTTCCGCTGTGCCGTCGTGGCCGAAGGGCGCGCGTAGTCGTACTGGTTGGTGTGCACGACGCGCAGTGAGTCCGCAAGAGCGCGGAGCGGCTCGGGCAGGTCGCGGTAGGCCGCGGCCGCGTTCGCGATGAGCGTCTCACCGCCGTACGGCGTCGTCACGATGGACCGGAGCGTGGTGAGCTGCGGTGGGTTGACCACGAAGGTGACGTCCGTGTGCCATTCGTTCGCCTTGGAGGTCTCGCTGTCGACGGCGAGCACGTTCGTCGTGCCGTCGGCGGCCGGCACGTTCGGGTGGGCGGTTGTCAGGTCGCCGAACCACCCGGCCACGCGCTCCTGACCGGCGTTGTCGAGGTTCACGTTGCCGAACACGATCGCCTTGTGCTCGTTGAGGGCATGACGGAGTGTCGTGATTGTCGAGGGGTCGGGGCGCGCCGCGAGGTCGACGCCCTCGACGAACGCGCCGATGCGGCCCGTGAGCTTGCGGATGGACGGAGGCATGGGAAATCCCTCTCAAGGAATTCGGGGGCACTGCCGGGTGCTGAGAGTCGGAGTGAACGGGTGATGGGCAGGGATGGGCGACCGCGAAGTCAGTACTCGGTCCGGGCGTCGTGCAAGGGACCGACGACTACTCGAGGAGTGCCGGATGAAGGTCATGCTCGTGTGGTGGAGGTCGCGCGACCGCTGACTGACGGCACGTCACCTCGTCGACCTGAAGCTGTGCCGCAGGTACTTCTCCCCAGCGGGAGAGGAGCGGCGGAGAGACGATCAGGAGAAGGGGACGGTCACGCGGTGCGTACCGCGGTCCCTCGGGGAGGCACCGATGTGGCGACGGCTTCGCACCGTCCCACCCGGAGGTACACCTTCGGCGCACACCGATCGCTGCCGGGGGTCGCTTTGTTGATCAGCGACACGCTTTTCGGCTCAGCGACACGCTCTCCGGATCAACGGCAACAGAACGCGCTGGAGACGTGCGCCAGGTCGATGTGGCGCCTCCGAGTCAAATCCACGCGCGGGGTCATGGAACGTGAGTTGAGCAGACGTCCACCCCCTCGGTCAATAGGTTCCGGACAGGTCTCACATTGCGGAAACCTGGAACCTCTCCGCCTCTTCAGAACGAAGCCGTGGCGCCTTCCGCGCCCGCCGCGGGGACGACCGGGCCCCCTCCCACAGCGCGGTGTGGGAAGGGATGTCCCCGGGACGTCCGGTGTCGGCGCGGCTTACGGCGTGTCGAACAAGCGGGCAGCGTTGCGCAGCGTGTGTGCCGCGACCCGCCGGCCGAGGACGAGGCCGGCTTCGTCGGCCGAGCGGGTGTGGATACCGGAGTACACGCGGGCATTCACGTTGTCGCGGGACAGTTGGCGCCAGGCCGTGTAGGTGCGGGTCACTCCGGGAGCGGTGGGGCTGGTCAGTTCGAACGGTGCGGTGCGAGGTCCGATGAGCGCCGTGAGGATCGTTTCCGCCGCCCCGGCGTAGGTGTTGTGCCCGCTGGGGTAGTCGGGGTGGGCCGGCGTGATGTGCAGCGGCGTCCATTCGGGGTCGGGGTCGATTGCTCCGGTGCGGATGGCCGTGACCGGGCGCCACCGCAGGTAGGCGTACTTGCTGTCGGAGGTGGCGATCTGCGTGTCCACCACGGCGACGTGGAACAGGGCCACCAGCCTGGCCTGTCCGGCGGTGGAATGCGGTGCGCGGGCCAGGGCGACCCGCAGCGGCTCGGTGTACAGCGTCAGGGAGGAGCCGTACCAGAAGGTGGCGGTCTCGGTCTGCCGCTGCGTGCGTACGGTGCTGTTCACAGCCCCGTACGCACGGACCTCGGCCAGGTCGGCACGGTAGCGTACGGAGTCCAGTGCGGGCGGCGCGGGCAGCCGGTACTGCTCGGGGCTGACCAGCAGGAAGGGCCTCGCGATCCGGTTGCCGTACTGCGCGGCGGGGGCGTAGGCGGGCGGGGTCGGCCGCCACACGCCGGGAGCCGCCGGCGGCACGGTGAACGGTGCGTCCACCGAGGCCGGGTCGAGGCCGTCGCCCGCACGGGAGGCGAGGAGCAGCCGTGCCTGGCGGGCACCGGCCGCCGCGCCCTTCGTCTTGGCCGGTCCGTCCGGAACGCGGTCCAGCGTCGTGCGCAGCGCGGCGTCCAGTTCCTGGGTGCGGGACCGGACCAGGGCCACCAGGGAGTCGTGTACGGCGGACGCCAGGGCCGCGTCCTGGAAGTCGCTCCGGTCGACGCCGGGCGGCACCTCGCGGGTGGCTCGGGCCGCCGCGAGCCAGCTGATGGCCCAGGTACGGCTGTTGGTGATCTGGGTCGCGGCGCCGGCCGCCGAGATGGTCGCGGCCGTCGTGTCGTACCAGTCGAGCACCACGGACGGGCGCGACTTCCGTTCGTCCGCCACAGCGGCCGTGGCGGACGGGAGGGTGACGGAGGCGGCCAGCAGGGCGGCCGAGCCCAGCGCCTTCAGGGCGGAGCGGCGGGTTCTGTTCGGGTTCACGGATACTCCTTCGCGGACGTGCGGGTGACTGCTGTTGCCGGGGCACACGCGCCGGCCTTCACGCGCTCGACACCGCCGCCAAGAACGGACGGGCGTGGGGACGGCCGCGGCGTGTGCGGTGAGGCTCAGCTACACAGCGCGGCGGCGACACGCAACAGATCAACGGCGCGCCGCCGGGTGAACCGCAGAGAGATCAGCATGCCAGGGACGCTATCCACGTCCCAATTCCCGGTCAACGAGCGGAGGTTGACTGCTTGGCATTGCAACGACGGCTTCGTGTCTCTGCCATGCGCCCGTTACCCGGGGGCGTCACGGACTAGACGGCGAAGGGGTCGTCATCAGCGCGAGCGCTGACAATACGGCCCGGTCTCGTGCGCGGTGAGCAACAGCGCGAGCACAGCATCGCCCCGTCCCTGGCCGAACTTCCGTACAGCTACGGGGATGTTCCGGCCGGGGACGAGGATGCCTGCCAGAATTCGTTTCGTGTCGCACGACGGGCGCCCTGGGCCGAGTATCGAGTCGTGATCAGTGGGCGGTCCGGGTGAGAAACCTGATCCAGACCATCGAGGCGCGCAGGTGGAGGCCGGCGAGGTAGCTGTCGGGGGTTTTGTCATACCGGGTCGAAGGCGTCGCCGCTCCGCCCGCTCGGGATCGCTTTCGGCTTCCTGCCTGCTTCGTCCGTCGATGCCGCCCGGCCTTCTTTCGACCTGGCTTTCTCCGCCTCGGCTTTTTTGACCTGGCTTTCTCCGCCTCGGCCGCGGCCTTCTCCAAGGCTGTGAAGACGCCCGGACCCAGGTGCATGCCGGCGGCATCCCGGAGTGGCCCAGGCGTCCGGGCCGTTGCTCGTGGATCAGCGTGCCCGCTGTTGGAGCTCCCCCAAGTAGGCGGCAACGGCGTCCCGGTTGCGGGTGAGGATGTCGATGCGCTCGGTCAGCCGGTCGCGTTCGGCTTCCAGTGCGGTCACCGTTTCGGGGAGGACGCCGTCGAAGACGATCGGGTCGCGGGGGGATTCCATGCAGGGCAGGATGGCGCGGATCACTTCCGTCGACAGGCCGGCTCCCAGCAACTCGCGGATCTGTTGGACGCGGCCCAGGGTCGTCTCGCTGTAGTCCCGGTAGTTGTTGGGCTTGCGCGTCGAGGTGATCAGACCCTTCGCCTCGTAGAACCGCACTTGCCGCGGGGTGGCGCCCGCCCGTGCGGCCAGCTCGCCGATACGCACGGCCGCAGATTACCACTTGACCTTGACACCAGCGTCAAGGTTTGAGGCTGAGGACATGACCGAACTGAACGGAACTGTCAGCGCACCCTTCGAGCCCGTCCGCAACGCCGTCCTCGACCAACTGCAGAGCGGTGCCGAGGTGGGCCTGTCCCTCGCCGTTGACATGGACGGCGAGAAGGTGGTGGATCTGTGGGGCGGCCACCGGGACGCGGCACACACGCAGCCCTGGCAGCGCGACACGATCACCAACGTGTGGTCGATCACCAAGACCGTGACCAGCCTCGCCGCCCTGCTGCTCGTCGACGCCGGCGACCTGGACGTCCACGCCCCGGTGGCCCGCTACTGGCCCGAGTTCGCCGCGAACGGCAAGCAGGACATCGAGGTGCGGCACCTGCTGTCCCACACCTCGGGAGTGTCCGGCCTGGACCACCCGGCCCGGCTCGAGGATCTTTACGACGTTCGCGAGGCGGCGGCCCGGATGGCTTCCCAGGCGCCCTGGTGGCGGCCCGGCTCGGCCTCCGGCTACCACGTCCTGAACTACGGCCACCTCGTCGGCGAATTGGTGCATCGCCTGACCGGTCTGTCGCTGCGCGACTTCGTGCGCCGGCACATCATCGAGCCGCTCGGTGCCGATTTCCGCATCGGGCTGGACGAGGCAGACCTCGGGCGGGTCGCCGGCGTCATTCCTCCGGCACTCGACTTCGACCCGTCGGCACTCGACCACGACACCGTCGCGTACAAGACCTTCACGGGCCCTTCCTTCCGTGCGTCGGCGGCCAACTCCCCGGCCTGGCGCGCCGCGGACCTGGGCGCGGCCAGCGGGCACGGCAACGCCCTGTCCGTGGCCGATATCCTCGCGCCGGTATCCCGCGAAGGCGCCACCGCCCACGGCAGGCTCCTGGGACCCGACACCGTCAAGCTCATCTTCGACGAGCAGTCCCGCGGTGCGGATCTCGTCAACGGCCTACACCTCAGGTGGGGCATCGGATACGCGCTGCCCGACCGGCGCACCCTGCCCTGGATCCCTGACGGACGCGTCGCGTTCTGGGGCGGCTGGGGAGGCTCCATGGCCATCATGGACCTCGACCGGCGCATGACGATCAGCTATGTCATGAACAACATGGTGCCCGACATCCTGGGTTCCCCACGAGCCGCCGCCTACGTCACCGCCGTCTACAGCGCCCTCGGAATCGACACTCCATCCTGACGACTGCCTCCTGTCCTCGTCCGAGCGAGCGCGAGCAGTCAAGAGCGGCGCAGGAGCAACCGCGCCCTCCGAAGCGCCTGTCCGACTCCTGCGCCGCCCTCGCGCGTTCCACTGCGGGGCCACTGCGGGGCCACTGCGATGGTGCCTCACGAGCCGCGGGGCAGAGGCGCTGACGCATCAGGCATGACGCCGACCTCTACAAGGAGAGGAATACCGTCGAGCGCCTGATCAACAAGCTCAAGGCCTGGCGAGGCATCGCCACCAGGTACGACAAGACCCCGGACAGCTACCTCGCCGGCCTCCACTTACGCGCCTCGATGATCTGGATCAAAGACCTCACCCGAGGCGCCCCTTGATCACAGCCCTGTCATGCTCTACGGGCGGGCGTAAGGCCGAGTCATGACCTCCATATTGTGACCGTCCGGGTCGTCGAAGTAGGCGCCGCGACCACCGAACAGATCGTTTACCCGGCCGGGGTCGGTGTGGCCAGGGTCCGCATAGTAGGTGACCCCGACCACCTCCAGCCGGGCGATCACGGCGTCGAACTGCTCGTCAGGCAGGAGGAAGGCGTAGTGCTGCGACTGGATCGGCTCGTCCCTCTTCTCGCAGTAGTCGAGCGTCACGCCGTTGCCGAGGTCAACTGGCAGGAACGGCCCAAACGGTGCGCCGACTTTTAGGCCCAGGATCGCGGCGATGAACTCGGCGGACAGGTAGCGGTCGCTCGCGTAGACAGCCGTGTGGTTCAGCTGGACGCCGGCATGTGGGTACGGCTGGTTGTAGGACATCAGCGGTGTGTCTCCGGTCTTGGGATCCGTTTGAAAGGCGCCGTACGCAGGCGCCGGGAGCAAAGACGCGGAGAAGGGGGCGGGCCTCTGGCCCGCCTCGGGCTCACGCCGAGGCCGGGAAACTCACTCGTGCATGGCCCAAGGCCGACCCGGCAGTCACGCGACCGACCTTAGTGATCACCGCAGGCGAGGGCAACACCGTTCCTCGGCCGTGCTCCGGCCGCAGATCGAACCGCTGTCTCTGGTGATCACGACTCGATACGCGCCCTAGAAGTGGCATAGAAGGCTGCTGCAAATCTCGACTTCTGGCCGATCCGGTGCGTCGGACCCAGTCTTGTAGGCATGCAGGCGGAATGGGCCGGGGAGACGGTCGGACCGGATGTCTGGGAGACGTATCGGAAGTTGATCCCGGCGGAAGTCCGTTTGCGTTCCTGACTGAGCACCGGGAGGCGCTCTTCCCGCCGGCGATGTTCGTCGACGTCTATCCGTTGTCCGACAGCCGTCCGAGTCTCCCGCCGCAGGTGCTGGCCGCGGTGGTGGCCCTAGGGAACTTCGCCAGGATCAAGGAGATAGTGGCCGCAGCCGGGGTGCTCAAAAGCAGGCGACGGCGCGCTTTGGACTCCACTGTGCTCGATGACGCGGTAGCCACCCAGGGCACCGTCACCCAGGTCATCTCCGCCATCCGGCGGGTGATCCGCGAGCTTCCCCGCGGCCGCGAGACGGCCGCGAACATTGCACCGCACACGACTACCGGTCCAGACGGCCGACTCCGACGGCCGGGGCAGCAGACCTGACTGCCGTGGCGTGCCTTCAGGACACCTGGAGCAGCAGGATGCGGTCGTCGCCGCCCTCCGGGGAGCCCTTGCCATCGGTGTTGCTGGTAGCCAGCCACAGCCTGTCTCCACCTGCCGCCATCACGGTGCGCAGCCTGCCGTACGAACCCTCAAGGGCGACTGACGGCTCGCCCGCGACCTTGGAGCCGTCGAGCGGGATGCGCCAAAGGCGCTCGCCCCGCAGGCCCGCCATCCAAATGGCGTCCTCGGCGTAGGCGATGCAACTGGGTGAGATCTGTCGGAACCCGTCGCCGCCGGGGCCGGACATCTCGTCCTGGGCCACGGGGGTGGAGATGATGCCGGGGCTGATGCAGTTGATGCGGGCACCGCGCTTGCCCCACTCGACGGTGGCGGCCTGCACGCGGAGCGCGACCACCCGACGCACAGCCGCGTCTGCGTGGCCCGGCTCCGCACGGTCCCCGCGAAGGCCGCGGCTCACACGCCGCCGCGTTGCCCCGCTTGGACAGAGCGTAGACGGCGCCTGAATTGCCCGCCTCCTCGGGGGCGAGGAAGGGCAGGGCGAGCAGCTTGGATACGGGGGTGCTCGCCAGCGCGTGCTCGGTGTCGTAGGGATAGGCGCCCGCCATGTGGCCGGCCATGCTGGAGGTGACGACACCGGCACCGCCGGGCGCCATGACGCGCGCGAAGTCGTCGAGGACCAGCGCGGTGCCGAGCAGGTCGACGTGCAGGGCCCGCTCCGTCGTCGCCTGTCCCGGCGAGACCCCGGCGGTGTGCACGACCTGCGTGACGGGACCCAACGCCACAGCAGCGTCTGCGAGTTGGACAACGGCCTCGTGCTGCGACACGTCAACGGTGTGGGTGGCCATGTCATGGCCCTCGCCGCGAAGCTGCTCGGCGGCGACGTCCAGCGCCTTTTCGCTGTAGTCGGCGAGCAGCACGGTGCGGCCGATGCCCACGCGTCGGGCGATCGCCAGGCCGATGCCGCCCGCGCCGATGATGACCGCCTACGTCCGTGTCCATTGTCTGGCTCCCTGGGATCAAAAGAAGAGGGGTAAGCAGAGGAAGAGATCTTCTACGAGCACCCAGCCTGCTCCGCGGTCCTGCGATGTGGCAGGCCGTGCCCTGGAGCGCCGTTCAGTGACCTGCCAGGGCACCCATCAGACACCACCGACGAAGGAGGCCGAGGCCAAGGAAGGCGGCCCGAGGCCATGGGAAGTCACGGCGGCCACCTTCGTCAACGGCGGCAACAACATCAGCGTGTACGTGCATGGCCCTGAGACACTGGTCGGTGAGGTTCGCCGCGTCCTGCGGCCTGGCGGGACCTTCCTCCACACCGGTGACGCCCACTATGACACCGGCGCCGCCCACGGCGACGACATCTTTGAGCACGGCGGCTTCGCGGTGCACTTCCCCCCCCCGCGACCTGGTCGGCATGCTTGCCGACGGCTGGACACTCGACGAGGTCCGCGCCTTCGACGAAGGGGACCTGCCCTGCCGCCTGTGGCGCTTCACCCAGCCCCTTTGACGGCCGGTGACCAGTCCGTCGGCAGGATGCCCCGGGTCGCGCCAGTTCGCCGAGCGTAGGGGGCCGAGCCGTCGTAGGCCGGGTTCACAGGGTGCTTGACGCGTCTGTGATCAGCTCGCCGGTGACCAGGTAGACCACTCGGCGGGCGACCGACACGGCATGGTCGGCGAACCGCTCGTAGTAGCGGCCGACGAGCGTGACGTCGACGGCCGTCTCGACCCCGTGCTTCCAGCGGTCGTCCATCAGATGCTGGAACAGCATGCGGTGCAGCTCGTCCATCCGGTCGTCGTCCTGCTCCAGCTGGAGGGCCGCATCGACGTCCTTGGTGATGATCACTTCTGCGGCCTGCGCCATCAGGCGCTGCGCGAGCTGGCCCATCTCCAGGATCGTACGATGCAGGTCGCCGGGTACCGCGAACTTGGGGAAACGCAGCCGGGCCAGCTTGGCCACGTGCTCGGCCAGGTCGCCCGAACGCTCCAGGTCCGCGCTCATCCGCAGCGAGGTGACGACGACCCGCAGGTCCGTGGCGACCGGCTGCTGCCGCGCCAGGATCGCGATCGCCCGGTCTTCCAGGTCGCGCTGCAGGTCATCGACCCTCGTGTCGGCCGAGATGACGCTCTCGGCCAGCTGGAGGTCGGCATCGAGGAGGGCGGTCGTGGCCCGGCCGATCGCCGAGCCGACCAGCCTCGCCATCTCCACCAGACCGTCACTGATCGAGTCCAACTCTTCGTGATAAGCGTCCCGCATCACGTTCTCCTCGCTCCGTCGGTTCTGTGCCCGCTTGCGCTCTCCGGCTGTCAGCCTTCCACACCAGGGGTACGGCTCAGCGACGTCGTTGACGCCTGAGACCGCGGCGCTGGCGGCACCCGCTCGCTTTGTCCGGCCGTGCCTGGACGTCACCGTGGCCGATGTCGCGCTCTTCGGCGAAGGCACGGTGCCCGCTGCCGGGTGAGACCGTTGTGCTCGGTGCCTGGGGCATGGCCCGCGCTGGTGACGTGCGGGGAGAGCGGGTGCGGTGGCGGTGGTTGGCCGGCTGGGGGTTGGGGTGTTGCGCTGGTGTGGAGTCGGGTGAGCCGTTGAGGCTGTTGGGGGTGATATGGGGCCGGTGGAGGTGGTGGGGGGAGGTGCGTTCGAGCTGCCCGCGACCAACCACGTGGCCCAGATCATTGCGTTTCCTGCTTTCCGCATTGGTGGTCTGCGGTCTGCGGGAGCGGCTCGGCCGGGAACTGGTCCTGTCACGTTCGGTTGCCGAGACGGCGCAGCGAGTTCTGCTGCGGCCTCCGCCCCGCCGGATCGTTTCGTGGCGCGTGGCCTGGTTGTACCTGACCGCCGAGAACGAGGCCCGGATCGGGGGCGGCCTGTTCGCCATCGCCCGCGCCGCCCACCCCTTGACCCGGGAGGCCGGAGCTTTTCGTCGGTGCCCCTCTGTGGGGCCTGGGACGCGGCGAGCTGTCTCGCGCGACCGTGCGGCCGCCCAGATCCGGGGGACCATGGAAGCACTGCGAGGTGCAGGGGACACAGGCCACAGCCTGAAGCCGGCGCAGGGGGCGTGTCGCGCTGGCAGGCGGAGGGAGTGCTTGGATGAGGACAGCCGATCCCTTCGGTGCCGAGGGTGACCAGCCGGGTTCCGGGCCGAGACAGCCGCGTGAGTTGCTGGATCTGCTCAGTGTCGCGGCTGTGCTGCTGGATGCCGAGGGGCGGATCGTGTTGTGGAGCCCGCAGGCCGAGGAGCTGTTCGGCTACACCTCGCAGGAGGCGCTGGGCCAGTACGCGGCGCGGCTGCTGGTCCATGAGAAGCACGTGGACCTGATGATCAGGCTGTTCAGCGAGGTCATGAGGACGGGACAGGGATGGGCCGGCACTTTCCCTGTCCGGCACAAGGACGGCAGTACCCGGCTGGTGGAGTTCCGTAACATGCGGCTGCTGGACGACCGGGGTGACTTCTATGCCCTGGGCATCGCCACCGACGAGGCGGCCCTGCGCCAGGTGGAACGGGACGTGGCCCTGTCCACGCGGCTGGTCTCGCAGTCCCCGATCGGGCTGGCCGTCTTGGACACCGACCTGCGGTACGTGGCCGTCAACCCGGCGCTGGCGCAGATCAACGGCGTCCCTGCCGAAGACCACCTCGGGCGACAAGTCCGCGAGGCCCTGCCCTTCCTGGAGGTCGATGCGATCGAGGGCGCGCTGCGGCAAGTCCTCACATCCGGAAAGCCCATCATCGACCAGCACAGCGTGGGGCGCACTCCCGCCGACCCCGACAACGATCATGCCTGGTCAGTCTCCTACTACCGGCTCGACGGTCCCGGCGGCCGGGTACTCGGGGTAGCCATCGTGTTGGTGGATGTCACCGATCGGCACCGTGCCCGGCAGCGCTTGGCCCTGATCGCCGACGGCTCCGCCCGTATCGGCACCACCTTGGACGTGGAACAGACCGCCCGCGAGCTGGCCGATGTCGCCGTCCCTGAGCTCGCCGACGTGACAGCGGTGGACATCCTGGATTCCATCCTGAACGACCGCCACCCGACGGCACCCGGCGCCGGCCGGGCACTCTTCCGCGCCCTCGCCGTGAAAGCCGCGTACCCCACCGAGGCCGTCCGCGCCGCCGACCCTCCCGGCCACCTCGCCAGCTACGGCGCGGAGCGCCTGGCCACTCAGTGCGTGCGGACCGGCCGCCCCATTCTGATACCCCACGTCGGCGAGCGGGACCTGGCCCGTATAGCCCGTGACGCCGAGGCCGCCGCCATCCTGGCCCGCGCCGGCGTCCACAGCTATCTCTTGACGCCCCTGATCGCCCGTGGCGAGGTGCTCGGCACCCTGGGCCTCACCCGCGCCCGCAACCCGCTGCCCTTCGACAACGACGACCTCCTCCTGGCCGGTGAACTGGCCGACCGAGCCGCGGTCTGCATCGACAACGCCCGTCTGTACCAAGGCGCACGCAACACCGCGGTCACCCTCCAGCGCAGCCTGCTGCCGGACCTCCCACCGCAGCAGGCGGGCCTGGAGATCGCCTCCCGATATCGGCCCGCCGGGACGACCATTGAGGTCGGTGGCGACTGGTTCGATGTCATCCCCCTCACGGAAGACAAGACCGCGCTGGTCGTGGGCGATGTGATGGGCAGCGGCATAAGCGCCGCCACCACTATGGGACGCCTGCGCACCGCTACCTCCACCCTGGCCGACCTCGACCTCCCACCCACCGAAGTGCTGCACCACCTCGACAAGATCACCGCTGACCTGGAGCAGTACGCCACCTGCGCCTACGCCATCTACGACCCGCACCGCGCCCAGTGCCACATCGCTGTCGCCGGACACTTGCCCCCCGTGCTGATGCGCACGGGCAAGCCCCCCGAACTGCTCGATCTGCCCACCGGCGCACCCCTCGGGGTCGGCGGTGTCGCCTTCGAAGTCACCACCTTCGGCCTGGCCCCCGGCGACCAACTGGTCCTCTACACCGACGGCTTGGTCGAGACCCGCCACCACGCCATCGACGAGCGCCTGGACCTCCTCCTCCAACTGCTGCACAGCCCCGACCGATCCTCGGAAGAAACCTGCGATCGGCTCCTGGACGCACTGCGCGATCCGGACGATCACGACGACGTCGCCGTGCTGATCGCCCGAGCCCGACGCTGGCCCCGGCCCTAGCTAGCTTGATGCGCCAAAAAATTGTGGTCTTAAGTCTGTCTCAGGTTTCAGTGGTCGGCGGGTTGATTTTGGTGAGGTAGTCGGCGAGGGAGTTGAGGATCTCGTCGGCGGTCTTGGTCCAGTGCCGGCGGAGGACTTGGCGAAGTACGACCTGTCGCCTCGCTCGGCGAAGGGGCACCGTACGCAGATCCGCGAGGCGCTCGACTTCCGCCCGGCGGCCCGCGTACGCTTTCACGTCCACTTCACCCCCACCGGCTCCTCGTGGATGATTCACCATATCGGCCACGTGGTCGACCGCGGCCTGCGGGAACTCCTCGATGAACTGGGCGAACCTGCCCTCCAGCTCGAAGAACTTCAGCATCAGAACAAAACCGAGCCGGGTCGGGCCGGACTTGTTCGCGACCAGGTCCCAGTCACTGCCCGCCAGGGTCCAGCACGCCACCACATCCTCGGACGACCACTCCCGGCGCATGAACGCTCCCACCCCTGCGCCGACTCCTCGGACGGAGAACAAAGGGGCTGGGCGCGAAGCAAACCCACGGGTCCACCGGTCTGCTTCAGGTCGGTAGACCCGTGGGTTCGGTTGGAACACGAGGATGCTGTGCAAGGCGAAGAGCTTCGGCCGTGACATCGGCGTCGACCTGTGCCGGTGTTCTGTCGCCGTATTCGAGGACGTCGTAGTCGTCGTCCAGTTCGGCGAGTCGCTCGGCCAGAGGCAGCTCGTGCCCGAAGCGCTGATGGATCCTGAAGGCCAGCTCGCGTGGCGTCAGCTCGCCAGCCAGCATCCGGGCGGCAAGTGCTCGTGCGGCGGCTTCCTGTCCGGCAACGCTGCCCACTGAGTAGAAGGTGAGGCCCAATTCGTCGAGTGCCGGGGGAAGGAGGTCGGGGACGCCGTAATCCGCCTCCGCGCGTGTGCACGCGGCCAAGATCCGCAGGGCAGGACTGTCGAGGCCGGCAACGAGTGCATCACAGGCAGCAGTGACGACGTCGGTTGCGCGGATCTCGCCCATGCGCCAGAGATCGGCACGATCCTGAAGCCGGCGGGCTGCTGGTTCGGTCGACGGCATCTGTCCATGATCTCGTCAGTGGGTTGAGCGGGTCGAGTGGGTTTCATTGCGATGCCTGCTCTGCAGCTTCTCCCAGGAGCGCGCGTGCTGAGTCCGCGTAGCGGATGGCGGTCTTCTCGTCGACGCCGAAGACGAGGGCGAGGTGGAGCGGGTCGGCGCCGTGGGTGAGCGCCTCTTCGAGCTGACGGTCGACGCGGAGCCGTCCGAGGATGGCGGTGAGGTTGCGGGTGGCCCGGGTGGTCCAGAGCTTGCCGGCCGGGCCGAGTTCGACGGCGGTCTTCTGGGTGATCAGCAGGTGGGCGTTGGCCGTGTTCGGCCAGCGGTTGCGGCGGTGGTCGAGCCAGTCCAGGACCGCTCGGTGGGTGAGGTCGTCGAGCGGGCTGACGTGGCTGCCAACGGTGATGCGCCGGTTGCCCACGTCGACGTCGTCCAACTGCAGTGAGAGGGGTGAGCTTCTTGATCTATGGCACGCCCGTCACCGTTGAGGCGACGTAGCGAGGGCCTGTCACCACTGCGGCTGTCGACCTGGTCAACGCGCTGACGCGACGCAGCGTGCGGACGAAACGCAGGTCAGCACCTGGGGACACGGAAGGAGTCCGGCCGAGGGTGGCCGTCGCTCGCCGCTGGCGGCCCGGACTGTCGGGTGTGATATTGGTGGGCTCGCGTGTTCAACTGTCGCCAATTCTCGGTTCCGTCTTGAATGTTGGTGACGGTGTGTGGTCGTCATCGGCGGCTACTGGGTGCGGCCCTCGACGCCGTGAGCGGTGTTGCTCAGGATCGCCGAGGGGTGAGCGTACAACCCGGGGCACTTGTCGGATGTCTTCACGGTGTACGGCAAGCAACGTCCCGATGCTTCCGCCCACACTGTGAGGACCCCTTCCATGAAGTTCCGTCCGGTCGTGATCGCGGCCGCCGCCTCCGCCGCCCTGCTCGCCGGCTCGCCCGCGGCCCGGGCGGCGGAGGACCCTGGGTCTCTGCCCAAGTGCACCGACGTGTCGACCGCTTACGGCGACTACGAGCAGGACGAGGTGACGGTCTCGGTCGACGTGGCGGCCACCGTGCTGATGGCGGGAGGCGACTGGCAGCCGGCCCGGGGCTCCGTGACGAACGTCGGCAAGCGGGACCTGCCGGCGGTCGTGGCGAGTGCCTACCCCTGGCTTGAGACCGAGGACCCGGAGCTGGCCGACATGAGCGACTTCGTGAAGGTGGAGGCACGGACCGCGGACGGCGGGTGGCAGCCGCTGGACGGCTCCGGCAGGATCGACGCGCCTCCGTTGAAGCCCGGCGAGACGAGGACGTACGAGCTGCGCGTGCGCGTCGTCAAGGACGTGCCGAAGACGCTCGGAGGCTCCGAGTTCGCCTTCACGGGCGCCTTCGCGGACGTCTACCGCTTCCCGGACACCGGCAAGGAAGTCGCCTGCGCGGGCGTCGCCCACGGCAACGACACCTTCCGGATCCAGCGGACAGCCACCAGCCCGACCCCGGAGCCCACCACCGCGAAGCCGACGCCGAGCGCCACCGCGCCGACCTCGACGCCCTCACCGACGGACGTGGCAACGGCCGCCCCGACGTCGCCGCCCGCCACCACGTCCGCTCCGCCCGCCGCGCCGTCGGACACCGACGGTGAGATGGCCGAGACCGGCACCTCGAACGCCACCGTCCCACTCGCCGCGGCCGCCGGGGCTCTCGCCGTGCTCGGCGGCGGAGCGGTGCTGTTCGCCCGCCGCCGCAGGGGCTGACCAGCGCGGCCCGGTGGCCATGGGCGTCTGCGAGGATCGGAGCATGCCACTCGAGATCGTCACGGCCGATGTCGGCAACCTCCACCGGGTCCTGGACGACCACGCCCGCTACTGGGGAGCGCGACCTGCGTGCGCTGCACCAGCCGGTCATCGTGCGGGAGTTCGGCTCCGCGTGTCTGCTTGAGCTTGCTGCGGGCGTCCGGACGCTCGGGGCCGGCGACCTCACTCCAGAAGGCGTGGAAGGCATCGTGGGTCGGCGGGATCTGGCCGAGGCCGAGCCGCCGCAGCAACTGCGATGCGTTTCCCGACTGGTCGCGGCGTATGTCGAGCCAGGCCAGCCCGCTCCTGGGCTTGTCCATCGCCACCAGCAGGTCGAACAGCGGGACCAGCGCGGGACGGATGCGGCCGGTGCCGTCGTCCAGGAGCGCGGCGAGGCGGTCGGTGAGCGTGCAGCGTTCACACAGCCGCCCGCGCAGGAGCTTGCCCTCGAATTCGCAGCGTGAGCAGTCGAAGGTCTGGGAGAAGCCGGCGCAGGTGGTGCAGATCGGGGTCGGAGGGATACACGATCGATGTGCTCTCCTTCGAGCCCGGCGACACGCTCCTGCTCTACACCGACGGCGTCATCGAAGCCCGCGACGCCAGTGGCGTCGGGACCGTCGGCTGCGCAAGCGGGTGGCGGCTGAGATGGATGGTGCCGGCCGAGCCGAGTGCCCTGAGTGCGGGGCTACTTGGGTGGCCGGGGTGGACCGTCGTTCGGACGCGGTCTACTGCTCGCGGCGGTGCGTGACGAGGGCCTGGAGGGCTCGGAAGGAATCGTTCGGCGAATGGTCACAGTGACCGCAGCGCGAACGCACCAGAACCGCAACTTCGGTCGGATGCCTCCCTATTGCGGTCATTCGTTGCGATCTTACGATTTTCAGCTGACTCTCGGTTTCGGATGCGGGCGGAGTCTTGTCGCGGTCGAGGGGTCGTGCCCCGCTCGCGGTGGGTGGTGAGGGCCATGCCGGAAGACATCGAGAGCCGCAGCGGTCAGCAGACCTCCCGGGAGCACGAACGCGACTGATCATCCTGGCCCTGCTCGTCAGCAGGGCCACCCCTATTCCGCAGTCGTCCGGCCGTATTCATCGCCAGGCCCGAGGGCTGGCACCGTTGAGTGGAGTGCGGAGGATGGCGAGCGTGAGCACGCGTGTGGCTTGCTCTTGAAGGCGGCATGTCGGGGTGAGCATGATCGCCTCATGAATCGGCGTGCGGTGACCTTAGACGAGATCGTTTTCGAGGACTGGCCGGCCGTTCACTCGTGGGCGTGCCTCGCGGAGGCGTGCCGCTATCAGGTGTGGGGGCCGAACACAGAAGATCAGACGAGGGACTTCGTGAAAGAGGTGGCCAAAGCCTGGTCGGACAGCCCTCAGCGCCGGTTCTCCTATGCCGCACGCCTCGGGCGCAACGTGGTGGGCATGGGTGAGCTGCACGTTCGTAGTCAAGTGCAGCGCCAGGGCGAGATCACATATGTCGTGCATCCGCAGGTCTGGGGGCAGGGCATCGGGACAGAAATCGGCCGGCAGCTCCTCTCTCGTGGCTTCAGCGAGTTGGGGCTTCATCGGATCTATGCCACCTGTGATCCGCGGAATGCCGGCTCTTCCCGGGTCCTGGCGAAGCTCGGTATGACGCAAGAGGGACGCCTGCGCCACACCCAGGTGATCCGTGACGGCTGGCGAGACTCCTTGATCTTCAGCATCCTCGAAGAGGAATGGCGCTTCGGTGCGGGGAGCCCCGCACCAACTGCGTGAGCAGCTCGGACGAACGACGGCTGGCCCACCGACCGATAGTCGGCGGACCTCGGACATCGGGCCGGTCAGCCGGTGCTGGTGCGGAGTGGATGTTGCCGCGGCAATTGATCACGGAAGCCGGCGCATCGGGAGGCGTCAGGGCCGGTCGGCATGGCAGGGCGACGCTGGTGACGGCCTGCCGGCGGACCACGCTCCCGGCCCCTCCAGCGTTGAGGCCGTTCTGTGCGGGCGCACACAAATCAATCACGGCTGCGGATGATCAAGCGTTGTGCGGCGTGAGATCTGACGATCAGTCAGTTGGCCTGGCCTGAGCCGTCGTTGCTGGTGGGCAAGAAGTCGAGCCGGCTGCCGGCGCGGTCGCGTCGGCAGCTGATCGACGGCATACGGCGGCGGACCTTGGCGCCGGAATGCGCGGGCTTCCCCGGTGGCACTGCTTGGAGAACGGGTCAAGCATGGAAATAGGGGCTGGACCGCTGGAGTCATGCCCATAGAGGGGTTCTCATGCCGATACACACGCATTCTGTCCTGTTGGATCCGCTGACCAATCGGGGTACCGCTTTCACGGCGGAGGAGCGGGAGCGCCTCGGGCTGGCGGGCCGGTTGCCGGACGCTGTGCTCACCCTTGACCAGCAGGCGATTCGTGCCTACGAGCAGTTGCAGCAGGAGCCGACCGATCTGGCGAAGTTCATCAATCTTGAGCAGGTGCACGACCGCAATGAGGTGTTGTACTACCGGCTGTTGCAAGATCACCTTGCCGAGTTGCTGCCGGTCGTCTACGACCCGACCGTGGGTGAGGCGATCAAGCGGTACAGCCACGAGTACCGGGGCCCGCGCGGGGTGTTCTTGTCCATCGACCGGCCGGAGGATGTGCGCCGCTCGTTCGAGGCACTTCAGCTCCACCGGGATGAGGTCGATCTGGTGGTGGTCACCGACGCCGAGGAGATCCTGGGTATCGGCGACTGGGGTGTGCAGGGCATCCAGATCTCGGTGGGCAAACTCGCCGTTTACACCGCTGCGGCGGGGCTGCATCCCGCCCGCTGCTTGCCGGTGGTCATGGACATCGGCACCGACAACGAGAACCTGCTGAACGATCCCCTCTACCTCGGCGTGCGCCACAGCCGGGTGCGCGGGAAGCAGTACGACTCGTTCATCGAGAACTACCTGGAGACGGTCTCAGAGCTGTATCCGAACGCGCTGCTGCATTTCGAGGACTTCGGGCCGGGCAATGCCCGACGCATCCTGGAGACGTACGGGGACCGCTATCGGATGTTCAACGACGACATGCAGGGCACCGGGGCGATCACCCTGGCCGCTGCGGTGTCGGCCTTGAAGATCACCGGCGAGTCCTTCCGTGACCAGCGCGTCGTGGTCTTCGGCGCCGGCACGGCCGGGGTGGGCATTGCCGACCAGCTGCGTGACGCGATGGTCCGCGACGGACTGGAGCCCAAGGAGGCCACCCGCCGGGTGTGGCTGGTCGACAAGCAGGGGCTGCTGATCGAGGGCATGCCGGACCTACGTGACTACCAGGCCCCCTACGCACGGCCGGCCTCGGAGGTACAGGGCTGGGCGCAAGGGAACATCGACCTGCTGACCACCACCCGGCACGTCCATCCCACCATGCTGATCGGCACCTCGACCACGCCGGGCGCCTTCGACAAAGAGGTCGTCACCGCGATGGCCGAGCACGTCGAGCGGCCGATCATCTTCCCGCTGTCCAACCCCACGGAGAAGATCGAGGCCATGCCGGCCGACCTGCTGGCCTGGACCGACGGCAAGGTCCTGACGGCGACGGGCATCCCGGTCGACCCCGTCGAATACGGCGGAGTCCGCCACGTCATCGGGCAGGCCAACAACGCGCTGCTCTACCCCGGTCTGGGCCTGGGCACCGTCGTCGCCGGAGCTGCACGGCTCACCGCCGGGATGCTGCTCGCCGCCGCGGAGGCGGTGGCTGGGCAGGTCGACGCCAGGGCTCCCGGCGCGCCACTGCTGCCGCCGGTGGCGAACCTGCGCGCTTCCTCGGCGACGGTAGCCGTGGCGGTAGTACGTGCGGCAGTCCAGGACAAGGTCGCCACCCGCCAGCCGGCCGATCTGGTCCAGGCCGTGCAGGACACCATGTGGCAGCCGGTCTATGGACCACTGTCCGAGAAGGAGGCGTCGCCATGACCTCCAGGGACCAGCACGCCGCCGCCGGGCAGCCACCGAAGGTGCGGGACATCCCGATCGGCATCACTGCCACTGGTACCCGCCTCGAAACGGACTCGATGGGCGCCATTGAGGTGCCCGCCGACCGGTACTGGGGCGCCCAAACGCAGCGGTCCCTGATCCACTTCTCCATCGGTGACGACCGCATGCCGAAGGCCGTCTACCACGCGTACGGCTACGTCAAGAAGGCCGCCGCGCTCGTCAACGGGCGCGAGGGCCGCCTGCCCGCTTGGAAGGCCGATCTGATCGCCCACGTCGCCGACGAGGTGATCTCCGGCTCGCTGGACGACCACTTCCCCCTGTACGTGTGGCAGACCGGGTCCGGCACGCAGAGCAACATGAACATCAACGAGGTCATCAGCAACCGGGCGATCCAGCTGGCCGGCGGCACGCTGGGGTCCAAGACACCCATCCACCCCAACGACCACGTCAACATGGGACAGTCCTCCAACGACACCTTCCCCACCGCCATGCACATCGCCGCCGTCCGCCAGATCCACGAGCACATGCTCCCGAAGGTGAGGGACCTTCAACACGCCGTGGAAGCCAAGTCCCAGGCGTGGTGGGACATCGTCAAGATCGGGCGCACTCACTTGGAGGACGCCGTCCCGCTGTCCGTAGGCCAGGAGTGGTCCGGCTACGCCGCCCAGGTATCCGACGCCATCGACCGCATCGAGGCCACCCTGCCGGGCCTGTACGAACTGGCCGTAGGAGGGACCGCGGTCGGCACCGGTCTCAACGCCCCCGAAGGCTTCGGTGCCCAGGTGACACAGGAGATCGCACAGCTGGCCGACTACCCGTTCGCCACGGCCTCCAACTCCTTTGCCGCCCAAGGCAGCCTGGATGCCATGGTGGCGGCTTCGGCCGGACTGAGGGCTCTCGCCGTGCCGCTGATGAAAATCGCCAACGACATCCGCTGGCTCGCCTCCGGCCCCCGCTGCGGCATCAGTGAACTCGCCCTGCCTGCCAACGAGCCAGGCAGTTCCATCATGCCCGGCAAGGTCAACCCAACCCAGTGCGAAGCGATGATCATGGTCTGCATCCAAGTCCTGGCCGAGGACAGCGCCATCGCCTTCGCCGGCACCCAGGGCAACTTCGAACTCAACGCCATGCGGCCCGTCATCATCAACAACTTCCTGCACTCCGCCCGCATTCTCGGAGACGCCAGCGAGAAGCTGCGAACCTACTGCATCGAAGGCGTCGAACTGCATCGCCGGCAGATCGACGACTACCTCTCCCGCTCCTTGATGCTCGTCACCGCACTCTCACCGGAGATCGGCTACGACAAAGCCAGCCAGATCGCACACAAGGCGGAGAACGAGGGCACCACACTGCGCGAAGCCGCCCTCGCCACCGGCTACATCACAGCCCAGGACTTCGACCGGATCGTCGACCCCAAGAAAATGGTCCACCTCACGGCTGCTTCGTAGCGGACGGCAAGCTCGTCGTAGCGAGTCGCGACGGCCGGTACCTTTTCATCCGGTTGATGCCGCGCTCCAGAGCGTGCCGATCGCGGTAGTCGATCTTGTCCAACTTGAACGGTCGGCCCCCTCGGCTGCCGCGCCTCTTGGGGTTGCGGACCTGGTCGGCCTTCTCCGGGATGGCGCAGAGGATGCCGCGTCTGCGCAGGTAGGCGCGGTTCGCGCGGGAGCCGTAAGCTCTATCGGCCCGGACCTTGTCGTGCCCGGTACCGGCCCGGGCCGGTACCGGGCACCCGGATGGCCTTCAGGACCTGCTGGAACTGAGGGCTGTCGTGCCGGTGAGCCGCGGTGACGATCAGCAAGAGCGGTTTCTGCCCCTGGTCGACCGCCAGAAGCAGCTTGGTGGCCAGTCCTCCGCGCGAGCGTCCAAGGCCGTGGTCGTCGGGCTCGGTGTCGACGCCGCCGGGAGGCTCTTTCTGCAGCGCCCCTCTTACGCGGCCCGACGGCGTGCCCGGGCGATGGTGGAGTCCACGCCGACGTCCCACGTGATGAGGCTCTTCGCGTCGGCCTCGGCCTGCAACTGCTCGAAGATCCGCTTCCAGGTGCCGTCGCGCTGCCAGCGCCGGAACAGGTCATAGGTCCGGTCCCACGGCTCGTACCGTTCCGGAACGCCCCGCCACTGGGCCCCATTCGACGCCCTGACCTGCGGTTATCATCCGACCTGCACAAACGCCCACCGTTTCGGCCCGCATCGACCCGTTCCGGCCCGCATCAAGCCGTTTCAGCCCGCCGTCCTGTTCCCATGGGAACGCCACACCGGAACCGTGAACGCTTAGATGCCTGACCTGCCGGTATCCCGCTCCGGCTTCCACGAGTCCGCACCGACCGCCAAGTTGCCCGAAAGCTGTCGCCCACCCGCCTCGCCCGTTGCCCGCCAGGTACAGCAGCAGCCCCAGCCATCCGACATGACGGCAGACAGGGCCGCGCCACGCCGCCAGGAGGTCACGAGCGAGGCTTCGCGCTCGGCCACTCGCCCACGGCGCGCGAGTTCGTCCCAGCACAGACACCGGCGGGGTGCCGCTCGCCTGGAAGGGTGGGCCCATGCTGATGGCGCCGTAGACCTGCCGGGAGTGCGGCGGGGTCAGGGTCGCGATGGGTGGAATCCTGCTCCGTAGACGAGGAAGTGCCCGGAGCCGGACTTGAACCCTTGAAGGCACTCCCTCTGACCTGCGACGTTTCTCTGACCAGCGGATTCCTCCCCGTCTCGGCCCGCTTCGCCCCGCCTCCACCCGGACCTCTGCGCCCATGGGCGCGTGCTTGGGCGCGCAACCCAATCCAGCCGGGCAACGCCTCCGGACAACCGATGGGCCCGGCAATGGGTCTGCCGAGCCCACCTGCGGCTCCGAACCCGACTTTGCGGAGTAAGGACAGGAACCGCCCCACCCCTCCCGCGAATGGCACGACGGGGAGCACCGACACAAAACGACCTTGGACGATTTCGGCATGTCCATTGTGCCTCGACCGCTCCGGCCCGCTCTAGCCGGAATGGTTCAATCTACGACGATCGTCTGTACATATAGACGGGGTTGTACATCACCGTGATGAACTAGTGCACGCGAACTAGATGATCCGTCCGGCCGGACGAACAAGTCATCACAATTCCGTACCTTTCAGGCGCAGTTGAGCAAGGGCTGCCGCCTCAGCACATGCCGTAGATCTCGGGCTGAGCCCCCACCCGCTCGCGGACCTCGTCCAGCCGGTCGGCTGGCGTCACACATCCCTCTGGTTGACGAACCCCAGCGACGTCAGCCCCTCGGCCGCGCACAGGCGGTCAGAGGCGCCTCCTACCTCGGTCTGGAGCAGCTGATACGCGGCGCTGTGCTGGTGCCCCCAGCGCATCGCCGCACGCCACAGGGCCCGTCCATAGCCGCAGCCGCGGTACTGCGGCAGCACGCCGAAGTACTGGGGCAGCATGCGAGCGGCTCCGCTGGCGTCGGCCATGGTCTCCATCGGGCCTATGGCGCCGGCCACGCGACCGTCGTGCAGGACCGTGAGGACGGGGCCGACGGTCCCGGCGCGCATCTGCTCGTGCAGGAACGCGAACTCGTCAGCCGCCATCTGCTCGGCGAAGGCACCGAAACCGGCCTCCTCGGAAATCTACTTGTCCTCGCGGACCGGCACGTCCGGAGCCTGTCCAGGTCCGTCATTGAAGTCCTTGAGCTGAACGCGGGTTCCCACACCCTGGGCGTACGCCTCGGGCTGGTCGGGGCCGAGGAACCAGACCACCCGAGCCTTGGCGGCACCGTGGACGGAAGCAAGCTTCCGAGCCAGGTCGGCGCCAGCGGACAGGCTGTCCGGGCCAAGCCCGTACACGTGGGCCTTCACGATGCCGGCACCGCGCTCGACCAGCGTGGGCACGAGGGTCTGGCGGCGGTCATGCTCGATGGCGTCGGCCAGGACGCGTTCGACTTTGGTGTCGGACCAGCGGCGGTCTTTGTCGTACGGAAGGAAACGGCCGGTTCCGGCGACCTCCACGACTGCCTCGAACAGGCCGGGGAGCGGGTCCTCTCGACGGACAGGGCCGAGAGTCGGCACGTACGGCACGGGCATCACGGGCTCGATCCAACCCCAGTGAAAGCGCATGCTCGCACGCTACCCATGCCGCGCACCTGCCGCAGGCCCCAGCGCCAACACGCCGGGGCCTGCGCATTCAGGACCGGGTCAGACGCAGATCGGATCCGGTCAGTGGGGGTTGTCGTCGCCCGCGTTGCACGAGCGCTTCACGCTGTCCATGACCTCGTCCATGTCGGTGATGACGGTGATCTCGGTGGCCGGCGGGGCGGCGGCGAGGACGGGCCGCGTGAAGTACGGCAGGCCTCCGCTCTGAGTGGGCCCGTCGTCGGGCAGCGGGCGCCTCGGGGAGATCTCGACTGCTACAGCGGTCATTTCAGCCTGCTTTCTTCTTTCCGTGCCGGCAGTAACTTGCGAGTGGTGCCTTCGCCTCCTGGTAGTGCTTGGCCAGGGGCCTGCACACGGTGCAGGAACCGGAGAGCTGGCAACCTGAGCAGCCTCCGGTGCGAAGCATGAGGCGGTCCGCGATCGCACCCAGCCGGGCGAGGCCCTGGATCCCCTGGCGGGGGAGGCTGATCTGGTCGTCGCGGCCGATCTTGCAGATGGACACCTGCCCGTGCGGGTCGGTGTGGAAGAAGGTGTGGCCGGCGTTGCAGCCGGTGAACGGCTTCCGCATCCGCAAGTGGTCCTTGGACTGCGCGGTGAGGACCTCACCGCCCCCCGTAGATGGTGGGGGTCATGTTGGTGAAGACGTTGTACTCCACGCCCCACCGCTCGCAGAGGTCGACCATCGCCTGTTCTTCCGGCGCGTTGTCCTCGGTGACGATGATGCTCATGCGCAGCGGCAGCCGAGCCCGGCGGGCGGCGTTCATTCCTTGGACGAACAGGTCCCAGGCGCCGTCCCGCTGCGTCAGCTCGTCGTAACTGGCCTTGGTCGCGCCGTACATGGAGACCGTGACGCGGTAGGGCGGACACTCATCGAAGAGGCGGAGCAGGTTCTCGCGCCACAGGAGCGATCCGTTGGTGGAGAGCGTGAGCATCATGCCCAGCTCGAACGCCCTGCGGTAGGACCGCATGAAGTCCTTGTCGATGGTCGGCTCACCGCCGGTGATTTGGAGAAACAGCACCCCGGCCTCGGCCATGACCTCCAGGCACTGGAGTTTCTCTTCCAGCGGCATGCCCGAGTTGACCTTGAGTCCGAGGTAGCAGTGCTTGCAGGCGTAGTTGCAGCCGAGGTTGACCTCCCAGCTCGCCTTTGAGTAGCCCCAGACGGACGGCTGCCGGACGAGCAGGTACTCACCAGTCGGGCGGCCCGCCACGTCCAGGTCGTCCCACTGGTCCCGGACGGTTTCCGCGAGCCAGGCCGGGGCCGGCTCGGCGGGATCGAGGGAGCGCAGCTCCTCGTAGCGGGGCGCGGGCAGGGGGGCTCCGCCGCGGCTTCCCGGCCGTACGAGCATGTGCTGTTCCAGGAACGGGCTCGTGATCAGTGAGTGCATGAGGTCTCCCGTCGGGGGTTGTCCGCTCCGTTCGGCCGGGGCGGAAAGTGAGGGGCCCGGCCCCGATCGCCGGTCTCGGTGACGGCCGGGGCCCGTTGTCCCGGACTGCCGTCACTCCCCCACGGAGGACCAGCCGGGACGTGGGTCCCACCCCTGGCCGGGTACCAGACAGGGCAGGCTGCAGGTCCGGGCTGGGGACCGGTGCCACGACCGGCCAAGGGCGGGAGTCAAAAACAGGAAGGTCAGAACAGGGACGTGACGCCCAGGGAAGCTACGAGCACCAGGACGGCGGCGTACGCCGCAGCGGCCCAGACCGCCCCGGGATGCCGCTGCCGGATAATCCGCCACGCCTCGCGCCCCGTACGTCCGTCGGCGCGGACCCGGATGCCGGAGGCGCCGATGCTGATCGCTACAACCTGTACGGGGGTGCGGTTGCCGCTGGAGGGCTGAGATTTCATGAGGGTCCTCGTCGTGGGGAGTGGCGGGCGGGGTGGCTGCTACCTCGTGGCGATGCCGTAGATGAGTGCGGCAAGGAGCGCGGCGACGGAAAGCGTGCAGAGGACCTGGCCGGCCGGGCAAGCTGGGGCGGGCATCTGCGCCCCCCTACGCCATCGGCGTCCGTAGCCGCCCCTCACCGCTGGTCCCGCAGCTCGGCCCACACGCGCTTCCCCCACGGGAGCCGGTCCGTGCCCCAGCACCTGGTGAGGGCATCCACGATTCCCATGCCGCGCCCGTGCACGTCATCTGTGTCCGGTGACCGGAGCACAGGCAGGACGCGGCTTCTGCCGATGACGGCCAGGCGCACGGTGCGCTCGTCGACGCGGGTGACGGTTATGCGGATCGCGGCCATTCGGGCGTGGAGGATGGCGTTGGTGGCGAGCTCGGAGATCACGGTTTCCGCGTCCTGCGCGAGCTCGGGCAGATCCCAGTGGTCGAGGATGTCGCGGACGACGTGACGCGCGACGGGAACGGACTCCAGCTCGCGTGGCAGCATCTCACTCATTACCGGTGCGCCGGCGAGGCGGGCTCTGCTCATCAGGCGCCCTCACGGTCGAGTTGGGCGCGGTGGACGGTCTGCCCCATCCGGGACAGCCGACTGACGAGACCTGTAGAGCAGAGGACGGCTGGGCTGTCCATGGACACCGACCAGTACGACAGGCCCGGCTGGCGCGTTTTCCGATGGATAGGTGGCACCCCTAGGAAGGTCCCGGGTGTGAGGCACTCGCTGGCCGGGTCCGTCCACCCGTCGACGGCAGTAGGAGGCACCAGCGCCCAGTACCGCATGAGGCCGCCCGACGCGATGACCGGGCCTCCCTCCAGGGCTTGGGCCAGGAAGGCGTCCACCTCGGCGGGTTCCGTGCTCCCGGCCACACTGTGGATGGGGTAGCCGGGGAGGCTGACGGCGGTGAACAGGATGCCGCATCGCAGCAGTGGCGTTTCCTCATCCCGCCAGGCCTGACGCGCCTCCCGCGGCTCCCGCGGCTCCCGCGAGGCACAGCACAACCAGTGCTCCACCGCCAGGTCACGGTCTTGCCCGGGGTGGACCATCACCCCGGGGGCCGCCTCCATCGGGGCGCGGGCTTCAGCATCGGAGCACATGCGGAGAGCCTCCCTACTAGGCTCGTCCGGTGATGACTACGACGGTAGAAACCCTCGCTCAGCTGCTGAAGTGACCGGGAGCACAGGTAGGTTGCCGTCAGTCACCGGGATTGGGGCAGTCATGCGGCCGAGTTCGCCACCCACCCTGACCGGCAGTCAGGGTTCATCCAGTCGCCCCCGCGCGGGCGTCATCTCGGGCTACGTATTTCGCGTGATACGAGAGCAGCAAGGGCGCACTCAGGAGGAGGCAGCCGAACTCCTAAAAGTCAGCGCGGACACGATCGCCGGCTGGGAAACCGGACGCCACCCCCTCACCGCTGTGCCTTCCGGGCAGATGCTCATGCACCGCCACCGGCTCATGCAGATGGGCACCGCGCCCGCTCTCCTCCAAGCCCTTGAGCGCGCCCTCGAAGCGGACGTGCTCCTCGCGAGCGCGTTAGACGACGAGGCCGCAGTCGAGGGAGCCCACTCGGGGCCTGGGTGATACAACGCGATCTGGTCGAGGTGCTGGCCTGGCCCCTCAACGGCGTAGCGCCTCAGCCCGTACGTGAGCTCCCCTCGCCTCCCCGGCCACGCCGAGGCCCCGCGCCCGCCGGGCCCGAGCTGCCGTGGGGCGACCGGGCTACGTTCTTCCGGCAGATGCGCCGTACGGCCGAGCAGGCCCGTGGCCAGCAGCAGTTCCTGCTCCGCCGCCAGGCCCTCTACCTCTCCGGATACGACCACCAGGCCGACACCTCGGAATGGCTCGCCTACCAGCAGAGCATCGAGCGGCCCCAAGACTGACTCACCCGCTGGCTCAACAGCCGCTCCGTCGCGGCAGTCGCCGCCCGGCAAGGCGACCGCGACCGCATGAACTACTTCATCGACAACGACCTCACAGGTGACGAGGCGGGCGAGGCCGCGAACCTCAACTACTGGGCGTACTGGCTCGGGGAGACCCCGCACCTGGAGTTGTCCGACGACTTCATCGCGCGCCGTTCACCCGGCCCATGGCCTGGCGAACGGCTCCTCACGCACCTCTCTGCTGGCCTCGCCTCGCATCACGGGTACGTGGACCTGAACGTCCACGGCGTGTGGTCTCTTCTCCAGATCCGCCCCAACCTGCCGCGATCCGGTGCAGCAGGCCGCGCTCTACGCGACCGCCTCACTGTGATGTTGGATAGCCGGGAGCTGTCGGCGCGCGCTCGCCGGGAGCTGGAGAGCATCCAGTACGCAATCCGCCTCGCTGAGGCGTGAGAGGAGTCCGAGGTGGCAGAGGAGCTGTCAGCGGTGGCGAACTTCCTGTACGAGGCGGGGACGCTCAAGCACACTGCTCGCACCGGGTGGTGGATGGCGGGTGTACGCCAGCCCGAGACAGTGGCAGAGCACTCCTGGCGCACTGCGCTGATCGCGACGATCATTGCCAAGCTCGAAGGCGCGGACCCGGCGCGGGCGGCGTTCCTCGCCGTGTGGCACGACACTGGAGAGACGCGCACCGGTGACGTGAACCACCTCGGCAAGAAGTACACGGCCGGGGAGGCCGACCCTCGCGACATCACGGCCGACCAGGTCGCCGGCATGCCGGGCATCCTGGCCGAGGCTCTCACCGAGCTGGTCGCCGAGTACGAGGCCAAGGACTCCCCGGAGGCGATCTGCGCCCGCGACGCAGACAAATTGGAGTGCATGATCCAGGGCATCGAGTACAAGGCCCAGGGCTACGAGAACGCACAGCGCTGGATCGACAACAGCCGCGGCCGCATCGTCACCAAGGCGGGGAACGCCCTGGCGGATGCGGTCCTGGAGACCGGCTCGCTGGACTGGCTGCGCTCGGCGCTCGGCGAGAAGCAGGGCTGACGCGCGGTCCGGCCTTGCCGACCTCGGGCAAGGCCGGGCTACCCGCGGGTGCTGGTGAACCGCACCCCGCTGCCCCACTTCTCCCGCTGCGCGGCAAAACACCAGGTGCACAGCGGGAGCCCGGCAGGGCCGTACCGCCAGGCCTGCCGCTGGCATCCCGCACACAGGCCGACGTGACTACCAGGGCAGATCATGGTGCTGGGGTCGGGCTCCGTGATCGGTGGCACTGGGGTCGTCATGTCTGCGTCCTCATCTGGGCGACGAGCGCTCATCGCCTCGAACAAAGAATAGAACACGCGTCTCGATTGTCAGACCCTCCCCGTACGGTGAGGGTATGTCCCACTCCCCCGGGCCTGACGGCCAGGTGCCGCACGCCCTCAACGAGGTCAACGACCGCATCCGCAGCCTGATGGACGAACCGGCCTCCACCGAGCGCGCCGAGAGGTACCGGCGCCTGCTCTCGCTGTGGACGGCCCTCTCGCGCGACGACGTGACCAAAGCGGCCTGACGTCGGTCGAAAGCGGGGATGGGCCAATCGCCCGTCCCCGCAACGGTCCACCGGCTCGACGCCTACGTCAGCACGAGAGGCCGCCACGCCTCCCGCGCGCAACCGCTCCGGGGTCAACGATGCCCCCTGGGCGGTCGGCGGGACGGAGCCGCGCTGGAGGCGGCCCGTGCGTCCCCCGAACGGCCGGGGCCGATGACCGATGTGGTCCACAGCCTTCCGCCCCCGGCCCCGCGCATGCTCCATCCCCCGCGAGCCCGTCGCTGACAGGCCCGTTGAAGCAGGAGCTGAATGGGCCTACCAGCAATCCACGGACAGCGGCACGAGCTATGGCCACATCGTGAGCGAAACAGGACCCAACGCGCACGTACCGTCGATGGTTGCGTAGATCGTCCGGCTGGTGCACAGCACTGCCTCAGCCCCACCTGATCGGCAACATATTTCCCAGTGGCCACGGACCGGGCCCTTTGAACCGCGTCTGTCAGGGATTGGACCAGCCGGGCCCGGGGACCAGGTCGGCTCTCAACTGCAAGACGAAAGGGACCGGATCCGCGCATGCCTGCGGGTCAGCCCGGACGTTTGGCTTCCTCTCCGGCGTCTTGTTGGCGCCAGCTGAGGTCGGCGGCGTAGTTCGACCGCGCGCTGCCGGCGGCTTCGGCCCATTGAGTGGCGGCTGCGATACCGACGCCGAGGACGTGGCTGAGGACGGCGGGTGGCATCTGGCCGGCGAGATGACCAGTTGCTCGTGGCGGTGCAGGCTCTCTACCTGGACATCGCTCGTTGGGCGGCCGAGGAACCCGCCCGGTGGGGACCTTGGGCAGCGCCCCGTCCGATCAAGGAGGCTGAAGTCTCCAACCGCAAGCGTGTCAAGCGGCGGAAGGCCCGCATGTACCGGCGAACGCGCGAGCGGCTGCCCGTCTTGGAGACCTTCGTCCGGGCTGCGGCCGATCACCACGGCCAGCAATCGGCACGTTTTCAGGCCCTGCTCGCCGTCCCTCCTGGTGCCACCTTCACCGTCAGCGACGCTGTTTTCGTCCGTACCAAGAACGCGACGACCGCCGCCGCGCGGGACGAGCAGGGCACTCTTCGCCATTTCGGCCAGGCCGAGCATCGCGCGTTCTGGGCCTGGGCCGCGGTGGAGTTCCTCCGCCACACTGGCGCCCGCATCGAGGAGATGCTGGAGATCAGCCATCACGCAATGAACCGGCTGCCTACCACCGGCGAGATCGTCCCACTGTTGCAGATCGCTCCGTCCAAGACCGATCAGGAGCGAGTCGTGCTCGTCAGCCCAGAACTGGCCGACGTCCAGGCCACCATCGTCCGACGCGTCCGCGACCCGCGGACCGGAGCCATCCCGCTCCTGTCCGCCTACGACTATGAGGAACGCGTCTGGAACCCGCCGTCCCCGCTGCTGTTCCGGTGGGACCGAGGGGGCGAGAGATCCCGCATGTCGGGCGAGTTCATCCGCAGCGCGCTGGGAGAGATCCTCGCCTTCATCGGCCTCACCGACTTCACCGGCCAGCCTCTGGTCTTCGCCCCGCACGACTTCCGCCGTCTATTCATCACCGACGCCATCCGCTCCGGCCTCCCGCCTCACATCGCGCAGGTCATCGCCGGCCACGCCAACATCAACACCACGATGGGTTACAACGCGATCTACCCGGACGAGACCATTGAGGCCCATCGCGCATTCATCGCCCGCCGCCGATCGCCGCGACCTGCCGAGGAGTACCGCACCCCCACCGATGCCGAGTGGGAGGACTTCCTCGGCCACTTCGAACGCCGCAAGCTCTCAGTCGGCACCTGCGCCCGCGCTTACGGCACCGCCTGCGTTCACGAGCACGCCTGCGTCCGCTGCTCATTCCTCCGCCCCGATCCCGCCCAGCGCGGTCGACTTGTGGAACTTCGAGACAACCTCGTTGACCGCATCACCGAAGCGGAAGGAGAGGGCTGGCTCGGCGAGATCGAAGGGTTCCGCGTCAGTCTGGCCGGCGCTCAGTCCAAGATCATCCAGATCGACACCTCATCCCCCAGCGGACCGGTGAACCTCGGCTTGCCTCAGCGGAAGCATCCATGACCACCGAAAAAAAAGACTGACACTCCTCTCGTCTTCCTGCACGACCATCTCGTGCTCAGCGGGCAGGGCGACATCCGTACGGCATTCGAGCACATCATTCGGCGGCTGGCGGGCCCTCAGACCCGCGGCGCCGGATGTTCCTCGACGATCAGTCCCGCAGGTGCCAAAACCGATTCGATCCGGCCGTCGGTGCCGATGGTGACGTCGAGCCGTTCTCCCGCGACGGTGAGCCCCGCGATGGTCAGCGCGCCGACGGGGAGTGAGCCTGTCGGCCGGAGGTGGAGGCGGCCGGCGGGTACGTCTGGTTCCAGTCCGGTCAGTGCGGTCATGAGGGCGATGGCTGATGCCGCCGACCAGGCTTGTGGCCGGCAGGCGGCCGGGTAGGGGACCGGTGCGGGGGTGTCCGCGCGTGCGTCGCCGCCCCACAGTTCCGGCAGTCGGTAGTCGAAGGCCGGTGCTGCGGCGAGGATGCCCTTGATGAGCCGGGCGGCGGCTTCGGGGTGTCCGGTGCGGGCGAGGCCGGTGACGGCGATGGCGGTGTCGTGCGGCCAGACGGTGCCGCAGTGGTAGCGCAGCGGGCCGAAGCCGCCGGACTGGGACGACATCGTGCGCAGCCCGTAGGCGTCGGACATGTCGGGGGCGGCGAGCCGTGCGGCGACGGTGGCGGTCTCGTCGGCGTTGAGTATGCCGGTGGCCAGGAGGTGGCCCATGTTGCTCGCGACGGAGTCGACGGGGCGGCCCGAGCCGTCGAGTGCCATGGCGGGGTAGGGGCCTTGCTGGTCGGATACCCAGAACCGGGCGCGGAACCGGTCGGCGAGGCCGGCCGCGAAGGTCCGCCAGCGTTCGCCGTCCGGCAGGTCGAAGGCGTCGAGGAGTGCCGCCCCGGCGAGGGCCGCCTCGCAGGCGTAGCCCTGTACTTCGGCGAGAGCCAGGGGCGCTTCGGCGAGTCGGCCGTCGGCGAACCGGGCGGCGTCCCCGGGGTCCTTCCAGCCCTGGTTGGCCCGGCCGGTGCCGCTGTGGTCGATGTAGGACAGGGAC
>NZ_JAGXJM010000554.1:0-240 GCF_019091445.1 Streptomyces sp. GbtcB7
ACCGGATTGGCCGCGGCCCCCCCGGGCGCCCCCGCCGCGCCCTTCCTCCCCCCTACGTCCTTGGCCCCCGGACCCGTGGATCTGCCGGACGCCGACTGCTGTACGGCGGTCTTCTTCGCCACCCTGGCCGCGGCCCCTTCACATATTGTGATTTTGCGCGCAAATCGTGCTGGGGCGATAAATCGTCTTCTGGTCCACGGCGACCGGGCGCACCAACGTTTCGTCCGCCCCGCGGGTCCC
>NZ_JAGXJM010000555.1:0-240 GCF_019091445.1 Streptomyces sp. GbtcB7
TGGGACGGATACCAGGCCGAACGCAGCGCGCTCATGGGGGAGTTTGCCACCGTGCGCAACCCCGTCGTGATGACCGGGGACCGTCACCTCACCATGATCAGCGACCTCAAGAAGGTCTTCGCCGACCCGGAGTCCGACGTCGTCGGCGCCGAGTTCGTCGGGTCCTCCATCTCCAGTGGCGGTGACCAGGAGAGGTGGGTGGGGGACAAGGAGTGGGCTCGCCCCAGCTCTCCGAAGCTG
>NZ_JAGXJM010000556.1:0-240 GCF_019091445.1 Streptomyces sp. GbtcB7
CGCCAACGCCACCGGGGGCCCCGCCGGGCGGGTCGCCGCCCGGTACGCCGACGTGGCGCCCGTCCGGGTAGTGGGCCCCGCGCGGGCCGGGGCCGTACGGGCCGAACTCCGGGACGCGGCGGCGAAGTTCGGCCGCTACCCCGACACCCTGCGGGTCCTCCCCTCACTCGTCTTCGACCTCGGCGCCGGGGAGCGCGCCGCCGGGCCGGCCCTTGGGGGGGGCGGTCCCCCCTGATCCGG
>NZ_JAGXJM010000557.1:0-240 GCF_019091445.1 Streptomyces sp. GbtcB7
GGGGTCGACCCCGTCGACCGCGGCCGCAACCGGAACCCCAAGCCGATCAAGGCGCTCGGCCGGTACGCCCACGGCGCCGTCGTCGTCGCCCCCAAGCGCGGCCGCCTCTACCTCACCGGGGACGCCTCGGGCCCCAACGGCCTCCTCTACCCCGGGACGCCCCCGCGGGGCTTGGGCCACGGCCCCGGACAGCTCGCCACCCGCGCGGACGACGCCGCCGCCCCCCAGGCCTCCAAGGGC
>NZ_JAGXJM010000558.1:0-240 GCF_019091445.1 Streptomyces sp. GbtcB7
GCAAGGGCCCGGACCACAAGGTGCTACGCCTGAGCCTGCGCAAGCTGTAGCCGCGAGGCCCCCGTCGCCGGCTGTGGTCGCGAGTCCCTCGACGCCGGCTGTCATCGCATGCCCCAACGCCCTCATCCCGTGCATATAACCTGCGCCGCTTGCTGCATCTGCGTCTGATCACCCCGGCCGACCGCACCGTCGACGGCGTACGGCTGCTCGAGAGGACCGTGGGCACGACCCATCTCGTCG
>NZ_JAGXJM010000559.1:0-240 GCF_019091445.1 Streptomyces sp. GbtcB7
GCGGTAGGCTGGGCGGTGACGGACCGACCGTCGTTGTCCGACCGGCTGCGCTGGATGAGGTCCTTGCGTCCGAGGGTGTTGAGCACGGTCGAAACGCTGGCCTGCGAGTCGCTGGTCAGCCGGGCGAGCTGAAGCGGGGTCAGCTCGCTGTCCCTCTTGATCGTGTACAGGGCGCGGTTGGCGGGCCAGGTGAGGCCGGCGGGCCGCCGGACGCTGGTCTCGGAGTCCTGCTGGAGCCGT
>NZ_JAGXJM010000560.1:0-240 GCF_019091445.1 Streptomyces sp. GbtcB7
ACGCCGGGCCGACGAGTCGCTCGATCCGTATTCTCCGGATCATGGCCGCTCCGACTGCATATTCCCTTATCGCCACTGACCTGGACGGAACGCTGCTCCGCGGCGCCGACACCCTCTCCGACCGGTCCCGGGCCGCGTTGGAGAGGGGGGCGGAGGCGGGCGCCCGACACCTGGGCGTGACGGGGCGCCCGGCGCCGGGAGAACGCCCGTTGCTCGCCGAACTCGGCGGGGCGGGGGTGG
>NZ_JAGXJM010000561.1:0-240 GCF_019091445.1 Streptomyces sp. GbtcB7
CCATGCCAGGGTGATGCGGGCCGGGGTGGTGCTCGACGCCGACCACATCCAGCAGGGCGTCCAGGGCATGGGCGGCCGCGGCGGTGGACATGGCCGTGAGGGCGAGGCACGCCGCGGTGGCGAGGGCCAGGCCCGGGCGGGGGGCCAGAGGCGGGGCCAGCAGAGCGGCGGCCCCGCGGGGGGCCGGGCCCGCGCCGGCGAGCGGGCCGCGGCGGCCCGGGACGCCCCGGAAGCCGAGGC
>NZ_JAGXJM010000562.1:0-240 GCF_019091445.1 Streptomyces sp. GbtcB7
GGGGGGGCAAAATGCCTGATAGTCACGCACGTTAGCCCATCGGGCCGGCTGTTGGCCCGACCAGGTCTGCCGGGTGGACAACTGGCTGGTTTCCCACCGCGCAGGAGACGTGGAACAGGCAACCCGATGGGCGTCTTGACCTGCGCCGGGGTCCCCTGGTGGTCCGCCCAGCCATGCGCGAGTGCCCTCCCTCCACCTCACGTTTCCACTCGGACGACGTGGACTCGCCCGAGCCGGTTG
>NZ_JAGXJM010000563.1:0-240 GCF_019091445.1 Streptomyces sp. GbtcB7
ATGGTCGAGGTCGTCGAGCCCGTCACCACGATCGGGCTCGCCACCCCGGCGGGCCTCGTCGTCGCCGAGGTCGCGGTCGAGGACGGCGCTGCCCGCGCGGTCACGCTCAAGAACGTGCCGTCCTTCTCGGCGGGCCTCGCCCGCATGGCCACCCTGCCCGTCGGCCGGGCGGTGACGTACGCCCTCGCGTACGGCGGCAACTTCTACGCCATTCTGCCGCTGGGGCCGTTCGGCCTGCCC
>NZ_JAGXJM010000057.1:0-55362 GCF_019091445.1 Streptomyces sp. GbtcB7
CTTGCGGGGTGCGTTACCGGATCTCCTCGCTGCTGGCCCTGGTGGTCTGCGCGATGACACCCACCGGCCACGACTCGATCACCGCGGCGGCGGAGTGGTGCCGGCGTGCGACGCCGCAGGAGCTTGCCGCCTTCGGCCTGCCTTATCACCCGTTGCTGGGCCGCTACCGAGTCCCGAGTGAAAAGACCCTGCGCAGCGTCCTGGGGCGGCTCGATCCCGGTGAGATCAGCGCGGCCGGCTACGGCTACCTCCGCCCCCTGCTGTCCACGCAGCCCCCTCGGCCGGATCCGGTGACGCCCGACGGCGGAACCGAGCGCGAACAGCGCCGGGCCCACCGGGCGGCCGCCCGCGCCGAGCCGGTACGGCTGCGGCGGCGGGCGATCGCGGTGGACGGCAAATGCCTGCGCGGCGCGAAGCGACCGGACGGCAGCCAGGTCTTCGTCCTGTCCGCCGTCCGCCACGGCGACGGTGTCACGCTCGCCTCCCGCGAGATCGGCGCGAAGACCAACGAAATCCCCGAGTTCGCACCTCTCCTCGACCAGATCGACGACGCGGATCTCGCGGGGGTGGTCGTGACCGCCGATGCCCTCCACGCCCAACGCGACCACGCCACCTACCTGCGCGAACGCGGCGCTCACTACCTGCTGACCATCAAGAACAACCAGCGCGGCCAGGCCTGTCAACTCCACGCCCTGCCCTGGAAGGAGATCCCCGTGATCCACCGCGACGACGCCCGGGGCCACGGCCGTCACGAGCAGCGGCTCGTGCAGGTCGTCACCGTCGAGGGCCTGCTCTTCCCGCACGCGTCCCAGGTCCCTGCGCATCCAGCGCCGGCGCCGTCTCTACGGGGCGAAAGAATGGTCCAGCGAAGCCGTCTACGCCATCACCGACCTGCCCGCCGAGGAAGCGAACGCAGCCGAGATCGCCTCCTGGGCACGCGGACACTGGACCGTGGAAAATACCATCCACTGGTGCCGGGATGTCACCTTCAACGAGGACAAGTCCCAAGTCAGGACCCACAACGCGCCCGCCGTACTCGCTGCCCTCCGCGACCTGATCCGCAGCGCGCTCAAGCTCGCCGGCTACGTCAACACCGCCGCCGAACGCCGAGCCCACACCGACCGCCCCCGGCGTCCTCACCCTCTACCGCATCACATGATCAACCGGACCATCCAGGCACTCGCCGGGGCCCTGCGGGTGGACCAATCTCACCAGCCACGTTGGCCTGCCCAGCTTGGTCATTCCGGTGACCGCGACTGAGGAGGGGCTGCCGACCGGCGTCCAGATCATCGGACCGGCGTATGCCGACCATGTCCTAATCGCCTTGGCGGAGGAGCTGACGCCGCTGCTTCGGGCTATCGCCTCAGGCGCGTCGAGTTGAGGGCCGCCTCGGCGTTGATCTTCCACTCGCGGGCCACCCTTTCCGAGTGGCTGATGGAGCTGAGCACTTTGGTTTCCTCGTTCGTCTTCCGTCTGTGGCCAGGCCAGCGGATCCGCGTCGTGGAGTTCGCATCTCGCCTGCCAACGGGCCAGTCCACTGGCGATGTCGTCGAGCGAATGAATCCATTTGCCCTCGGCCGATGTGCCGTGCCAGACGACTCCCGGACGATTCGGATCCTGGCACAGGTCGAAACCATGCAGATACTGCAGGGCCCCGAAGACCAAAGGAGTGAAACCGCGTTCTTCCTCGCCTTCTACCCGTGAGGCTGCCCATGAATGGACGGCCTCACGGGTCACCTCACCCGCGCCAGTGCTTGCCATCGAGCAGCCACCTCCTCACGGCTAGGCGGGGGTGGCGGCATGAGATCGCTCATGCGTCCACAATCGCACCCCTGTAAGCCAGCTGGATCGATCTGTTTCTTGATCGGCCGGACAGTTCCTAACAGGTGCTGGGCCAGGTCGAATCCTCGCCGTTCACAGGTTATACATGCCAGGTTTACCTTCAAAACCGCACAGTCCAGGTCATGTTCGCGCCAATCCTGGCCGCCGCCATATCTACAGCGCGCCGCTTGATCAGGATTTCTGCCGTTGAACAAGCCGCACCCCCGCCCGAGTTCCGGTCACATACGGGCTGCGCGGGTTAAGCACCGCATCCCTTGATCAAGGATCACCGGAACGTCCGTTCACGGTAACCACACAAGGGGTGCACAGTGCACACACGAGCACGAAGATCACTCATCGCGGTCCTGACCCTGGCTCTGATAGCCATTGCAGGCGTCGTACCGGCTTCGGCCCTCCCCGACCGCCCCGCCAGCAGCTGCCCCGACCAAAGTACGGACGGCGGCGGACCTCCCGAAGCCGCCCAAAGCCATGACGCTGGCGGAGCGGCGGATGCAGGTCAAGCGCTCCCGGGACGAGCTGTCGCCCATGCGCGGCTATGTCAACCCATCTTCCAGGAAACCGTCCGGGAAACCTCACAGTCGTCCTGACGCGAAGGCTGAGCGCGGCCCAGCCGCCGAAGGAACCACGGCACCTCTCGCGCCAGCGGGCGAGAACCCGACGTGGGTGTCGTCCTGGGCCACCGCGTACCCGGGCCGGCTGTCGATCGGCGGACAGGTGAAGTTGCCCAGGCGGGGATCGTCCTACACCGGCATGTGGCTGTACGTCCTGGACGAAGCGGGCAACCCCGTCGTGCAACAGGAGATCAAGAAGGCCACGGACGATCCCAGCGGCGACACCCCGGACACCGGGGCCTGGTGCTACGACTGGTGGTCGAGCAACACCTATCCCACCGACCAGTGCTTCTGGTGGGCCGGCAGCGCGCTGGGCGGAATCCTTAAGGACGGCACGAAGTACTACGCCTGGGTCTTCTTGAACAGTGCCGACGGGAGCTCTAGCCCGGGCGGGACCACCTCCCCACTGGTGGAGGCGTTCTACACGCCGGACATCCCCGGCGCCCAAGCGGGCATCTGCACCTGCTATGCGCAGGCGCACCGTGCCGACCCAGTCAACACAGCGACCGGTGTGTTCTTCGAGCAGCTGACGGACGCGAAGTTGGTGAGCGTCGGCATCCCGCTGTCGCTGGAGCGCAGTTATCGCTCGGACTCATCCACGACCGGGCTGCTGGGGCGGGGTTGGGCCACGCCCTTCGACTCGAATCTGGCGATCGCGTCCGGCAAGGTGACCTATCAGGCGGACGACGGAGCGAAGTTCGTCTTCACACAGGCGAGTGACGGCACGTACACCGCACCGGCGGCTTCGACGACGAAGCTGGTCAAGAGCGGCAGCAACTACACACTCACCACTCAGGACCATACCAAGCGGACCTTCAACAGCGGCGGCCAGCTCACCTCTGTCGTCGACACCGCCGGTCAGGGGCTGAGCCTCACCTACGCATCGGGCAGGCTCGCCTCGGTCAAGGACGCCGCCGGGCGCACCACCAGTTTCACCGTGGACTCCGGCGGGCTGCTGACCAAGGTGGCCCTGCCGGACGGGACTTCGGTGTCGTATGGCTACGACAACAGCCTGCTGACCTCGGTCACGGACCCGGCGGGGAAGACCTCCTCCTACGCCTACGACGCGAACAAGAGGCTGTCCTCGTACACCGATCCGGCCGGCGGCAAGGTCTCCAACGCCTATGACACGAACGGCAGGATCAAGTCACAGACCGACCAGAACAACAAGACAACGAACTTCACCTGGGACGGCAGCCGCGAGTCGCACACCACCGCCCCCGACGGCGGCATCTGGACCGACGTCTACTCCGGCAACGTGCTGCTGGAGAGCATCGACCCGTACGGCAAGACCGTCTCCTACGACTACGACCAGAAGCTGCACCCGGTCGACATCACCGACCCTCTCGGCAACACCACGTCGATGACGTATGACAGCGCCGGGAACATGCTCTCGCGTAGTTCCCCGTCGTCGCTCGGCTACTCCGAGACCTGGACCTACGACACCGCGGGCAACGTCCTCAGCCACACCGACGGCCGCGGCAACAAGACGTCGTACGGCTACAACGCGGCCAGCCAGCTCACCTCCAGCACCGATCCCCTCGGCGGGAAGACGACGTACACGTACACCGCACTGGGCGCTCTGCAGACTCTCACCACACCGCGCGGCAACAAGACGACGTACGGCTACGACGCGGCCGGTAACCGGACGGCGGTGACGACCCCTCTGGGCGAGAAGTCCACCTTCACCTATGACGGCGCGGGCCGCATCCTCTCCAAGACCAGCCCTCGCGGCAACGTCTCCGGCGCCGACCCGGCCCCGTACACCACGACGTACGCCTACGACGGGCGCGGTTTGCTGAGCTCCGCCACCGACCCGCTGGGCCGCACCACCAGCTACGCATACAACGGTGCCGAACAGCTGACGTCCATCAAGGACCCGGCGGGCAACTTCACGCGCTACGAGTACGACGACGCCGGCAACCTCACCAAGACCACGGACGCCTCCGGCAAGTCGGTCACCCGGGCCTTCGACGCGTACGGCAACGTCACCTCGGAGACCGACCCGCTCGGCAACACGACGACGCACACCTACGACAAGGCGGGCCGGCTGCTGAGCACGGTCCCGCCGCGCGGCAACGTCTCCGGCGCCAATGCAGCTGCCTACACGACGAGTTACGCCTACGACGACGCCGGCAACCGCACAAAGGTAACCGGCCCCACCGGCGCGTCCGTCAGCACCGAATACGACGCCGTGAACCGGCCCGTCAAGGTCATTGACGCGCTGAACAAGTCGACCCTCTACGAGTACGACGCGAACGACAACGTCACGAAGGTCACCGACCCTCTCACCAACAGCGTCTCGTCGGTCTACGACAAGAACAACCGGCCCAGCACCACCACCAACCAACTCGGCAAGACCACCAGCTACGGCTACGACGCCGACGGAAACCAGCTCAGCCGCACCTCCCCGCTGGGTAACAAGGAGAGCTGGACCTACGACGCCGACGGTCGGCAGCTCTCGGCCACCGACCCCCGGGGCAACGCCGCCGGGGCCAACCAGGCCGACTACACCACCACTTACGAGTACAACGCGGACGGCCTGCAGAGCACCGTCATCGACCCGTTCGGCACAACCACGTACACCTACGACGACCCGAACGGGAACGTCACCCGGATAAACGACGCCGACGGCCGGGTCACCACCTACGGCTATGACGTCCTCGACCAGCTGACCAAGGTGAACGCTTTCGACGGCGGCACCACCTCGTACACCTACGACACCGTCGGCAACGTCAAGCAGCGCACCGACGCGAACAAGCACACCACCGACTACGCATATGACGCGGCCCGTCGTCTGACGTCGGTCACGGATCCGCTCAACCGGGTGACCTCGTACGCGTACGACGCCGACAGCAATCCGACCGGAACGACCACCCCCCGCGGCACCACGACCCGCACCTACGACGCCCGCGGCCTGCTCACCAAGACCGACTACTCGGATTCCACCCCGGACGTCACCTACGGCTACGACGCGAACGGCCGCCTGGCATCCCGCGCCAACAGCTCCCTGTCCGAGGACTTCGTCTACGACGCGGTCGGCAACATCAAAAAGACCCGCGGCTTCTCCTACACCTACGACGCGGCGGGCCAGCCCCTGACCCGCACCCTCGCCGACGGCAACACCATCAGCTACACCTACGACGGCGACGGCCGCACCGCGACCATGGTGGCCGACTCCAAAACCACCAGCTACGGCTACGACGCGGCAGGCCACCTGACGAGCACCACCCTGCCGAACACCGAGACCGAAACCCGCCAGTACGACCGCAACGGGCAGGTGACCGCAGTCACCTCCGCGAAGGCCGGCACCGCCGTCACCACCACCTCCCTCGCGCTGTCCCCCGGCGGCCTGCCAGTCAGCATGTACGTCTCACGCGCCGGAGTCGGAAGCGGCGGCTGGGACCTGACCTACGACGACGCCGGCCGCCTCACCTCCAGCTGCGCCCCACAGCCCACGGATGTGGGCTGCCCCGCATCCCGGGCCACCACATACACCTACGACAAGGTCGGCAACCGGCTCACCTCGACTCTCGGCACCACCAGCACCAGCTACACCTACGACGCCGCCGACCAACTGAAGTCCACCACCAGCGGCACCACGACCACCGCCTACGACTACGACGGCGAGGGCAACCAGACCAAGGCGGGCGCCGACACCTACACCTACGACCTGACCGGACAGATCTCCGCCGCCACCGCCTCCGGCAGCAGCTACGCCTACACCCACGACGCCAGCGGCAACCAGCTCACCGCCAGCAAGGCCGGCACGGTCACCAACCGCACCGAGTGGGACCCCAACGCTCCACTGCCGATGCTGGCCACCGAGTACGACAGCGCCGGGGCGATCAAACAGTCGTACCGCTATGACCCCCTGGGCCAGCCCACCGCCACCGAGACCGGCTCGGGCGCGCTCTTCTACTACCACCACGACACCCAAGGCTCCCCGGTCGACGTCACGGGCAGCACCGGCACCCTCTACCAGCGATGGACCTACGACCCGTACGGCACCCGCACCCTGAATACCGTCACCAGCGGCGCACCTGCCAGCACCCCCTCCTACACGGGCGCGCGCTACGAGACCACCACCGGCAACCTCGACCTGCACGCCCGCCAGTACAACACCACCACCGGCCGCTTCAACCGCCCCGACCCGGCGGCTCAAGACCGCAACAGCCCCTACGTCTCCGCATACGCCTACGCCAACAACGCACCCACGCGGTACACCGACCCGAGCGGTCGGACACCTGTGCCGGGCGACAGCAACGGCAACGGAAAGGTCGACAGCCTCGGCGAAGGACTGAAGATTTTTGGCGACGGATTCCTGCAGGGCCTGAAAGCGCCCTTCGAGTTCCTGAGTGACGCTCAGGACGCCGTCACCGGAGCAAACGGCGGCGCCGGGGCCTTCCTCGACAAGTACCTGCCCGTCCGCCCCGCCTACCGGCTCTACCGCGCCGAGTACATGCTCCGCCAACAGGGCTGCGACGCCCTCGCAGACCTCTACGCCGACGCAGCGGACGAACTCGCCCAGCAGCTCGCCGCCACCGGCATCGGCGGTTTGACGGGGTGGCGCAGGGCCGCAGTCGAGCCGGGCGGGGGGCGGTACTACGGGGAACCGAGCTCGACGCGGTTTGGCCTTCCCTATTACACGCCGGAGACCCCCTCGTCGATGAGCCGCATCAACCCGGAGGGCGGCAGAAGGAACTGCGGATTGTGCGCGACCGCGGGCGACGACCTGATGGCCGGCCGGAACCCGAACGGGGTGTCTGGGGCAGACCGCCCGCTGACGCGTGCCGAGGTGTCGGCAATGACGGGCCTCCCGTTCCAGAAGGTCGGTGGACTGAACGTCATCGTGAGCGACATGCTGCGTTGGGGATCCGGAGCGCGGGCGATCGTAGGAGCATGGCCGCGTACCGGCATCGGGCACTACTTCAACGTCGTCAACATCGATGGAAAGGTGGTCTTCCTCGACTTCCAGTCGGGCAAAGCCAATCCGGCGTTCAAGAAGTACCGCTACTACTACGTGATGAGGACCAACTAACATGCTCGACCCGGAAGAAGCTGAGCGCAGGGCCGCAGAGTTCCTGGCGGAGGAAAGCAGTACATGGGGAATGTCCTCCAATGTGAGGATCATCACCGAGTACTGCTTCACGGACCGCGGACGGTTCATCGCTCCCTACGACCATGTCGAGTACCTCGATCACGGGCGTGAGGACATGCAACTCGGCGGGAACCTGCCCGTGGCCGTGGACCTGAGCACCGGAGCGTGCTCCTTCATCACCCGGGAGGACGCAGAGGACATGATGGAGCGCGATCTGCTCTGACTGCGCGCTCGCGGTCACTTGCCGTGGACCAGTGGATTGTTGTGTCCTCTGGCCCGAACGGCCGAGTGGGTGCCGTTCCAGGGCAGCGGAACGGCACGGCAGTCCGCCCACAGTCCGCAAGACACCCAATCAAGACCGTCGTGCCCCATCGCTAGCAATCGATAAAAGGCCAGGTCAGTGACCTACGGGAAAGATCCCAGCAGGCCACTGACCCGGCCCATTACTAGGAGACCAAGAAGGCCTGACCTTTGGTCATACGGCTCGACCCGCGACCTGTTCGGTTTCTCCGGTCACGCGGCCCCTCTGCCCGCACCCGGCCCGCGGGACGCCGAACATGGCGTCCATGACGGTCCGGGTGCGGTCTTCTTTGGCCGGTCTTCTTCCGCCGACGTCTCGTTCGTCCTTCGTCGGGGCTTCGTTCGTGGGACTTCATTCGGATACGGCGACCACGTGCTGGATGCCGCGATCGCGGCCAGGGCGGCGGCTGATCCGGTCCGAGGTGGTAAGCCGTGGTCGAGGACCTCGTCCGCGCCAAGGTCCGTGAGGGCGGGGGCGTGACGGGCGCGGGCCAGTGCGGTCACGTGGCCCCCCGCAGGGCGTGGGCGAGTTGGACGGCGCCCGTGCCGACGGCGCCCGCCGCGCCGCGGACCAGGACCTTCTCTCCGGGCGCGAGGCGCACGGTGTCCCGCACCGCGATCAGCGCCGTCGCACCGGCGACGACCAGGGAGGCCGCGTCGGCCGCGGAGAGTCCCGCCGGTGCGGGCGCGTGTCGGTTCGCGGGGACGACGACGTACTCGGCCGCCCCGCCGATGGTGTGCAGGTCCCGGCCGAGCCGGGACATCCGCGCGCCGTCGAGCTGGTCGGTGAACTCGCCGTCCGCAGCGACGAGTTCGCGGGCCTGTGGGCGCGTCATGACGTGGCGGAGACCACGCGCGGCCGGATGCGGGTCCGCCACCCGCTGGTCGGGGAGCTGAACCCGGACTGGACGCGGACCCGACGCCGAGCGTCTCCGGCTGCTCGTCGCCCCCGGCCCGGCGGCTGCGTCCCTGACATCGGCCTGCTACCCGTCGGCGAGGACGCCGCCGAGGCGTTCTACCGGATTATTGACGCCGCCTACGAACGCCGCTCGATAGCGGTGACCAGCAACATTCACCCCTCAGGCTTCGACACGATCATGCCCAAGACCCTGGCCGGAGCCAGCACCGACCGCCTGATGCACCATGCCCACCTCGTCACCACGACCGGTGACTCGCACCGACTCGCCGAGGCCCTCGCAGGCAAGGGCGTGATCCCCCTGCACTGACCCCCACCCAGGAACACTACTGGCCACAGGCATGGATTTCTGATGGCCACCACCCTGGACACCCAACGATCACCCACCTGGGCATCTCAATGACCGTTGACAGGTGAGGTGGCACCGCGAACTATGAACTGGCCACTGCCTGTCCTGATCAGGACCGGTCGCGGCGCCGTCCCACGCGTGGGACGGCGCGTACAGGTGAGTGTCGCCCGGGCGGGGCGGCACCTGGCGAGTCGTTCGGAGGCGTTAGGGGGTCGACGGGTCCAGGTGGTTGGCCATCGACTGATTCCAGGCCAGGCAAGAAGGCGCTGCCCAGGGCGGTGTGAGCGTGCTTGGAATGCTCGGGTACCGGCAGGATGCGGCGTCGGGTGAGTTCAGCGACGTCGATCAGGGGGGTTGCGACGATGCGGTTGAGTAACTCCGCCTGCTTAGCTTCTAGGGAGGTGAGGTGGCTGAGTACGGCGAGGATTTCGACAAGCTCCTGGCTCCAGTCGGGTTCCCAGTGCTCGGGATGCTCGCGGTCCAGTTCGCTGGTGACTTTGCCGGTGGCGTGGTTGCTGCGGTAGCCGAGCCAGCTGTCGAGCACGTTGCGCCCGCCGGTGGTGTAGTTGCGCATGCGCGGCGTTACGCCGGTGAAGACACCTCCCTCGATGAGCAGGTGCTCGTTTTCGGGGTCATAGGTGATCGTGGAAGGGAGCGTGCCAGGCGCGACTTCTCGTGCGTATGTGATTTCGGGGTGCAGGCGTCGCCACCAGTTCGATGTGCCTGCTGGCCGGCCGTCGCTGGGGTTGATGCAGCGTGTGCCGAAGGTGGAAGCCCACAGGATGTGGTGTCCCAGACTGGTGCCCTCGTGCCAGAGGCCGCTAGCGGCGGTCAAGGGGATTCGTACGCCGGGGGAGTTGAGGTCGTCCGCATAGCGTTCGGTGAAGAAGGGGTGTGCGGTGACGGCGGCAATGTAAGCCAACAGGTCTTCAGGGAGGACCTCTTGGAGGCCATAGGAGTTGGCGAGGTGGTGCAACAGTCCTGGAGCGACGTTGGGGGTGTGGTCGGCGTGGAGGAGCGGCAGGACACGACCGCCATTTCCTTTGAAGTAGTCATTGTCGGGAATGAGTGCAGTGAAGAGCAGAGCCGGTCCGGTCTTCAGGCGTTGTGTGTGCTGTTCAACGGCAAAGAGCTGGCCGTCGATGGAGGCTTGCCACAGCTCTGGACGGGAGCGGTCGATGACGCGTCCGTCGGGTATGAGCCACTGGCGATCCAAGGCTCTGCGGGCGATGCGTATCGGAGCAGGACAGGGGTTCTGCTCGTCGCGGAAGAGGGTCGGCGGGTGAGGGTGGCCGGGAATCTGGAGGGCCTCCTTGTCGAGGGTGCGGTCGCCGGTCTCCTTGAACAGCGCCTGCTTCGTGGCGGGGTCGCGTTCTTGGATGAGGCGGTTCCAGCGCCGTCGCAGGAGGGTTTTCGAGGGGCTGATAACCCAGTTCCGGTTGGGCTTGATGCCGGGTTTGTGCCAGGGCATGAGGTCGGTGAGGGCGGGGAAGGTGTCCCATCCACTCTGGGAGGCGGGTGTGAAGGGGGCGGGCTCGGCAGGTCGTGACGTGCGCCAGCTGGGACCACTGATGTGCAAGTTGTGCAGTTGCACTTCTTTGTTCTGGCGGGTGCCATGAACGGCCGCGTAGTGGATGGGGGCCAGCACGTCTTGTCGCTCGCCTTGTCGGCGAACGAAGATGGCGATGGCCAACTCCTGCTGGACTCCGGGGAAGAAGCGGCTGTTGACCGGCGGCCTTTTGGTCTCGGGTGTGAGGTCGATGACCCAGCCCTCGGTGCAGGTGCGCCGCAGGTAGGAGCGCATGCCCTGGAAGCCCGCGCCTCGGATGAATCCGCCGGTGCTGACGAAGCAGACAACGCCATGGCGGTGGTCGTCGTGCTGGTCGAAGACTTTGTGGGTGGCCCAGCGCCAGAAGTAGGTGCATAGGCTCTTCAGCTTGTTCTCGTACACGCCTGCCGCACCGCGTAGCCGGAAGGCATCCAGAGGCGGGGCACCGCGGCCCGGCGAACCCTTCTCTATCCACCCACCTTGGCCTTCTGCCTGTTCGCGGTGGGGAGGGTTGCCAATGACGACGGTGATGCGTTCGTTGCGCTGGATGGTGCTGGCAGCCTCGGCGTCATCACGCAAGGGGCCCCACAAGGCGCCATATCGATCGAAGAGTTCGCTGGGCCGCCAGGGGTCGGCGAGGGTGTCGGCCAGGTGTAGTCGCATGTCACGCAGACGGACCCGTGCGTTGAGTTGGCGCAGCATCTGCCCGACGCGCATCTGAGCGACGGCGAAGGCACCCATCTGCTTTTCGAACCCGATCAGTCGGCCAGCGAGTTCTTGTACTGATTCGGCGCGGAAGCCGTCGTTTCCGCCCTCGGTCCGCTTGCGGGCAACCAGGTCGATGATGCCGGTGAGGAAGGTGCCGGTACCCATTGCCGGGTCGATGATGGACACACCAGGATCGGCGAAACCGTCCGGGCAATCCAGTGTGGTGGCCAGCACCTCATCGACAAGGCGGATCATCTCCGTCATCAGCGGGGCCGGGGTGTAGTAGGTACCGGAGTCCTTGCGCAGGTCGGCGTCGTACTCCTGCAGGAAGTGCTCGTAGAGATGGATGTGAAAGCTGGGGTCGTCGGCTAGAGCGCTTCTCCAGTCGATGGCGTCGATGACGCGGACGAGCATGTCGAGGCTGTCGCGAAATTCTCCCTCGACTTGGTCGGTGAGGATCTGCAGGGCACGGCCCATGACGGAGTGCTCCGCCCCCAGGCGCCGGCCTATCTCGTGGAGGCTCAAACCGGCCAATGAGCTGGTGTTGCCGTCAGAGGTGTCAGAGCTGGCGAGCAGGAGAGCGAAGGTTACAGACTGGGCGTAGCGGTCGGCGAAAGCCGCGCGTTTGTCGCGGTCGTCGGTGGTGGGAAAGAGGTCGACTTCAAGGGTGGAGGCAAGATCGGTGAAGGGGCGCTGGTGGCGCGGGAGGCCAGCTTCGGCGTCGAGGCGGTCGTGGACGGCATCACGCAGGAGGGTGCACAGAGGCGCCACCTGGGCGACCACCTCCCGCATCGACGTCAGTGGCTGCGGCTGCCAGCTGAAGAAGGCGGTCAGCATCGCTTCGAAGGCGGCCTCGCCAGCAGTCGGCAGCCGCAAGCGCGAGCCCGCGGTGTGTAGATCGCCTTCTAGGTGGATGGTTTCGCCGCGTTGTCGGCCCGAGCGGTACATGATCCACGTCTGGCCGTTGGTATAGATCAAGTTCGGGAGCTTCGACATGCCCTCCCACTGACGGCGGTCGCGCTGATTCAGCCCGCCAGGATGGATCACGCTCTTGTCCGGGCTCTTCAGCTCGACGTAGCCGACGATGTTGCGCGGTAACTTCCCGATCCGCACAGCCAAGTCGGGACGGATGCGGTGCGCGGCGATTGCGACCTCGGCGTGCAGAATGGCTTGCAGCCCCAACACGTTCGCCGCGTCCACGAGAAGGGTCTCTACGGCGCGACGGATCGCGGCTTCCTTCTGCCCATGCAGCAGTGCCTGCTTGCACGTTGCACCGAACTCGCTGATGATCCGCCGAAGCCCGTCCCTGCGCCGCATCCCGCCCCCCGAGGCCAGCACACTCCCGGTATCCAATTCGACACACGGTAAGCGCCATGTCACCAAACGTCGAGAGGGCCTCAAGGTTGCGTATACCCACCGGCCTGCGGCAGCGCCTATTTCTCCGCGCGCTGCACGGGTTCTGGAAGCGCAGAGACCCCTCCGCTGGTTGAACGGAAGGGCCGCTGAAACAGGTGTTTCCCTGCCTCCGGCAGGATTCGAGCCTGCGACACCCGCTTTAGGAATGGGATCGATTCTGTGATCGGGAGCGATTGCCCGTGCCGGGTGGGGCTGTTCGTGCAGGGCAGCCACCCGGCCCGATGCATCGACCCTGCCCCTGACAGCGGATACCGCTCCGTCCGCACGCGCATCGCACACGCATCCAGTGTGTTTGAGCGGCGGAGCTGTTTGCGGGCCCTGTGCTGTCTGCGCGCACACATAGGCTCAACCGAACGACCCGAGATGAGTGGGAGGATTCCTGAGATGAGCGACGAGGACGGCGTTTCCCCGGAAGTGCTACGCATGATCCAAGAAGCCCAGGAGCGGATGACCGAGGAGGTCTTTGAAGAGACACTCCGCTCTCAGGCCCATGTGGAGCCCGACGACCTGAACGTGTTGCTGGACGTCCTCGCGCTCGGCATCACCAACAGTGCCTGGCGGAACAGTTGCGTCGAGAACTGGCATGCCGAGGGACGGTTGTCGGACGGCGACATGATGCGGATCAACACTTACACCACGGACGGCATACGTCGCCGCCTGACCGGGTGGACTACCGAGTTCGGGATCACCTCGGCGAGCAGCGCTGCACTGGAGGAAGTTGACGGGGAAGACGCTGACGTACTCGCCGGTCGTCTTTTCCGGTGGCTGACCAACCCCGGGCGCAAGCTCCCTGTCGGCATGACGCTTGGAGAACTGGCACGCACTAAGGAAGACCTCAACGAGTACGAGGACCACGCGGACCGGAGCCTTGGAGCATTCGTCGGGCAGATGGAGGACAGAGGAGTCAGGTTCGGTCTCCTCCGTACTGCCTGTCACGGCGCTCTCGCCTGCGCCCAGTGGTGGCTGCACCCCACATGGCCCGACCGCGTCGAGCGCTTCGTCTCCGTCCTGGACAGTCCGACCGACACCCACTGGGGTCCCGACGGCGCATGGCGAAAGAAGCTCGGCGCCGAACCGCCCGCCGTACACGACCGTGGCGTCTTGCGCGCTACCTTGCTGAAGGCTCCGTGGAAGCTAGATGGCGGGGCCGCCGAATGGATCACGAGTGCCGGGATTGGATACGTACAGGCGGCTGTATCGGCGGAGGCGCCATCCGCAACCACATCCGGCTGAGGTCTGCCCGGTGGAGCGTCACTTTGCCGTCTCACACCGCCGGGCGGTCCGACCCGCTACATACGCCCGTCGGGGCGGACGGCCGTGCCCTGATCAGACCACCAGCTCCCACCGTCGAGGTCGTAGTCGTTGACCGGGTTGCTGTCGCCGTACTTGTAGGCGTTCGCCGACCCGGTCCCGTCTCTGACTGTGCAGGTCGGGCGGGCGAGCGATCCGGGCGGTACGACGGCGATGTGGGTTAGAGACCGGGGCTGTACGGGCAGTGGTGCGTGTCGCTCTCAGTGACGACGACATCCACTAGGCGGCCAAGGACGGCCGTATCTCTGTGGAGGTGGAGTTCGACGGACTCACCGATCACGATCGCCAGATTCTCAGGCGGTACGCGCCAGACGGGCTTCAGCACGTCCGTGTCCGCCACCCCCTGGCTGCCCCAGCCCGCGGACTGGAAGTCCTACACCGCCGAAGCCAACCAGGCCGACCGCACCTCCATGCTCCAGCTCTACCGCTCCGCCCTACGCCTGCGCCGCACCCACCCCGGCCTGCGGGGCGAAGAGTTCCGCTGGCTGGACAGCCCGCCCGACACGCTCCTCTTCGAACGCGGCAACGGCCTGCTGTGCGCGCTCAACCTCACCGACCAGCCGGTCCCGCTCCCCGACGCTTGCAGCCCCCTCCTCGCCTCAGGACCGCTGAGCAAGGACGGGACGCTGCCGCCAGACACCACAGTCCTGCTGCACCGGGACTGACGTGCGTCGACGGGACCATCCCCGCCGACGTCCTCCTATGCCCCTTCGCGTCCCGAATCCACCAGGGCCTGTCCGGTGTTCCTCCCCGCCGACCGGACGGGCCCTGGTCCAATCGCGGGAGACCGAATACCCGAAGTTCGGCTTCGCGGTCGAGCAGGACGTACCGGGGGACGTTTACGACGCTTACGAACGTCTCTTGCTTGCCGGATTCACCAGCCGCCTCGTCACCAGCTGACGAACAACGACAGCATGATCAAGCGAGTACTCTGCTCAGCTTCGAAGGCCCTTGACCATGACCGCGTACACCGGTGAGTCGGCGAACGGTTGCTGCTCGCCGACCTTGGCATACCCCCACGACCCGTAGAGTTCCTGCACCTTGGGGTGGGTCACGTCGACCAGGAGCACGGCGAGGTCTTCCGTGCGCTCTTTCAACAGCGCCTCGTGGAGCCGTTCGGAGATGCCTCGCTTGCGCCAGTGCGGACGCACCATGACCTCGGACACGGCGTAGGTCGAGGAGTATCCGTTGTTCGGCTCGTAGCCGGTGGAGCGCCACCATTCCCGGCCGGGGACGAGCGGGGCGCCGTAGGCGAAGCCGACCGGCTCGTCTCCGTCGTACGCCACTACGCAGGAGAAGCCGTCCATGCCCGACCAGTGGTCGACGAACCACGCGAAGCGCTGGTGGAAGGGGTCGTCCATCTGGTCGGCGTAGGCGTCGGCGTGTACGTCGACGAGCATCTGCCGGAAGCCCTCGGGGAGATTTCCGTGCTGGAAGTGACGCATGTCGGTCACGCTCGACTCCATTCGGTTCGCATGCGGTCAGCCCAGTCTCGTGCGTAGGAGGCGGAAGGAGCCAGGACGAACAGGCCCCGGTGGAAGTCGCCGATGAGCGTACGCATACGACCCGGCAGGGGATCGCCGCCCATCATCGTGAAGACGTCGGCGGCGGTCACCGTGGCCTGTTCTGCGTCGCCCTGATGGAGTTGCGCGAGGGCGAGCTGGGCAGTGGCGAGTGCCCTGTTGCGCCGAAATGCTGTCGGGATCTTGGCCAGAGCACGGTACGCCATGGCCTCGGCGTGGGCGTGATGTCCGCTGTTGTAGTGGACAACGGCAGCGAGGTGATCGAGTTCGGCCTGGCCGTAGAAGGCCGTCCAGCGCGGCCGCTCGCGTTCCGGCGTCCTGGTGAAGGCGTCCTGGGCGGATCCCAGAGATCGCACAGCGATGCGGCCGTTACCGAGAGCCGAGTAGGCGAGGGCGGCACGGACTCGCCCCAGCGAGTCGAAGAACGGGTCACGACGAGCGGCCGAGGAGGCTTGTGCGGCCTGCGCCGCCGCGAGCGCTTCCGGCCAGTTCTGGCGCTGATAGGCGAGCATCGAGAGGTTGACCCACACCCGCATTTCGGTCGGGCCGTCCTGGGAGAGGCCGGCGTACGTGGCGGATTCGTTCAGGTGCCGCTGTGCCTGCTCGAGGTTGCGGGCGTCGATGCAGGACCAGGCCGCGATGGTGGAGTACTCGGCGGCCAGTGCGTACAGGGCTCGGCGGACGCGTTCGCCGGCGTTGCGTTGCTGCAACTCCAGAACGCTGTTGCGGCCCTTGATGGCTGCCTTCTCCAACTTCACATGCCCGCCCTGACGGTCGTCGGCTTCGACGAGGTCGTTCATCCCGGCGGCGGCGCGGGCCACATCCGACATGCCGACCGCGCGGCGCTGGGCCACGAGCGGAGCCGCGGCGGCTGCGGTGCCGGTGGCCGAAGCGATGAAGGTGCGACGCCGCACAGGGTCCTCCTGCGGGTGGTGCATCGTGCGTGGTGCGCTAAACCCTAATTCCCCGACGGGGCACCCGAACACCCGCTCCAGAGCTGCGCATGTACGTCCGATGGGACGACGGGAGGTTCCGTTGAGCAGGTTGCGGACCGTGCGGGCCGAGACATCGCCGAGCCTGCCGGTGATTTCTACCAGGGCAGCGTTCATCCGATCAGCCAATTCGTCCTGTGTGAGCCCGAGTTCCTCCATCCGGCTCTTGAGGATGGCGTTCGCTCCCATGCCGCCGACCGTAGACCCGCGGTCACCGACCGAACCAGACCGCAGGTCACGGGAACGCAAAGTCTTCCGGTTCGGAGCGGCCGCTGGGAGCACGACCTTTCCTGTTCCTCTTGGGCCACAGGGCGTTGACTCGGTATCAGGCCGTCGAGGTCCTGACTCTCCCCTTCCCTCGACGGCATGGAGGAGAGCCCGCCCCGGCGCCACCCCATCGCGGGGGCGGGCGTCCACCCCGGAGGGATGTTCCTGTGACCATGACCGCAGCCAGACCTACTGCTACCGGCACCCCCGGCTACACCGAGACGATGCCGTGCAAGCCGGAATCCGCCCGCCGGGCCCGTCTGCTCGTCTCCGCCGCCCTGAACACCTGGGGCATAGGCGAGTTGGCTGAGGTCGGGGTGCAGGTCGTGGCCGAGCTCGTCAACAACGCCATCGACCACACTCCTTGCCGCAGTGTCCGTGTCCTGGTCACGTGTCCGGCAGAGAACGTGGTCCGTATCGGCGTCGCCGACACCTGCCGGGATACGCCGGAGACGGGTAGCCCAGATGAGGACTCCGAAGAGGGACGCGGCCTGCTCCTGGTCGATGCCCTCAGTTGGAGGTGGGGCTACGACCGGAAGCGCTGGGGCAAGGTCGTGTGGGCCGAGCTGAAAGTGCCGGCCCCGTGCTGAGGCCCCGCGTGTCCTTACGGCTGATGCAGGCCGAGGAGCTGGTGAACGACCCCAGTCCCGAGGCATGCGTGGAACTCACTCTCGATCCCCTCGGCTCGATGAGCGATCTCGATGCCGCCATATTCGCCGAGCCCTTGCGCATGACGCCTGCGGACCTTGTACGGCTGCACTTGGAGTCCTCCCTGACGCTCGACGCAATCCGCGCCGAGGCCATCCGGGCGGAGATCGCGTGGCAACGGGGCCTCCGGCGCTGGTACGAGGAGGGCCGAGTCGCAGTCGAGTCCAGGGAGCCGGAGGTAGCCCTCCTGGTGCGTGTGCTTGAGGGGCTACGTCGGCAAGTTCTCGCGCCCGTCTGACCCCGTTCGAAGCACGACCGGCGCCCCACAACTCCCGCCCGGCAACTCGGTGTCCGAGGTACCGAGCGGGCAGGCAACGCAGTCGAAACCCAGGCACTTTCCGCAGCGAAAGGAAGACCGTGTTCAACCACATGGATCGCTTTCCCACCGGCAGCCCGCTGCCGCAGGGCCACTTGACCATCGCGCCTTGGGGCCTGCGCTGCATCGCCCCGTACCCGTCCGTCGCGGTCCCCGACTACGTGAGGGTGCAGCTGGACCCGGCTACTCAGACCGCCCAGTACTTCGATGCCGCCGGGGTGCCGACCATGGCCCCCGGGCACGGCACGTCCTCCGGCACCAACCCGTCGACCGGCACCACGGGCCAGGGCGACCGCAACAGCGACTCCCCGGACAGCGACACGGGGAACGACACCGACCAGTGACTTCGGTGACGAACGACGATCGTCCGGTCCTGGTCGTCACGAACCTCGATGACCCGACCGCGGACTTCGTGATCACCGAGCTGCACGACCGGGGCGTCCCGGTCGTGCGGTTCGACTCCGGTGACTTCCCCGCCACTCTGTCGTGCTCCGCCTCCATCGGCGACACCGACAGATGGCGGGGAAGCGTGCAGACCCCGAGCAGGCGTGCCGAGCTGGGCGCGGTGCGGTCGATGTACTTCCGGCGCCCCTCCGGGTTCGCCTTCCCGCACCTCGGCAGGCAGGACGAGCGGTTTGCCATCGCCCAGGCCCGCTACGGGCTGGGCGGAGTCCTCACCTCGCTGCCCGGCTGCCTATACGTGAACCACCCGAACCGGATCGGCGATGCCGAGTACAAACCGGCCGGACTCGCCGCCGCGGCGGCGGCCGGCTTCACCCTGCCGCCCACGCTGATCACCAACGTGCCCGACGACGCGCGGGCGTTTCTCAAGCAGCACGGCCCTGCCATCTTCAAACCCATCTCGGTGCCGCTCTACTTGGTCGACGGCAAGGCACAGACGGTTCCCGTAACCGAGGTGACCGCCGACGAGATCGACGAGTCAGTGGCCGGCACCACGCACCTGTTCCAGAGGCGCGTGGACAAGGTCGCGGACGTCCGGGTCACGGTCATCGGAGAGCAGATCTTCGCGGTACGGATCGAATCCGGTCTCCTTGACTGGCGCATGGATTACGGCACTCACACGTACACGCCCCTGGTCACGCCACCCGTGGTGGAGCGGGCCATGCGTGCCTATCTAGATCACTTCCGGCTTGTCTTCGGGGCGTTCGACTTCGCCCTGACCGATTCCGGGGAGTGGATCTTCATCGAGTGCAACCCTTCCGGGCAGTGGGCATGGATGGAGCCGCCGACCGGTTTGCCCATGACCGCCGCACTCGCCGATCTCCTGGAGGGAGGGCTTCGTGCCCACTGAGCCCGAAATCGAGACGGCCGCAGCGGACCTCCGGCGGCAGCTCGCAGACCGGCTGGAGAAGGACGGCCGACTACGGTCACGTGAGTGGCGCGCCGCGGTGGAGGCCGTGCCCCGCCACGCCTTCATCCCACGCTTCTACCGGGAGAGCGACGTCCCCGGCGTCACCACCTGGGAGCCCGTCACCCCGGAGACCGTTGGCCAGGAGGAATGGCTTCGGCTCGTCTACACCGACGAGACATGGGTGACCCAGTTCGACAGCCAGGACATCGACTGGAGCGACCCCCAGCCGGTCAGCAACGCCACCCCCACCTCGTCGTCCACGCTGCCGAGCCTCGTGGTACGGATGCTCGAAGACCTGGACGTGCACGAGGGCATGCATGTCCTGGAGATCGGGACGGGTACCGGCTACTCGACGGCACTGATGTGCCACCGGCTCGGCAGCGAGTCGGTGACCTCGATCGAGACGGACGAGGGCGTGGCACGGCGCGCCCGCGAGGCTCTCGCCAGATCCGGCTACACTCCTCACCTCTTTGTGGGGGACGGCCGCGCCGGCCACCTTGACGGAGCCCCGTACGACCGGCTGATCGCCACCTGCGGCTTCCGCAACATCCCTCCCGCCTGGCTGGAGCAGGTACTGCCCGGCGGCGTCATCCTCACCACCCTGCGCGGCTGGATGCGCTCCCTCGGCCTGGTCAAGCTCATCGTCACGGGCGACAGCGCGAGCGGCTGGTTCAGCGAGGACGAGCCGAGCTTCATGATCGCCCGCCAGCAGGACGCGCCGGAGAGCCTCGGAATGCTCCCTCGGCCCGATGATGGAACGGAGCGGAAAGCAACGTACGGGCCAGGCGTTCTCACGAGCTCCGGGCCGGCCTTCATGGCGCAGCTTGCAGCGCCGGACGTCCGCTGCTTCTCCATGGCGGTCGACGGCGGCCCAGTCAGCACGTTTGTGCTGGACAGCGTGACCGATTCCTTCGCTGTCCTCGTTCCCGTGGACAGCGGCTGGCAGGTCCGTCAGGGCGGCCCGCGCCGCCTCTGGGACGCGGTCGAGTCGGCGGTGGCCACCTGGGAGGAGTACGGCTCACCGAACACCGCCGCCTTCGGTCTGACGGTCTCCCGCGACGCACAGCTGGTCTGGCTGGGGAACCCGAACGGCCGGCAGTGGCCGCTACCCTCCTGAGACAACCACCGCCGACGCGAGGGAACGCCAGGATGGACGACGAACCGCTGAAGGACTGGGCGGAACGCCGTGACGCGAAGATCGGCCGCCTGCGCGCCGTGCCTGTTGTCTCCGGTGACGGCCCGAGGGCATCGCATCTCCATTCGGATGCGCCCCGCGCCATCGAGCGATGGAACGGACACGCGTGGGAGCCGCACGGCTTCGCCGCCAACCTGGCCGAGGCCAAGGCCGTCCTCTACCCAGAGGCCAGCGAGCCCCCGACCTCAACCCCTGGGCCGGTGCCGAAGCCACTCGGCTCCGGCACCGGCAAGCACCGCAAACCTCCGGCGCCCAGGTCGGACGGTGGTGGTCGGGCGCGGTCGTGATCAGCGTCGCCGAGCCCGAGACTCCTGTGATGAAGGCGGAGTGGTGCGGCGCTCTGCGGCCTGCCGAGAGTTGGCTGCCTGCGCTCTCGGGCTTGGGGCGTGGCGTTCGCCGAGGCGGCGGATGCGCCAGGTCAGGGCTCGGGCAGGACTGCGGGCATCGTCCAGGGTGCGCTGGCTGAGGGCCAGGTCGAGCACCGTGGCCGCAGTGTGGCCGGCGGTTTCAGCCTCGGCGAGCACGGTGGCGAGGGCGTCCCAGGCGGGGCCGCTCAGGGTGTTCGGCGTGCTCGGGGACTATCTGCTTGAGGTGGTGGGCGTAGCGGCGCTTGGTCCGCGGACTGGGTTTCCTGCTGGCGAGACCGACCAGGACCGGATCGGCGATCTGAGCGTAAGCGGCCTGCAGGTGGACCAGGGCCTGTTCGGCCGTTGCCTCCTGTTGTGCGTGCTGGCGGGTGCGGTGCCAGTGCATGGCGTAGGCGACTGCGGTGAGCGTGGCGTCCAGCAGCATTGCCAGGCCAGCGTCGTCCCCGTGTCGTGTGGGGTCGTTCCAGATCACCTGGACGCTGCGGCGCAGGGCGCGGGCGCTGGCGTGGTCGGCGGCGAAGCGGGAGCGGGTGGCACGCTCGAAGGTGACGGCGGCCCGTTCGAGTTCGGCCCGCGCTTCGGGCGGGGCAGTGAGCGGGAGCAGGCCGAGTGCTCCGACAAGCGCGGCCAACTGTCCTTGGGCCACTTGGTCGTTGCTGTGGGTGAGGTGATGGGGGACGTTTCGGTGGCGGCGGTGCCCTGGTGCCCGGGTTTGCCCGGACGGACGGCAACCGGCTCAGGAGCGGTGGTGGCGAGGCGTTGGTGGATCTTGGAGAGGGAGAGGTCGCTAGCGAGGGTGGAGTCGGCGTACCAGATCGGTTCTTTCTGCTTGTCGACGTCGCCGGGCAGGGAGACGCTGTAGCCGGTTACGTCGCCGGACGGCTCGGACTTCGGTCGTACCTTCACGCCGGTCGCTTCCAGCAGAGCGAAGAACTCGGCCTCGACGGAGGCCGCGGCCATCGCTCGGCGGACGCGCAGGCGCAGGATCTCGCGGGACGTGGCGTCCTGGCCCAGGCGCTTGGCCTTGAAGTGCTCCTTGCTGGTTGGGTGCTTGGCGGCCGTGCCGTCGCCCGGCTTGCGCTGCACGGCGCGGATGTCGTAGTCGCGCTTGGGGCGGCGGCCGTCCTGACGGACGAGGGTGGCGGCGATGTGGATGTGGTCGTCCGCGTGGCGTACGGCCACCCAACGGCAGGCTTCCGGGTCTCCGTCGGGGGCGATGCCGGCGGCGGCCACGATCCGGTGGGCGATGTCGGCCCACTGGTCATCGGTCAGGATCGGGTCCTCGGGGGCGGCGCGGACGGGGCAGTGCCACACGGTGAACTTCGGTGCCCGATTGCCCAGCATCTTCAGGGCTGATCGAGCTGAGCGGCGAGCTGGTCTTCGACCTCTTTCGGGTCGCGGTGCGGCTGCGGCCGGGGTCGGGGGCGAAGTCGTTGCACGACGCCACCAGATGCGGGTCGACGTGCTCGTTGGCTGTGCCCTGTCCGTAGAGGCAGCCGATCAGGCGGCGCGTGGCACGCGGACCTTTGCCAAGGATGATCTTCGGTATCACTGGCTCACCGCCCCTCTACCACTTGGGCGATGGCGGAGTCGATGGCTTCAACGGCCGCTTCGACGCGGGCCAGGAGTCGGTGGGCGGTGTCGGACCGGGGCCAGGCGCCGTCCTTGTTGAGGTGCCAGGTGAACTGGTTGAGGTTGTTGCCCTCCGAGCCGAGCCGGCTGTTGGCAGCCATCAGCGTCTTCACCATGGCGCGATAGTCGGCGAGGGCCGAGGCCTCTGTTTCGCATGTAGGCGTCATGTCCACCCTTCTGTGGCTTCGGCCACGTTATCGGCGAGTGGGGGCAGCAGTGGCCCGCTCCTGCGGGACGAGCGTCGCAACATAGCCGACAATACGCGGTTAGGGAAACCGGCACTTGTCTGGATGCTTTGTACGTACGTCTGGTGAACCGCTTGCGGATCCCAGGCTGAGCACACGCCTCTGAACAGGAAGCAACGGGTATGTACGAAGGGCGCATCGGGCCCCGGATCAGGGGGGACCAAACTTGGCAGGAGAGGGCGGCATGCGCCGTGGCCGCTGCGGTAGCGAGGGATCCCGATCTTTTCTTCCCGACGACGGCGGCGGATGATCAACGCGTCGCCTTGGCGAAAAGGATCTGCTCGTCCTGTCAGGTCAGGATGGCATGCCTTGAAACCGCTCTCGATTGCGGGGATACGAACGGAATCCGAGGCGGCATGACGGCGGCTGAGCGCAAGGGCGCCCGGCTCGGCTTTGAGCGCCGCTGTGATTCTGTCCGTGTCATGGCCGCACTCTCGGGAAGGGACGTGCATCTCACTGGAGCCGAGCGGCAGGAGTTCGTCCGCCTGGCGTCCAGGTCCGGGACGGCAACTCTCCGAGTGGCCGAAGTTCTCAAGGTGTCCGAGGCTCACGTGAAGAAGCTGTTCCGACGAGAGCGCCGTAAGATCGCAGGCGCTTCCCAGGGAGAACAGGATGTCTCATATGCCACTGTAGAGGGGATCCCGGCATGAGTGGCCGGAAGGCGGCCCGTGATTCTCTGGGGGAGAGGCGCGGTCATCAGTATCTGAAAGTTGATGAAGCGGCAGCATACCTTGGCTTGAGTCGGCGCTGGATGTATCGAGAATCCGGCCGTTATGGGCTGCCCCGGTACTACTTTGGTGGAAAACTCAGGTTCAAGGTAGCTGACCTGGACCATTGGGCAAGGCAGCAGAAGGTCTCCTGAAGAGGGGCCCGGGATTCCCCGGGCCCCTCTTTTGCTACAGACCCTCGTTGAGGAGCTTGGCAGCGCGTCCGATCGACGCCGGCATGAGGTGACGATAGATCTTGAAGGTCATGTTGATGTTCTTGTGACCCATCCACTCTGCGACATCCGTGACGGGTATCCCCCTGGACAGGCAGTTGGACGCGAAGAAATGACGGAGCGAGTAGGTGGTGAACTTCCTGGTGATGCCCGCTCTCTTCTTCGCGGCGCTCCACTGGTATTCGAGCGTTGTGTGTGCCCAGTACGGGGATCGCTGGGTCCGAAGGAGGTATCCGTTCGGATCGGCACCGTGGCCCTTCTCATACCGCAGCAGGGACTCTCGGACGGTCGACGGCATGGGGGTCTCGCGGAACTCCCCTGGCTTGCGGTGCTTGAGACGGGCCCGTTGGCGCGTCGTGCCGTCGATCTGCTCGGTGATGCGATACACGTCATCTGCGACCATGCGTTCCAAGTTGGCGGCATAGGCCTCCCCGTTCCGGTGTCCGCAGCCGGACATCAGGTCGATGATGACGCGCAGCTCATCACTACTGACCTCTTTGAGGTGGTGGATCTCGTCCAGCGTCGGGATGGTGATCTTCCGGGGAATGTACTCGGGCGGGATGACCCCGTCGAAGGGATCGTCGGTGATGCCGCCCCGACGTCGAGCGTCGAGAAGGATCTTTTTGAGGGTGTCGAAGGCATTCTGCTGCGCAGCCAAGCCGACGGAACGTTCCTCCATCGACATGATGAAGTCCTCGACGACAGTCGACGTGAATGAGTTCATCCGTCGGGATTCGAGTGTCGGAAGGACTTGGCTGTTGAGTACCTGGGTGACTGAGCGGACGCTACTTGGGGCATAGTGCCGCTGTCGGGCCAGCCAGCTGGAGGCGTACTCCCCGAAGCGTTGTTTTGCGATCTGGCGTTTAAGGTCCGCCTGTTGGCGAGGGATATCTCTTTTCTCGGTGTAAATCTTGGCCAGCTGCTCGACCGCGTCCGGCTGCGTCGAGTACCCCGTCTCCTCAACTTGACGGCCTGTCGCGTCGCGGTAGCGAATGGTGTAAGGGTGGGGGCACCGGCTCTGCCGGGAACAGGCACAGAGTTTGAAGAAACTGCCCATGCCACGGATGAGTTGGGTTGCCAACGTGCGCGTCTCCTGCCCCATGCTGGGAATTTGCTGACCAATGAACTCTTAGCATGGTCCTGACCTGCGGCCGCGCCAAACTACGAGACGTTGATGAGCATCTTCATGGGTACCTCCTGGTGAGACTAACAGGTGAGCCTCTGACCTCTATTTTTGCAGGTCAGACCACGTTGGGCGAGCAAATGATCTTGGCGGTTCGTGCTGGTCGGGAGCGGGTTCCGGCGGTGCTGATGCTGACCCGGTGCCGACTTTGGTGACAGGGTGTCAGATACGGTCGGCATGCATACGGATCGACCCGAGAAGCCTGCTCCGGGAAGTGTCGGTGCCGGGGATGCGGTGATCATCTGTGCGAATGCGAACGGAAACGCCTGCGACTGTCCGGCTGCCGGGCGAAGCCCGCCCTCGGGGCGGACGGTAGAGACACTGTCCGACGGAGTGTTCATCGGAGGCGCGGAGGGCTCCGGCGCGAGTGTAGTAAGCACTTCGTGTCTCGATCCCAGGCTCGGGGGTGTTCCCCATTCCATGCAGGCCTGGTGGTGGAGAAGTCTGCTGCGGCCCGCAGAACCGAGCATCCCCGAAATTCTGGCTGGCTGCCAGATGTCGTGAAGGGGGTCGGAGGGGACGGCGGCTGAAGCCCTGGCGGGGTTGCATTCGGTGGAGGGATCGTCGCGTGGTGGAACTTCATCGGGCGTTCGTGGCAGGACATCGATGAGGGGCGGAAGGGTTGGATGGAGAGGACTCGCCCCGGCGAAGTACACGGCTACGAGGGCGCCCCGCTGCCCACTCCCGAAGTCCCGCCGCTGCCGCGGGGCGGGACCTCCTACCCAGGGGCACCAACCACGTCTCACGGACGCCCGCTCCAAAAGCATGACCACAGGCCAACGCAGTTATCGATGCCGATACCCGGCGGGTCGTTGTAGTCGGCCGGCCCCTGCCGGGCAACCAGCGCGACCTTCGCGGACGGGAGGAGTCCGGCGCCAAAGCCGCCGTCGGTAAGACGACGATCACCGAACAGCGCGTAGACCGCCGCGACGTGGTTTCCCAGGCCGTAGCGCGCCGCGCAGAACCCCGTGCAGGCCACCAGTGTCACCCGCGCCGAACGACGCGCCGCCCGCAGGCCCGGATCAGGGGCCCTCGGCCACTCCAGCCCACCGCCAAAGGGCACCCGTGGCCCCCTCGTTCATTCGGCACAGCGCACGCCCACCCCCACTCATCACGGTAGGCCCATGCTTGATGGCCGGGAATCAGCAGTTGCGGGAACTGGTGGCAGAGAAGCCGGAGGAGGACCGGGCGCCGGAGCAGAGGAGACAAAGGGCAATCCGTCCACACCAACTATCCCCTCAGGCTCGGGACTTGGCATGATTGTGGTGCTCGACAGAGTCGCCGCGGGCGACGAATACGTCGGCGACCAGCGTCGGAGGGAACAGGCCGTGCTCGACGACGCCGGGGGTGGCGCCGAGCAGCGCCGCCAAGCCCGCGGGGTCGTCGACGGCACCGTGGTAGTCCGCGATGACGCCGCCGTCGGGGCTGCGTGGCACGTCGCGCAGGGAGACCGGGTGGAGCAGGCGCATGGTCGCGGCCAGCCCGAACTCGAGCAGCTCGAGTGGGACCGGCGGGTGCAGCGCGGTCACTCGTTTGCTCGAGTCGGCGATCACGACGAAGCGGACGGCGGCCGCCGCGACAATCTTCTCCCTGGTGTGCGCGGCGCCGCCGCCCTTGACGAGCCAGCCGTCCGGCGCTATTTGGTCCGCGCCGTCAATCGTGATGTCGAAGCGGTCGATGCTGCCGAACGGTTCGACCCGCAGATCGAGCATCAGGGCCGCTTTCTCGGTCTGCGGCGACGTCGCGACACACCGCAGTGACAGACCGCGGCGGGCCAGCGCAGGCAGGAGGTAGGCGACGGTCGAGCCGGTGCCGAGGCCGACGGTCATGCCGTCCTCTATTAGCTCGGCCGCAGCCTCGGCGGCACGTTGCTTCTCATGCTCGACGCTCACGGTCCTCCTCCTTGGGTCAGGTCTCAGGCTGAGGGCGGCCAGGCCCGGGCATGCGGTGAGGCGGGTCATAGGACGAACTGCTCGACCGCGTTCGCGAAGCCCTCCTCCTCGTTGCTCGTGGTAACCCGCCTCGCCGCGCGTTGGACCTCGTGGCCGGCGTTGCCCATCGCGATGGACAGTCCCGAGTGGGCGAACATCAGTACGTCGTTGGGCATGTCGCCGATCGTGGCGATCTGTTCGGGGGAAATCTGGAGCTTGGCGGACCAGTACTTGACGACACCGCCCTTGTTGGCCTGCGGATGGGTCACATCGAGGTAGTAGGGCTGCGAGCGGGCGGCCGAGACATGCTCGCCGAACTGCGCGCGAGCTGCGACCGCGGCCGCCTCGACGACCTGGTGGTCATCGCTGACCCCGACGACCTTGGCGGTGCCCTGCTCGAGCCCGTCGAAGCCGGGAACGAGCGTGGGCGCGAACTGCACCGTCCAGCTCTCGCGATCCACGTGCGGCCCCTTCAGGTCGCGGACGTACCAGTCGGCACCCCGGTAGATCCAGACGCTGAGGCCGAACGACTCCATCAGCGCGACGACCGGGGCCACCACCTCCGCGGGAATGACCTGCTGCTCGACAACGGTCATATCCGGGTTGACGATGAGACCACCGTTGAAGGCGGCGAGTTCAGTGGTCAGCGCCAAGGGCTCGATGATCATGGACATGCCGCGGGGCGGTCTCCCGCTGGTCACCGCGAAGAGGACGCCGGCGTCGTAGAGCTTGTGGACCGCACGGACGGCGCGGTCGGTGAGGACCTTGTCGCTCGTGACCAAAGTGCCGTCGACGTCGGCAAGAAGCAGGCGGATCGGGGTGGTTGGCATCACGCCTCCGTAAGCTCTGGTCACGGCCGGTCCGGGTGGGAAGAGGCAACGGCTCATGGATGCGGGGGACCTGTGGGACGGGTTCCCAGGCGGCTTGATTTCCGAAAGTTGCTGGAGGATACCGTCGCGGCCGGCATGAGTCGCATTCGCGTTCCTCTCGAACAGAGGGGAAGGCCAATGCCCTTGAGGGCGCGCAATGCTTGGATATACCCCTTGGGCTTCGATATAACCCTGTAAGAGTGATGTGGCGAATATAAGGGATATGTGCGAGCGTTAAGGATTACATGGCGAAGCTCTTATGGGGCCTGACGTCCAAAATTCACACAACACATTTTGGGCCGGCCCCTGAGGGGAGCGGGCAGTGGCGCAGGCAAGTCTGGACAAGACGGCCCACGTGGCGGGGATCGACATCGGCGGAACCGGTATCAAGGGAGCGCCGGTCGACCTCGAGCTCGGCAGCCTCATCGGTGAACGGGTCCGGATCCCGACCCCGCATCCGGCGACCCCGGGGGCAGTCGCGGACGTGGTCGTGCAGGTGCTCTCCCGGATCGGCGTCCCAGGACCGGTCGGGCTGACGCTCCCGGCAGTCATCCGGGGCGGCAAAGTCCAGACGACGTCCCATATCGACCCGGCCTGGATGGAGACGGACGCGGCCCAGCTCTTCGCACGAGCGACCGGCCGCGACGTGAGGGTGGTGAACGACGCCGACGCGGCCGGGATCGCCGAGATGCGCTTCGGCGCCGGCAAGGGACGCAAGGGCGTCGTCGTGATGGTGACGCTCGGCACCGGTATCGGCAGCGCTGTCTTCTCCGACGGGTTCCTGGTGCCCAACAGCGAGCTGGGGCACCTGCCGCTGCACCACGAGGATGCCGAGGACTGGGCCGCGGAGTCGGTGCGCGAGCACGACGACCTGTCCTGGAAGAAATGGGCGCACCGTCTGGAGACATATCTCGAGCTCGTCCAGCGGCTGCTGTGGCCCGACCTGATTGTCCTCGGCGGCGGCGTCAGCAAGAAGGCCGACAAGTTCCTGCCGTACATCGAGCTCAGGACCGAGATCGTGCCGGCGCAGCTGTTGAACGATGCGGGCATTGTCGGCGCGGCGCTCTTCGCCCCGGCCGGGAAAGCTCAACCCTAGTCTGCCGCGCTCGATATGAGCGCAGGGGCAGCACCTTCAGGGAGGCTCGCATTGAGCAACAACGACCTGGAAACAATTTCCGTCGACACGATCCGCGCTCTGTGCATGGACGCCATCCAGGCGGCCAACTCCGGCCGTCCGGGGACTCTGCTCGCCTACGACACGCAGCGAACGGTGGCGACCGCCAAGGCGCTGCACGCCAGGGCCGACCGGCGCAACCTCTTCATCAAGATCCCCGGGACGCCCGAGGGGCTGCCGGCGATCACCGCACCAGCCGGCCTCACCGACACCGTCGCCCTCGCCGTCGGCCTCGACGTGTACCGGGCGTACCGCGAAGTGATGGGCTCGCAGCGCTTCCAGCGGCTGGAGAATGCCGGCGCGCGAATGCGGCGGCTGCTCTGGGCCGGCACGAGGACGAAGGACCCTGCCGCCTCCGACACGCTTCAAGTCCACGGTCTGGCCGCGCCATTCACGGTCAACACGATGCCCGATGGGGACGGCGGAGGCCGTGGCGTCGCACCGGGTGATGGAGGGCAACCGCCCGACGAACGTGCTGCTGGCCGAGGTGCTCACCCCGTACCAGCTCGGCACGCTGGTCGCGCTCTACGAGCACAGCGTGTTCACCCCGGGGGACGATCTGGGGGAGCGACTCCTTCGACCAGTGGGGCGTCGAGCTCGGCAATGTGCTTGCTGTCGCGATCGTCCCGGAGCTCGAGAGCGCGACCGACCCTGAACTCGGCCACGACTCGTCCACGAACGCGCTGATGCGGCACTACCGCACGCTCAAGGACTAGGAGGCGCCACATGGCGACAGACAAGCCCATGCAGCTCGGGATGATCGGGCTCGGCCGGATGGGGGCGAACCTGGTACGTCGGCTGATGCGAGACGGCCACCATTGCGTCGTGTCCGACGTCAACGCGGCCGCCGTCGCCGAACTGGCCGGCGAGGGCGCGACGGGCGCAGACTCACCCCGGGACTTCGTCGCGAAACTGGACAAGCCACGGGCCGTATGGCTCATGCTCCCGGCTGCGATCGTCGACTCCATCCTCGGCCAGCTCGAGCCGTTGCTGGAGCCCGGTGACATCCTGATCGACGGTGGCAATTCCTACTACCGCGACGACATCACACGCGCCAAGCGTCTTGCCGACAAGTCGCTGCACTATGTCGACTGCGGGACCAGCGGTGGGGTCTGGGGCCTGGAGCGCGGCTACTGCCTGATGATCGGCGGCGAGGACGAGGTCGTGGCCCATCTGGACCCGATCTTCAAGACGATCGCTCCCGGCGAGGGCTGCGCCGAGCCGACGCCGAGCCGGACCCGGACCGACGGCACCGCCCCGCTCGGGTACCTGCACTGCGGGCCGAACGGCGCCGGGCACTTCGTGAAGATGGTCCACAACGGGGTCGAGTACGGGATGATGGCCGCGATCGCCGAGGGCCTCAGCATCATCAAGCGCGCGGACGCCGGCAAAGGCCGGCAAGAGGTCGACGCGGAGACGACGCCCCTGCGCGATGCGTGGGCCTACCAGTACGACATCGACGTCGGAGAGGTGGCCGAGGTCTGGCGGCGCGGCTCGGTCGTCGGCTCGTGGCTGGTCGACCTCATCGCCGACGCCTTCGCCGGCTCGCCCTCCCTCGACGGCTTCGCCGGGCGGGTCTCCGACTCCGGGGAAGGCCGCTGGACCGTCCTCGCCGCGGTGGACGAAGGCGTCCCGGCACCGGTCATCACCACCTCGCTCTACGAGCGCTTCGAATCCAGAGAGGCCGGGGAGTTCACCGACAAGATCCTCTCGGCGATGCGCTCGGAGTTCGGCGGGCACGCCGAGAAGAAGGGCTGAGGGCTGTGCATCACGAACTCCAAGTCGTCGCCGATCCCGATGCGGTCGCCGGCACCGCGGCGGCGTTCGTGGCGCGGCTGGCCCGGGCCTGCGTGCAAGCCCACGGCCAATTCACGTTCGCGGTCAGCGGGGGCCACACGCCATGGGCGATGTTCGCTCGGCTCGCACATGAGCACGTCCCCTGGGAGCACGTGGCGGTGTTCCAGGTCGACGAGCGGGTCGCGCCCGACGGCGATCCGGACCGCAACCTCACGCACCTGCGGGAGAGCCTCGGTGCGGCCCCGGCCGAAGTCATCGCGATGCCCGTGAACGACACCGACCTTGACGCGGCGGCCGCCGCCTACGGGCGGTCGCTGCCCGGGCGTTTCGACCTCGTTCACCTGGGCCTCGGCCCGGACGGGCACACCGCCTCGCTGGTGCCACGGGACCCGGTGCTCGAAGTCTCGGACCGGCTGGTGGCCCTGACGGCGCCCTACATGGGCCACCAGCGCATGACACTCACCTATCCTGCGCTCGCCCGCGCCCAGCAAGTGCTCTGGCTCATCACCGGAGCGGACAAGCGCGAACCGCTCTCGAGGCTCGTTGCGGGAGACCGGTCGATTCCCGCCGGCCGGGTCGAGGCGGCGGCGTCGCTCGTCCTCGCGGACGCGGCGGCCGGCCAGGTCCCGGCTCGCGCCGGCGCCCAGCCGCCAGCATGACCATGACGCCCGACCCTATTGCCGTGCCGGCCCCGTAAGGGGGATCAGATGGCCCTGAACTCGTCGAACGTTCCCGCAGACGTGCTGGTCATTTTCGGGATCACTGGCGACCTCGCGCGAAAGATGACGTTTCGCTCGCTCTATCGGCTTGAGCGGCGCAAGCTGCTGACCTGCCCGATCGTCGGAGTGGCGCGCGACGGCTGGTCCGACGACGCGCTGCGTGACCATGCCCGCGCGGCGATCAAGGCAGCTGGCGAGCCGCTCGACGACAGCGTCTTTGCCCGGTTCGCCGCCCGACTCAGCTATGTGCAGGGCGATTACGCCGACGAGGAGACGTTCCATCGCCTCGCCCGGGCGGTCAACGGCAGCCGGCGCCCCGTCTTCTACCTGGAGATCCCGCCGTCGCTGTTTGCCCGGGTGGTCGGGGGCCTGGCAGGCGCCGGGCTGACCAAGGGTGCCCGGGTTGTCGTGGAGAAACCATTCGGGCATGACCTCGCGTCGGCGCGCGCCCTCAACGCCGAGCTGCGCCAGCTCCTCGACGAGGATCAGCTGCTGAGGATCGACCACTTCCTCGGCAAAGAGCCGGCGATGGACATCCTGTTCCTGCGGTTCGCCAACTCCGTGTTCGAGCCGGTGTGGAACCGCGACCACGTCTCCTGTGTGCAGATCACCATGGCCGAGGACTTCGGGGTCGAGGACCGCGGCCACTTCTACGACCCGGTCGGCGCGCTCCGCGACGTCGTGCAGAACCATCTGCTGCAGCTGCTCGCCCTGGTGGCGTCCGAGCCGCCATCAGCCGCCGATGCGGACGCGCTCCGAGACCGCCGGGTTGATGTGTTCCGGGCGATCCCCGACGCCGACCCGGCCCACTACGTCCGCGGGCAGTACGAGGGGTACCTGCAGGTCCCCGGCGTACGGCCGCGCTCGCGCACCGAGACCTTCGTCGGGTTGCGGCTGGAGGTCGAGAACTGGCGCTGGTCCGGGGTGCCGTTCTTCATCCGCGCAGGCAAGTCGCTCCCCGAGCGAGTGACCGAGATCCGCATCATGTTCAAGCGCCCGCCGCGGCTTGCGTTCGCGGAGCGGTTCGCGCCTGAGCCCGACCAGTGGATCCTGCGGATCGATCCGAGCCCTGGCATGAACTTCCGCATCCAGGCCAAGCGGCCGGGCAAGCAGGACACGCAGCTGGTGGACCTCGACCTTCTCTTCGCGGCCGAGCTGGGTGAGGCACCCGAACCGTACGAGCGCCTGCTCAGTGATGCAATGCAAGGCAACGCGAGCCTGTTCACCCGGGAGGACTCGGTGGAGGAGACGTGGCGCATCGTCCAGCCACTGCTGGAGGCGCCCGGCGACCCCGAGCGCTACCGGCGGGGGACCTGGGGACCGGCGGGCGCGAGCAAGATCGTCGCCGGATATCCGCGATGGCACGAACCCTGGCTGCCGGCGAGCTCTCCCGACTGACACACCCGCGCCCCGGACCCGGTGCGCGCGGGGTATGAACACCGGCATCCAGGACGCGCTGAACCTGGGCTGGAAGCTCACCCTCGTCTGCCGGGGTGCCGCACCTGAGGAACCGCTGGAGACCTACGAGGCCGAGCGCGCCCCGGTCGGCCCCGCGACTGCTCCCGTTGGCGCTACGCGCGACCGGAATGCGTGGTCGCGTCTTCCGTACAGTCTCCGAACTCGGCATCCACTACTGCCACAGCCCTGCATCGAGCACCGGACCACGGGAGACCTTCGAAGCGGAACTCATCAGCCACTTCACCCCCAACGAGGCGGAAACGCCCGCCTACCTCCGGCCGCCTCGGCCAAGCACAGACGGCCCGGTCACGCTGAGCGCCACCGGCACGCTCATCCTCCGCTTCGCTCTGCCCGCCCGACGCCCTGCCCCACCGTTCCCGGTACATCTGCGCCGGCGCGACACCCGAAATGGCAAGCCGGTCATCCAGAGCCTCGACGTCGCCGGACACCGCGAGATCCGCTTCCGTTCCTTCGATGCCGTCGCTCGTCGCAGCGATCGTCGTTGGCGGCGATCCACCGACCCCCAACTCCTGGTCGCGCCGCAGGACACCCTTCCCGTGCGCCGTTCATGAACCCTTTTTCCGGGCTGGGTGAACCTGGACGGCACCGCGCGCGTAATGCTCTTCGTCCGCCCCAGTAGGGCGATGACGGATCGGCGGATTTCTTGACGGGCAGGAGGAACGGTGCAGCGTTCGCTGAACATGGTGGGCGGTATCTTCGTAGGGGGCGCGCTGGCCCTGACACTTGGCGCGCTGGTCTACCCGTCGATGCTCGGAGTTGACACCGTGTCGACCTCGAACGACCGGATCCTTGCCAACACCCAGTGGGGGCCGTTGACCGAGGGTGATCGGGCCTTCGTGGTGGCGGTGCGCGCTGCCGGTTTGTGGGAGCACCCGGTGGGGCAGATCGGGCTCCAGAAGGGGCAGAGCAAGGGGGTCCTCACCGCCAGTCAGCACCTGATCGACGGGCACGCGGCGCTGGACGAGACCTGCCGCAAGATCGCGCCGATGCTGAACGTGACCCTGCCCAACGTGGCCAGTCCGCAGCAGGAAGGGTTCGTCAACACCCTCAAGGCGGCCAGCGGCAAGCAGTTCGACATCGACTTCGCCAACATTCTTCGCCAGACGCACGGTTCGATCTTCAACACCGTGGCAAAGATCCGCTCGACGACGAAGAACACGCTGGTGCGCGCCCTGGCCGACCAGGCCAACGACACCGTCCTGGATCACATCACGGTGATGGAGAAGACCGGCCTGGTCGACTTCGACACCACGCTGTTCAAGCAGACCACCCCGCCGAAGCTGCCCAAGTCGGACATGACCCCGCCGGTCCCGCCCGCCGGCCAGCCCCCGATCGTCCTCCCTCCGCCGCCGAACGCTACGTCCACCCCGGTGGACCTGGGCCCGGCCTTGAATGGCCAGTCCGCCAACGGCAGATAGGCGCTGTTTCTCGGATCTCCCGACGTGGGTGGGGGTGGGGGTGGGGGTCAGGCCGGCTGTATGGGGCGTGGGGATCTGGCGAATGCGGAGTGGGATCGGCTGATGTCGTTCTTGCCTCGTAGTGATGCGCGTGGGGGTGCCCCTATGTCTTTGGTCAAGGTGGTGGGTCGGTGTCACGTGGCAGACGGCCTGGCACCATGGCGGCCATGAGCGACGAGCAGAAGCCGCTTGTTGGGTGGTCCGCTGACACGGGCATGTGGCAGGGCAGCCGGTTCAGCGGCGCCGCTGGGAACGCCCGGTCGCGCGGAGTGAACCGCACCTTCCCTGTGCCGAGTTGGCGCTCCAGCACCGTGATCTGATGGCGCAGGGCGAGGATCTCCGCGTCCTTGTCCCGATCGCTCATCGGCAGCAGGCGCAGCGTGGCGAACGCGTTCACCACGCCCAGGCAGGTCAGTCGCAGCAGCACGATCGATCGTCATGCTGCGTTGATCGCCAGCCGCGCGAGAACGCCGACTCGAGCGGCCTCGGTCGACATCCACGGCACCCCCCATACCCGCTCCCACCAGGGCGGGTGATTCGGCAAGGGCAAGGTCTCCCCGTTTCCGTGAGTGCTGCGCTCGGGCCGCGAGGACACCTGACACGACCGGACCCAGGGCGCTACCAGATCAGGCACCAGTAGTTGCCGGCCTGCCCGGTGCCGACCGATGTGAGGCCCTGTGGAAGCAGCGCCGGGTCCGGCTTGCCGACGGCCGCCAGCGAACAGGCAGGATCGCCGACCACTCCGGTGGCGGCCATGCGCTGAGCAGCGGCCGTCGCTGCCGCGCTCGTGTACCACCGTGTCGGCGATGGCGATGGCGATGGCGATGGCGATGGCGATGGCGACGGAGGCGGAGGCGGCACGGAGGGCACGGACGGCATGGACGGCATGGACGGCATGGACGGCGGGGGCGGCGTGGACTTGGGCGTAGGTGGCGTTGGTGCGGGCTTCGGTGTTGTCGTCGGCGACTTGGGCGCAGAGGGCCGTATCGGTGTGGGCCTGGGCGGGAGCGGCGCGGTCAGTATCGGTATGGGCGTTGCTGTTGCTGTTGCTGTTGTCGGTGGTTTGGGTGCTGGAGGCTGCGTGGGCGTGGGCTCGAGCAGGGACGGTACAGGCGGTTTCGGCGTGGGCTTCGGCACTGCTGTCGCCGACGGTTTGGGCACGGGGAGCCGTGTTGCCGGTGGCTTCGGTTTCGGCCCGGACGAGGGGGCCGTTGCCGTCTGGTGGGGCGTCGGCTGAGGTCGGTTGCTCGAGGGTGCCGATTGTCGGGGACGAGCCGTCGCTGTCGGCTTGGGCCTCGGAGTGCGTGTCGACGTGGGCCGTGTTATGTCCGACGGCGTGGGCCGAGGGGCTTCATGGTCGGGGGTCACTATCGCCCAAATGCCGACGCCGATGCCACCGGCGACCAGCACGGCGGCACCGCCCGCGATCCACGGGGCTCGACGGGGTGAGCGTCGGTGACGGTTCATATTTCTTACTGTCTGCAAGGGGTGGCGGTGGCGCCACTTGGGTCAGTGGCTTCGGGTTTTCCAGCTGATGCAGGGACACGGCCGCGAGAGCCGGTTGTCGCGATGAGCCGGTTGGGCCGTTGGGGTGACGCGGGAGGCACTGGAGCTTGCTGTACGAGAGAATCTCGAGAGGGCGGGCCGGGGCCAGCCGGGCGACAGGACGGCAGACAGCCCGCCCGAGGAACGGACGGCACGCCTGCATGCCGGACAGCACCGGCCGCAGTGACCATCACGACCAGCAGCAGTCCCAGGCAGTCCACTACGACGTGCCGCTTGCGCCCGCCCACCTTCTTCCCGCCGTCCCATTTGGACGTGGAGCGCGGGATGGTCGGCGCGGCCCGCAGCGACTGCGCGTCGATGACTGCGGCGTCGGCTCCGGATCCCGGCCGGCGTCTTCACAGACCAAGCCGCGCAGCCGGTCGTGCAGCTCGGCGAGCACGCCCGCCACGCGCCGGCGGCGGTAGAAGGCGTAGACCCGCTCCCAGACTGGGAAGCATCTGTCGGTGGCAGTAGCCCTCGGGTTGCCCGCCGAGGCCCTCCAGCCAGGGCGGGACCGGCATCGCGTCGCGCGCGACTGACCACTCCACGTCCGTCACGTCGGAGGGATAGCGGCGCACCCGGTCCGGACGATCGCCCGCATTCCCGAACCGATGCGTGAGGCAATTGCACGACCGGGCTGGCGAGTCGGACTCCACCGGCGTGAGGACGCAAGACTGCGGCACAGGCGCCTCCCGGTGCAGCTCGTTGGGACTTCAGCAATCCCGAACCGAGCCGGAGGCCCCGCCTTCATGCGCATCCCAGCCGCAGACCACCCGAACGAGCTGTCCTCCTGGAACCGATGCTCACCGTGATCCGTACGACGACGGCCTCTGAAAGATCGGCCTGGAACGGGGTGGAGGGCGTCAGTCGCTGATCACGGGGCTGCGATGGATCCACTCGCTGCCGTGGACCGCCTTGTGCATGAATGCTGCCACGTCGGCCCGACTGATCTTCGGGTTGCCCTTCATCGGCAGTCTGTCGCCCATGCTGTATGTGCCCTTGGCGGGGTCATTGGTCAGCCGGGACGGGAGGACGATGGTCCAGTCCAGCCCACTGGAGCGGATACTCTCGTCGGCGATTGCCTTGTTCGCATAGATGTTCCGCAGGAGCGTGCGGTAGATCATCTTCTGCGGGATGCTCGACCAGGCGAGGGTGTGGCCCACGCCGAACGACGACAGCCAGACCAGGCGGGAGACGCCCGTTTCCTTGGCCGCGGCGATAAGGGCCGTGGAGGAGCGCGTGAAGAGATCGTCGGCGCGTACCGAAGTCAAGGAGTTGCCTGCGCCGAGGGCGGAGATGACTGCGTCATGACCAGGCAGGGTGGCGGAGAGATCCTGGAGTGATGTGGCGTCTCCGGTGGTGAGCGTGACCCGGTCGGCCAGATCGGCCAGTGCCGCCGGGTTGCGGACGAACGCCGTGACCGAGTCGCCGGACCGTAGGGCCATGTCGACGACATGGCGACCGGTGAGCCCGGTCGCTCCAAGGACGAGCAGCTTCATAGCAAAGGGACCTTTCGTGCTGCGTGATCGGCACGCTGGGCGTCGTGTTGGTCAGGCAAGGTCGGCGAGGTCCTCGTCCGAGAGCGCGACCGATCCGGTGGCCATGTTCTCCTCCAGATGACGGACCGAGCCGGTGCCGGGGATGGCGAGAGTGACCGGCGAGGAGGCCAGCAGCCAGGCCAGCCCTATCTGGGCGACGGAGGCCCTGTGCCGGGCGGCGACCTTGGCCAGGCGGTCGTCGTCGAGCTCGCGTCCACCGCCGAGAGGGAAGAAGGGCGCGAAGGCGATGCCCGCCTCCTCGCAGGCGGCCAGCATCTCCACGTCGGCGCGGTGCGCGGCGTGGTACTGGTTCTGGACAGCCGTGACCGGGGCGATGGCGCGGGCCTCGGGGAGGTGTCCTGTGTCGACGTTGCTCAGCCCTAGGTGACGGATGAGGCCCTCTTCGCGCAGTTCGGCGAGCGCCTCGAAACGGGCGGCGATGGACTCACCGTGCGGGGGCTCCATGTGTCCCACGCGCAGGTAGACCAGGTCGAGACGGTCAATGCCGAGACCGGTGAGGTTCTCTTCCACTAGGGCACGCATGTCGCTGGGCGCGCCGGCGGAATAGCCGTCGGGCCTGATGAGCGGGCCGACCTTGGTCGCGATGACCAGGCCGTCCGGGTAGGGGTGAAGGGCCTCGCGGATGAGCGTGTTGGCGTGAGCCGTGTTGTCGCCGCTGCGGTAGAAGTCGGCGGTGTCGATGTGGTTGAGGCCGAGTTCAAGGGCACGGCGGAGCACCGCACGGCCAGTTTCGAGGTCGCGGGGCTCGCCACCCATGCCGCTCTGGGACGGCAGGCGCATCGCACCGAACCCCAGACGGTTGATGGGGAGGTCGCCGCCGAGGCGGAATTCGCTGGTCATGTAACCCCTTCGATTCCACACAGGGGGGAGGGTTTCGGACGGCCGAGCCGCTGGCGCGGCCACCGGCGCATCAGGTGATCCGCACGCTCGCGGGTGGAGCCTTGCAACGGTCCGCCGCCGCGATGGCTGCGGTCGCCCCTCATTCACATAAGATGCACGTGTGCACTCTACGTGGAGAGGGTGCCTCGGTCAATTAGATGCATCAGTGGATCGTATGGAGGGATCGTGACCGACCGGCAGACCCGTCGCCGCGGAGCAGCACTCGAAAGTGCGCTGCTCACGGCCGCGTGGGACGAGTTGATGGAGAACGGCTACGAAAGGCTGACCATGGAAGCGGTGGCCGAACGCGCCCAGACCAGCCGCCCCGTGATCGCCCGGCGCTGGGGAAGCCGCCAGGAGCTGTTCACCGCGGCCGTCCTGCACTGGATCGACCACAACAGGCCGCCCGTCCCTGACACTGGCACGCTGCGGGGAGACCTCCTGGCCTCCCTGGCAAGCAAGTCCGACAGGCGAGCGGAGATCAGGGCCGTCTTCGGGGCGCGATTCGGCGGGCCGGCCGAGGAGAACCAGGACCTCGCGCAGCAGTTGCGACAGCGGATCTACCGGGCCCTGGGCACCGAGGACATCTGGGACCGCGCCGCCGCACGGGGAGAAGTCGACCCGGCCGCCCTCACGCCGCGCATCCGGGACCTGCCGCTCGATCTCGTCAGCCTCGAACTCACGCAGACCCATGAGGCGCTGCCCCTCAGCGTGATCGAGGAGATCCTGGACACCATCGTCCTGCCTCTCGTCGTCCCGCGCGACTGAGACGCCCTTGTCGTACCGCACTTGATCGGCGTGTGCCCCCCCCGGCGGAGGCTCGGGAGCACAGCAGAAGGCCCGGCCCATCTGTTATCTCGCGCCGAGTTGTCGCAGAGGTCTCTCATATGAGTGTCACTATTGAACCCGAGTTGATCTGGGCATCTGCCCCAACTGCGGTGGCATCTAGTGAGAGATGACCTTGACAGGTGATGCAAACACGCAGGGCATTCTGATGCGATCTCCGTAGGGAAAAGAGGGTGGCCTCGTTGGGGATCGCTCGGAGGCGGATAACGGGCTCTAACAAAAGCCGTTGATCATGTGACGGTTGGCTTGTCTGCTCGCTGGTCCGGTCGTGGGGAATCGTCAGTCGCGGCCGTGGATCGTGTCGGATGAACTGTGGTCGCTGATCGAGCCGTTGTTGCCCGAGCCGGTGCCAAAGCTGGTCGAGGGACGGCCGCGGGTGCCGGACCGGCAGGCCCTGTGCGGGATCCTGTTCGTCCTGCACACCGGCATCCAGTGGGAGTACCTGCCGCAGGAGCTGGGCTTCGGCTCGGGCATGACCTGCCGGCGGCGGCCGGCCGCATGGGGCGAGGCCGGCGCCCGGGACCAGCTCCACGTGGTGCTGCCGGAGAAGCTGCGGTCGAAGGACAAGCTGAACCGGTCCCGGGCGGTGATCGATTCCTCGCACGTCCGCGCGGCCCGGCGGGGCCCCAAAGCGGTCCCAGCCCGCTCGACCGCGCACGGCCGGGCAGCAAGCACCACCTCATCGTCGACGGGCAGGGCATCCCGCTCGCGGTGTCGCCGACCGGCGGAAACCGAGCCAGCCCCATGGCACCGGCCTGGGTATCTTCCGCTACGTCGTCGAGCACACCTCGTGGCGCACGTGATCCTCCGCCCAGTCGATTCCGCAGGTCACGTGCAACACGCGCTCCCTTCGAGCCTTCGCTGTCCCTCGGCATCGAGCCGAGGCAGGACCACTCGGCGACCTAATAGAAGCGCTCGCTGGCGCACCACCCCATCAGCCGTCCGTGGCCCCAACTGAGCCCAGAGTCCTCGCTCTCGTGAAGAGCTCCACGGCTCGGGCTGTTCGGGAGGTGGCCCTGGGGACGGCTCGAACCGCGGCACGGTACGCCGACCGAATTCGAAACGGCAGGGGCCGCGCATGCGTCCCTTTTGTCGAAGCGTTCCCAGGCGCCGCATACAGACCAGACGTCTCACCCGACCCCTGCGAGGACCGGTTCAACGGCCAACTCACGTGCCTATCAGGCGTATTCGGCACGGGCCATACGGACGGGCTTACGACGGTGCGGCATCCGAGCGGTCATCCCTGAACAGGCCGACCAGATCGCCAATCGAAAACGCCGAGGATCGGTCGGCGGCCGGCCGCCGACCTTCGATGCAGAGCGGTACAAGGCCCGCAACGTGGTCGAACGTTGCTTCTGCAGGCTGAAACAGTTTCGGGCCGTGGCCACCCGCTTCGACAAGTTGGCCGCCCGCTACCTCGCGGGCCTCCGACTCGCATCGCTCATCCTCTGGCTCCGTGAACCGTGATCGTTTTGTCAGACACGGCCTAGAAGGCTCATGGCGTGGCCGCATGGTCAGCGCTGGGCCGCTGAACCAGCCACTTCGCATGGTGGAGAGGTAGTCGATCCACCCAGTTCACCATCTGCCTTCCTAGGCACGGACGCGCGCAGGATGATGGCGGGCATGGGGGCATGGGGAAGCGCAACGCGGCGAGTTAGTGCGGTCTACTTTGCGTTGGCATTAGGCGGGATCCTCGGCGCGTTGTGGGTCGCACACCGTTTTCACCTTGGGGCGGCCGCGACTGCAGCGTCGCTGCTGCCTACGCTGGCTCCGTTGTTCTTGTCCTGGGTGACCTTCCGCTCGGGTGCGGAACGTGCTGACGAGCAGCCACTGGAGGAGATCGCAGAGCATCTGGCGCAGGCCGTGCGGAATCAGTGGGAGACCGAGGTCCAGGTGCGGCGCGTGAACGATCCGTATCCCATGACGGTGAGGTGGAGGGCCGCCCCGGACGATCTGGTCGAATCCTGGCCGCGGCTCCAGGCGACTGCTGGCGAGTGGCCTGGAGAGCTGGGCAGTGTCCCTGAGGAGTGGGCGAATTCGCCAGCAGAGTTGGAAGGCTCTGGGGCGGAAATTACGCGAGTATTCGCAGGAAGGGTTCCTACTCAGCGACTTCTGGTGCTGGGAGGACCTGGCGCGGGGAAGACGGTCCTTCTCTCACGGCTGGTGTTGGGGCTGCTTCACCGACGGATGACGAGCGCTGCCGGCCCGCACACCAGTGCCGTTCCAGTGCTGTTTCCGCTGGCGACGTGGAATCCCACACGACAGGATCTCTACGCTTGGATGGCGGAGCGGCTCGCCTTGGACTATCCCACCCTGGCTGAGCCTGCACCTAAGCGGTACGGGCAGATTGATCGCGCCCGCGCTCTGCTTGGCCGCCGTCTGATCCTCCCCGTCTTGGACGGCTTCGACGAGATTCCTACGCCCCTTCGCGCGGCAGCTCTCAGCGCGATCAACGAAGCACTTCCCATGGGGCATCCCGTCGTCCTGTCCAGCCGAGTCGGCGAATACCGGGAGGTGCTGTACCCCCACCTCGGCATGCCTGCCAGGTTGGCTGGAGCAGCAGGCATTGAGCTACGTCCTCTGGACGCCGAAGATGTCGCAGCCTACTTGCGGCGCGATGCCGGAGCCGGCGGATACGCCGCTGACCGCTGGGGCCCTGTGGCTGCTCAGCTGGGTACCACAACTCCCGTCGGCGAGGCATTGCGTACACCGCTCATGCTCTTCCTGGCCCGCGCCATTTACAACCCCCGCCCTGGCGAGAGCTCCCACGGCTTGCCCAACCCTGGAGAACTCTGCGATACGTCACGCTTTTCCACTCGTGTCGCCGTCGAGCGCCACCTCTTCTCCGCGTTCATCACAGCTGCCTACCGCTCCCATCCCCGCTATCCATGCCGGTGGACGCCTCAACAGGCCCAGAGAACTTTCGTCTTCCTCGCGCGCTACCTTCACCGCGTCCACAACGCCACCCCTGACCTAGCCTGGTGGAAGCTACGACGAGCCGTTCAACGCAGCATCCCCGCGATGGTCACCCAGGCGATGTGCCTATTTCTCAGCGTCGTGTTCACGGCCATCAGCTTCATCATCGCTCCCGATGCCGAAAGCAGGATTTGGGCCCTGCTCGTCGGACCCATCCTCGGTGTCTTCGCCGGCATCGTCCTCGCGGTGCCAGGCTGGTTGGCCTTCGACGAAGCACCACGTCGTCCTGCATCGGGACTGCGGTGGGCGCCGAACTGGCCGGGGGCGGCCATCGCGGTAGCCACCACTGTCCTACTGTGCGCACCCGCCGGGCTGCCCCTTGCCTCGGCCGCGACAGTCGGACTGGGCCTGTGTATTGCCTTCGGGCTGGGAGTCACTTCAGCCGACACTGCCGTGGCGGTCGGCCCTGTGGCGCTCTGGTCGCGGGACAGACGCGTCTTTTGGACTCTTACTCTCGGAGTCGCAGCCTCTGCGGGTCTCGGTCCGTGGATACTCCTCGTCTTGAGCGGTGCAGACGCAGCGGGCCAAGCGGCCGTGCTGGCGGGTGCCCTATGGCTCGGCCTGACCATCGCCTTCACCAGGACGGCCTGGGGCTCGTTCTCAGCAGCCAAGTTTCACCTGGCCTCCCGCCACCGCATTCCTCGCAACCTCATGGCATTCCTCGCCGACGCTCACCAGCATCGGGGTGTGCTGCGGCAAGTTGGAGCGGTTTACCAGTTTCGGCACATCGACCTGCAACGTCATCTCGCCAGAGCTGGGGATGGTGGCTGATCACTCGTTGACACGGGTCGGTGCAGAACAGGAGCGCAACCATTTTGCTGGGCCTCGGTGAGATCGCCTTCCTCCTCGGGCGGCGGCCGCGTCCCGTACACGGCCCGTTCTGGGCCCGGACGGAAAGGGGGCTCCTGTCGATCCTGCCGCAGTGGAACGCTCTCGGTTACAACATCGGGTACAACGGCGGCGGCCCGCACGCCTTGGCCGCCTACCTCACCCAGGTCGCCGACACCGACGGGCGGAACACGGCCGCCTGTGCCTCGTACGAGCAGGCGCACTCCGCGATCCTCGCCTGGACGCAGAGCAGCGCGGCAGACCGCGGCGCGAACGAGTTGACGCTGCACGACCTCAGGACGATGCAGCGGTGACGAAGTCGCCGGGCCATCTGTCGGGACGTAGCAACGCGACTGATCATCGTGGCACTACCGATGGGCAGGGCCACCACTCCCCGGCCGCGGGCCCTGACACCCCGAGCGCGGCCTCGGCGTCGTCCGGGAGCCGCGAAGACCGTCAGGGCTCACTGCCGGGCTGCCATTTATCGAATACCCAGCCTGGATGGGAAGTGCGGAGGTAGGGCAGGTGCGCGTCCCGGTCCACAGCTGTCAGTGTCTGGACCTGTTGCAGCGTGATGTGGCTGGCCGAGCCGATGTTGAACCCCCAGGAGAAGCCAGCCAGCGGCAGCACGCGCCGTTCGGTGTCGTCCATCGGTGTCCATGCCAGAAGGCTGTGGGCCGTCCAGGTCAGGGGGTCTCGCTTGGCCCGTGATGGTGCGTCAAACAGTCCGCTGCAGGCGCCAGGTCTTCAGGGGCGCCATGGCCTGCTCGCCGACGGCCGGGGCGCGGGCGTGCGCGGCGTTGACCACTCGCCGGCCTGTCGAGAGGCGATTCCAAGTCACGTCCTCCATCCGAGGCCCGTGCTCGTCCCGTCGGCGCCACCACTCGTACGTCGCTCGGTCGTTGGCCGTGGCGTTCCTCCAGGCAGACTGCCCGCGGACGAACCAGAGGAAGTCGAAGAGCGTGCGCAAATCGCGGGCGTGCGCGGCCTGCGTGTTCCACGGAGAGGGCGCCGGCCACACCGGGAAGTACCACACCCACCGCTCCCCGTCGGGTCACGGCAGCAGCCCGCGAGGTACTCCGGCCCCTCGGTCTCCTGCAACGCGGAAGGTCGCGAACCTGGGTCGACGACCACGGATGGTGGCTGGGCATCGTCGAGTTCCAGCCTGGCCGGAACGACGGCGGCTATCTGAACGTCGGCGTGATGTGGTTGTGGCAGGAAAGAGATCACCTGGCATTCGATGTCGGCGGCTGCGAGCCCGGATTCGAGCGGTTCGTGAACCCGGCCCAGTTCGCCCTCGACGCGCAAACCCTCGTGCGGCGAGCCGCCGACCTGGCGCTGGAAAACCGGGCCAGGTTCATTGACCTGCCGTCCACCACCGACGTCCTGACCTCGCAGAAGCCTCGCCCCGGCTACTTCTGGGACAACTACCACGCCGGGATTGCCGCCGGACTGACCGGTGATGTCTCCACCGCGCGGCGACGCCTCGACCAGGTCCTGGCCGAGGACGCCTTCGCGCCTTGGATGGTCCGAACTCAGGAGTCCACCCGGCAACTGCACGCCCTGGCAGAGGACCCCGAAGCCTTCCGGGACTGGGCGACGAAAGCCACCATCTCCTGCAGGCAGCAGCTCACGCTCCAAACGGGGGGAGGAGACAGCGGCCAGCGGCAGTTACTGGAGGTGAATCGCACCCCGAAACTGCCATGCTCGGTGAGAATCACACCGGTGGTGTCTCGGCCGAGCTGAGGCACCACAGCTCAGGACCCACAGACCCGCCATGATCCATGAGACATCCGATCCCTTCGGATCCAGTCCCCGACCTCATGGCTTTCCGGCCTCAACTCGAGTCTCACCCAGACCTGACACCTCGCAGGTCAGGGAGCATCCAGATGAGGTGCTCGATGAGACAGGACACGTCGAGGCATGGTCGTCGCTCATTGCGGTGTACGACCTCGTTGCCGGCCCCGTCGCAGCCGAGGATCATCGGCCGCCGTTCCTCGCGGATGCCGACTCCCTCCAGGGTCCACAGATCGTGGTGGTTGAGCGGGGCGCGGCCTTGACGGTGACGCTGGTCCAGCCGGCCGGCACGGCCGACTCGGGGCGCTCCCCAACTCCAGTCCGCTGAGCAGCTGATCACCGTCGAGGCGGGCGGCGGTGTATCGCCGCACCGGTTTCACCACCGCCGGCACCCCTGAGAACGCTCTGAAACCGCGCTGAATGGGGGGTCGGCCACGCTCTGCGGCATGACGACGACGGCCCCGCTAGGGGCAGCAGACTGGGAGGGGATCACCATGAACGGCCTGCGACTGATCCGTCAGCACGCGGCGGCCTTCGGGCGCTTCGCCGGGCTGGGCAGCGGGGTCACCCTGGCGGCCTCGGCGGCCCTGGTCCTGCTTTCGCAGTGGATTCCGTGGATGGCGGCGAACGCGCTGACCACCGTCGCCTCCACCTTGGTCGCCACCGAGCTGCACGCCCGCGTCTCGTTCGGCCACGGACGGCCCGGTCTGGCCGGCCACCTGAAGAGCGCGGCCACCATTGCCCTCGGTTGGCTGGTCACGTCCGCCGCGGTCGGCTCGCTGGCCGTGCTCCGTCCCGGCGCCGGACTCGTCCTGCAGCAGACGGTGTACCTGTCGGCCACCGCGCTCGTCGGGATCGGCCGCTATCTCGTGCTGCGTCTGGCTGTGTTCGCGGAGCGCGCCCCGCGGCCCCGGACCGGCGACGGCGTCCGGTTGCGGGCCGCGTACGACGCGGCGGCGTGAGGGCTGGCGGGGAAAGTACTGCGGCCCCGGGTCGGGGCGGACGGCGCGTCTCTCGGGGGTCGGCAGTAGCGGATGGACGTGCGGCTGGCCGTCGGCCTCGTGGGTCGACGGCGAGTCCGGACACGTCGGCCCGTTCCGCAAGGCGGCGGCTGTCGGGGGGTGCCCCTATGTGTTTGGTCAAGGTCGAAGACCAGTAGGTTCGTGTGCCCGGGGTGGGGATCGAGCCGTAGGGGGCGTTCGTGGGCGATAGCGAGGTCACGTTCAAGCTGACGAGTGACGAGTGACGAGGCGCTGGTGCTGTCGCACTGGCTGGAGAAGCTGCAGATGACGGACCTCAGTCGCGTTGTCGACGATCCGGCGGTCTGGGCACCGATCCATCGGATTGCCGGAACGCTGGACGAAGCGCTTCCTGAGTTGTTCGAGCCTGACTATGACCAGCGGGTTGAGGCCGCTCGTCAGCGACTTCGACCGGAAGACTGACTGATCGGTCTGAACTTCTCACCTGGAAGCAGCGGATTGGGGTTCGTAGAAGGTTCCGTCGCGGAGCATGGCGAAGAGGACGTCGGCCCGTCGTCGTGCGAGGCAGAGCAGGGCTTGGGTGTGGTGCTTGCCCTGCGCGATCTTCTTGTCGTGGTAGGCGCGCCATTCCGAGTCGCCCAGTGCAGCGAACGCGGAGAGGAAGAAAGCCCTTTTGAGCTGCTTGTTTCCCCGTCTGGAGGGCTGTTCGCCTCGGATCGAGGAACCCGAGTTCCGGGTCGCCGGGGCGAGACCCGCGTAGGCGGCGAGGTGGCCGGAGGACGCCGGGCGCTGCCAGTCTTTCAATAGGCATCGCCGTGCCGAAGAGGGTTCGGAGTCATCCCGACGCCCACCAGACCACCACGAAACTCACCGTGGAGAACGGTGCCTGTCTTCTTTGAGACCTCACAGGTCAGAAGGAACTGAGGCATCCGCTCCACGCGCTCCAGACCCGCCTCAACAAGTGGGTGCGGAAGCACGTACGCACTGCATTAGAGGGTGTGCCTCCAGGAGTTCCTCGAGTCGTCCGGCCAGCACTTTCCGTTGGTCAAGGACAGCCGTTAGGGAGGCGGCGAGGCTCGGGACGATCAGCGAGGCCGCCCCAGTGCCCGGGACGGTGACGGTCTGCTCGTCCAGAGCGTCGAAGAAGTCCTCGACCAGGCGCTCTGCCATCCGCGGAGCCTTCGGCCGCAGCAGGGTGACCAGCTGACGCCTGCCTGTTCTGCGGATCTGGGCCGGGGACCGGATACCGCAGGTTCATGATCTTGTGGCGAGAAAGAACTTCTCGGCAGCGTGTCGATCGGTGGGTCTCCCGTTCGACGCTCGGGTAGATGGCGCGACCCGCGAAGCGGAATCCGGACAGGCCGCGGCTCTGTGATCAACAAGTGTTGTCCATTCGTCGACCAGCGGTGGGTTGCCGACCACATAGCCGGCCGCCGGACGTCCCAAGGAGAAATCATGCAGATCCGCGCCCGTATGAGTATGAGTGCCGATGGCTACGTGACCACGCCGAACGGGTGGCCCGCCCTGACCGCCGACCCCGCGTTCGTCTCCGGCGAAAGCCACGGTATCCGGGAGTTCCTCGATGACTGCGAGGCGGCGCTGATGGGGCGCACCACCTTCGAGCCCGCGCTGACCAACAACCGCTGGCCGTGGCCGGACCTCGACGTGTTCGTGCTCGGCTCACACCGTCCGGACGGCACCCCCGATCACGTCACCACCGACAGTGACCCGGTGCGGCTGCTGGAGAAGCTTCGCTCGGCCAACCGGGGTGGCGACGTCCACCTCATCGGGGGCCCGCAGACGATCGGGACGTTTCATGCCATTGGCGCACTCGACACCCTTGAACTGGTCGTACTGCCGATGCTGTTCGGCGGTGGGATGCAACTGACACCCGTGCTCAGGCCCGACACCGGGCTGACCTTCCAGCGCGAACGTGCTCTCCCCGGCGGTTCAGTGGAGATCGTCTACTCCTGCCGGGGAAGTCGCACCGAACTTCCGAGCAAGCCTGCCAGCCAACGCTGATCTCGGCCAAGACACAGGTCGTACAGGTGCGAGATAGCGAGCCCACGGCCGCTGGTGGGCTGCGGAACCGCCCACCAGGGGTGCCAGGAAACGGTCTTCCGGGCCGTGGGAGACGGTCGCTGCCCCAACTTCGTACGCCCTTCCGTCGGTGTCGCAACTGTCAGTGCCTGTTTCCCTTCCCCGATGGTCCGTGCTGGTGCCCTTGGCCCCCACGTCAAGATGCCGTTGCTCCACGCAGTTCAGGTGAACGTGCTCAGGGTTGAATGGGTTGGCCGGGCGGCCGGGTGGGGTCGTAGTGCGTGCGGGCGAAAGTGTCGTTTGCGCGGTGGACAGTGTCGGGTTGCGGCGGTGCTGGCCAGACGCTCAGAAAGTGCTCTTCCACAGGGGTGTCGCCTTCGTGTGCATCGCCTTCATCGCGTCCGCGTGCCTGGACGCGGACCCGGTACCAGCCCGTGCCGGCCGTGGCGAAGTTCCCGGCATCCTCCTCGACATCCCCGCCCCACCGGAATAGCCGCAGGATGCCACTCGTGCTGCAGATGCTTACGTCCACTACGGTCTCCCACTCCTGGCCCGGCAGGAGTGGTTCATCCGCGCAGTGCTGGGTGGTCAGGCGTATCCAGCCGGTGTGCGTGCCCGCGAGCACCGTGAGGTGCTCCGGGCCCCCGGCTGCCAGGCTGTTTCCCGCGAAGATCCGCCCGACCGTGTCGGTGTCGTCGTACTCGCTGAGAAAGTCGTCGCCCTGCAGGTAGTACTGCCTGTAGGAGACGGACATGCGATCCGAAGTCCACGCTGTGTAGCGCATCCAACGGATCATGCCCTGCCCCACTGACAGCGCTGAAACAGGGGCTGACGGGTCAGGCCGCCTGCGCCAGGTAGTACGGGGACGCGTCGCGCCGTTCGGTGGGGCGGGTCCTGCGTCGGGTGAGCCGCCGGGTCATCAGCGTGATGGCCAACTTGTGCCTGCCCCGCACCAGTTCCCGCAGTTCCCGGGTCTCGGGCGGCGCCAGCCAGGCTTCCGGCAGTCGGCCCATCCGCGGTAGGTCGGCCAGGTCGACGGCGTCTCGCTCGTCGTTCTTGACCGGGCGGTAAGCAAACGCCTCCACCCCCAGGGGGTAGGCCAGGTGAACATCGGCCCCGGCCTCAGTGAGGACGTCAGCGGCCCAGTACCAGCCGAGAGTTGCCTCCAGTACCACCTTCGCGCGCGGACCGGCCTTGGCGATCTCCCGCTTGAGCCGGACCGGGTCGTTGTCGAAGCGGACCGTCTTCCCCAGCTGCCGCCCGTCCGATCCCATGCGAACCAGGACTGAGCGCCGCCGGTGCAGGTCCAATCCCACCCACTGCACACCTTCGTGCGGTGAAGTCATCGAGGGCCTCCCCGAGTTCGGACTTCTGCCTGAGCCGAGCATCCTGCGCACCCGGCAGGAGCGGGAGGCCCCGCTCCTTTCATCGCATCAGAGAAGACCGCGTGACGGGCAACGCCGCCGGCGAGGACAACCCGCGGCTGTGACCCGATGCCTTCATCCATCAGCTTGTCTTTTAATCTCTGAGGCTGTCGCGCTCGATGATGCTGTCGGGTCGTCTGGTCGTTTTCCCGACGTCATAGCGGGTCGTGGGACGGCGGTTCTTGGAGCCAAGTGGCCGCCCTGGTCCGGGTGTTGAGGTTTCGGTGCACGGGCCGGACAGGCAAGGCGCGGGCGGAGGTTTCGAATCCCTCGACGGACCCGGGCGGGGGTGAGCCGTGCGGGCTCGGCCGGCCTCTCCCAGGGGCGCCGGAGATCCGCCGCGGCTTCGCGGGTGAGCCGGAGCTGAGTGTGGGCGGCGATCACGAACCATGTCCAGCGGTCTCCGGCCTCGGGGGTGCGGAGCTTCGGCCGGGTCCACCCCAGGGTCTGCTTCATCAGCCGGAAGGTGTGCTCCAGATCGAACCTCCTCAGGAACGCCTGCCAGCGCACGTCGACGTCCTCGCCGCTCAGGCCCGTGGCCGACGACCACAGCCAGAGCGGCAGCGGGTCGTGGCCGCCGGGCAGGCGGTCGACCTGGAGACGGATCAACGTGCCCTCGATGACGGGGAGTTCACCAGTGTGGTCGATCCATGCTTCTGTAGCCATCCTCAGACCCCATCGTTCGAGGCCAGACCTTAAAGAACAAGCTCAGGGAACATTTCTGTCGTCGGCAGGCCCGCTCACGCCGGCCGCAGGCTGCGCTGGTGTGCCCGGCATCGGTCCCCGCCCGCTTCCCTGCTGTGTCGCTCTCGGCTCGAGGTCGTGATGTGCATCACCCGATGGCGGATGCGGGAAGTTGTCGGAGACTTCACAGGTCGTTCCGCTTTACAGGAATCACACAGGTCCCGCATGGGATGCACACGTGAACGACGCATTCCGGAACGGTCTCGACTCCTCGGGAGCGGCGTGTGGGTGCGCCCGGAGGCCCTGAATTTTCCCTGTTGCGTTCACGTGCTCTCTGCCTATGGTGAGCGTCGCGTGCGGTGGATCTTGACCAATCCGGACACACGCGTCTGTCTTTCGGCGACCGGGGGAACACCGTCGCCCACGGGGAGGGGCTGCTTCGTCATGCCGTCACACCGGCCGTCCGCGCACGCTGGTCCAGCCCGCGCTGTGCGCCCCTGACTCCCGCCCGAAGGCCGCGCTGTCACCGACACCGTCTACACGCCGGACGACACCGACTTCGCCGACATCACGATCGACGCCGGCCGGTCACGGATCACCGCCACCCAGCACCACCCGTTCTGGTCGCCCAGCGCCCACCGATGGATCGACGCCCGCGATCTCAAGCCCGGCCAGACGCTGCGCACCAGCAGCGGTGACACCGTCGCCGTCATACGCGTCCACCGCTACCAGCGGCTCCACTCCGCCTACAACCTCGGCGTCGCCGACATCCACACCTACTACGTGCTGGCCGGAGCCACGCCGGTACTCGTGCACAACACGTTCTGCCCGATCGGCTTCGCCGACCTGGGCGGCGGCAAGCTCGAGTCGCCCGGCGGGCTGATCTACGGTCTCGACAGGAGGTTCGGCAACAAGATCGACCATGTGCTCGCCCACGCGGTGGCCGATGCCTCCAGAGCGACCCACACGGTGTTCGTCGAGAAGGACCCCGGCAAGGTGCTCGCCCTGGTGGACGAGGCGTGGGCCATGCAGAGCAAGGCGATAAAGGATCCCGCGGACGCCTTCAGGTTCGTCTTCCCCATGGGAAGAACGATCGGAACCAGGGGCGAGAGGTATCTGCAGATCGCGGTCAATCCGCAGACCAAGGAGATTCTGAGCGCCTATCCGGTGGCTTCGCCGTAGCGGCCCGCGCCGTGTCGTAGAAGAAGCAGAGGTGCGGGACCCGTCCGGCGCTGTACGGCGCCGGACGGGTCCCGCACTTGACGAGCGTGAGGCAAAGTGATTCCACCATGCACAACGACATGACTCAACGGATCAAAGAACTGCTGGACAGTGACTTCTCGGCGGCGTCCGCACTCGGCGAAGAGATCCGTCGCCGGGTTTCGTCCGGAGACTTCGAGTGGGCGACGCTGCTCGGCGCGGAGCTCGCCCGGCGGGCCGCCCGCGAAGGCGAGGGCTCGTCCGAACACGCCTTCCTGCTCGACCGGTTGCAGACGGCCCTCGCCGCGACGGCGGGACAGCGGAGCCTGCGCGCTTTGATGTGCTTGCCGAGCAGTCTGCCAGCCGAAGGGCCGGCACAGATCAGGGCGGAGCGGCGTCTGGCGCAGCTGGTGGCCCTGGGTCAGCGGCCCGAGGACATCGTCTCGGTCGTCTACGACGAGGAGCCGGGCATCGCGGCGTCGGACGAGTTCAAGGCATGCCTGCTGCACGAGCTGGTGCTCGAAGACGTCGCGGTCCCGGAGTTCCCCCTTCTGCGGTCCTTCGGCGAAGCGCTCGTGACGCAGCAGCATCCGCTCGCGCCCCTGCCGCTCCGCCTGCTGCCTACGGAACGCGCGCTGCTCAGGCCGGCGCACGCTCCGCGCGACTGGACGTGGACCCTGCCTCCCGCGACGGTGAAGGAGCACAGCGACCGACCCGAACTCCATGTCTCAGCGGAGATGCGCCGGCGCGGCGCCGAGTTCGATCCGGTGGACGTCACCGTGCCGGAGGCGGCCGAGGCCATGGGCGCCGCGGTGCGGCACTGGCTCGAGGAGTCCAACGGCACGGTCGCCGCGCAGGAGTTCTGGTGCACGTCCCCTGTCTCGGCGGACGACTTCGCGGCCGTCTTCGAGCGGCTGCCGCTGACCCCGTGGCCGGGGAAAGAGCAGAGGGCCCGGCTGCATCCGGCCGCCTCGGACAGGGTGCTGCGGGTGCTGCTCACCGCTGCCGTGCGCAGCCCCGCCTACGGCAGCGGCATGTTCGGTGCGTACGGGCGGCTCGCTGTCTGGCGCTCGCTCGGCGGCCTGGTCGGCGCCGCCCCGGACGCGCCGGTCGACGACACGGCGATGCTGGTCGAGCAGGCGCACTGGTTCATCGCCGACCCTTCATCGGACTGGTTCCACCAGGTGGCCTGGGACCTCGCCGTGGCCGTCCTGCGACCGGGCGGACAGGACATCGCGGTCCTCGCCGCCACGGACACCGACTGATTCCAGCGGCGTCCGCCGACGCCGGCGGCTCCGCGGTCCCGGGAGGGCAGAAAGCCTCTCGTCCGCCGAACCCACAAGGCGTCCGGCGGACGAGGGACCCTTTCCGACGCATGTCAGAGGTCGTTTTCTCCCGTTGTTTCATCCAGGAATCTGCTGTTTGGTCTGCGGTGTCGGGTCGCGCCAGGAGATGGCGTTCTCGCTGGTAAGGCGGCGGGCCATGAGGTCGGTCATGGCGATGTGGATCACGGCTTCGGAGCGGACGGACAGGGTCTCGTAGTCGCGTGCCAGTCGGCGGTGGAGCATGAGCCAGCCGTAGGTCCGCTCGACTGCCCAGCGTTTCGGGATCGGGGTGAATCCCCTGGTCCCGGGCTTGCGTTGAGCGATTTCCACGTCAATGCCGAGGGTGGCCGCGTGCTCGACGACGTGCTGACGGTAGCCGCCGTCGACCCGCACCTTGCGGATGCCGGGGTGTTCGGCCGCGACCTGGTCCAGGAGTCTGGTGCCGGCGACGGAGTCCTGAACACTCGCCGCGGTGACCAGCACGGCAAGCAGGAGCCCGATGGTGTCGGTGACGATGTTCCGCTTCCTGCCCACGATCTTCTTCCCGGCGTCGATGCCCTGGCCGGCGGCGGGGACGCTGGTGGAGGTCTTGACGCTCTGGGCGTCAATCACACAGGCCGACGGCTCGGCATCCCGCCCCTCCTTCTCCCGCAGGAGCTGCCGGAGCAAGCCATTGAGCTGCGCGAACACGCCCTCGTCCGCCCACTTGGCGAAGTAGCCGTAGACCGTGTTCCAGTGTGGAAAATCGTGCGGGAGGTAACGCCACTGAACGCCGGTCCGGTCCACGTACAAGATCGTGTCCATGATGTCGCGCAGGTCGTGCTCGGGCGGCCGGCCGAAGTCCAGGGCGCGGCCGCGGCGCTCGAAGCGCCAGGCCGAGAGCACGGGCTCGATCAACTCCCAGCGGGCATCGGACAGATCACTCGGATACGGACGCCGCTTCGCCATGCTCGTGATGTATCGCCGCGGACCGAGTGCGCCCAGGCGCACAGCGATGACGACCGAAGCACGCAGCCCTGAAAGTCGGACATCCTGGAATGAGACAGGAACGAGCAGCACCCCGCCCCACCCGTCCCCCCTCCAGGCCCACCAACCCCAGCCGCACCTGCTACCTCTTCCGCACCGCCACTCCACCCTCCCAGAATCAGTCCATAAACTTCCAAAGCAGATGAAAACGACCTCTCAGCTTGTTCTTTAAGGTCTGGCCTCGAACGATGGGGTCTGAGGATGGCTACAGAAGGTGCGCCACGCGGCAGACCCTCAGACAGGATGGACGGGTGATCGACTACGAGGCCCGGAACTACGACGCGTCCCGAGGCGGTGAAGCGGGTGGTGGTGGGCGTCGACCGTTCGCCCGGGATGCTGAGCCTTGCTGGGCAACGGGTACCGGGAGGTGTCGTGCGCGGCGATGCCACGCGGCTGCCCTTCGTATCGGACGGGGTAGACGCCGTCGTGATCGTGTGGTTGCTGCATCTGCTGCCAGACCCCGTATCGGTGCTGGCCGAGGCGGTCAGGGTGTTGCGGCCCGGCGGGGTGCTGATCACCACCGTCGACAAGGACGACGCGTACTTCGTCGAGGAGAGTGACATCGCCCAGGTCACGGCGGAGTTGCGGCGCCAGTACGCACCCCGGGTCCCGGACGGTTCCGCCCAGGTGCTTGGTTGGGCGGCAGAGCGGGGGCTGGGTCTCGCAGGGCAGACCGTCTTCCCTGGAATGGGGCAGGGCCGCAGCCCGCGCAGGTGGTGGGAGGTGATCGAGGCGGGCCACATCCCCTGGTGCTCGCATGCGACCGCGGACCAGGTGACCGACGTACGCCGACGGCTCGCTGAGCTTCCGGACCAGGACACGGCACGCCCGGACCCGCTGTACCAGCTCATCGCCTTGAAGGCATGACCTTGCGCCGGCTGAGCTGTTCCTTGGACTCTGGCCTCGAACGATGTCCCGAACGTGATCACCCGTATGGTGATTCCCCGGACGTGAACATGGCCTTCGCCTGATCCTGTGCTCCGATCAAAGACGCACCTGATCAGTACGAAGGCCGTGGGGGAATGAGTCTGCTGCATCACGAGACCCAGCGGCATGCGCTGGCTGTGGCATCACGCTTTCGGGACGACTTATTCGACCGCCTGACCGCGCGCGGGGACGAACTGTTCGACCTCGCCGACGCGTTGCTGTGTGCGGACGGGCCGGTGAGGGCGCCGGTGGATCTGACGCTGGTGGCCGAGCACCGGCGCGGGCACGGTGCCATGTATGACGCGCTGAACAGCGGAAACGTGGGCGTTCCCCGGTTGCGGTAGGTGCTGGCCTGCCTGCCATGCCGCGGGCCGCCGACGGCCGCCTGGTCCTCGCGGTAGACGTCAGCAACTGGCTCCGCCCCGACGCCCCGACCAGCGCGGATCGCCTGTTCTGTCACGTGTACGGCCGCAGCGGCCGCTCCTCGGACCAGTTCGTGCCCGGCTGGCCGTACTCGTTCGTCGCCGCCCTGGAATCAGGACGCACGTCCTGGTGCCAGTTGCTGGACGCCGTCCGTCTCGGCCCGGCCGACGACGTCGCCGAGGTCACCGCGGCCCAGGTCCGCCGAGTGGTCGTGGACCTGATCGAGATGGGCCGGTGGCACCTTGGCGACCGGGACATCCTCGTCGTCTTCGACGCCGGCTACGACGCCCCGCGCATGGCCCACCTCCTGGCCGGGCTGCCGGTGGAGGTCCTCGGACGGATGCGCACGGACCGCGTGATGCGCAAGCCGGTCCCAGTGCCCTGGATCTCCCCGCCGCAGGGCGGACGGCCTCCGAAGCACGGCAAGGAGCTCCGCTTCGCCAAGCCGGAGACTTGGGGTGAGTCGGACGCGGCAACAGTGCAGGTCACCGACCGGTACGGCACTGCCCGCGCGATGGCCTGGGATCGTATCCACCCCCGGCTGACCACCCGCTCCGCATGGATCGACCACACTGGTGAACTCCCCGTCATCGAGGGCACGTTGATCCGTCTCCAGGTCGACCGCCTGCCCGG
>NZ_JAGXJM010000564.1:0-240 GCF_019091445.1 Streptomyces sp. GbtcB7
GGTCCTCCTCGCTCACGGCAGCGGTCAGGCCGCGGGTGTCCCACGTCACCTCGACCTGCTCACGCGTGGGGTTCGCGGGGTCGTACCCGCGGAACATCAGCACCTCGTCGGTGTACTCGGGGTTCGCCACGAGCAGCTGCCGACCCCGCTCACCGGGCAGGGGGAGGGGAGGGAGGAAGTCGTTGTGGTAACCGAACTGGCCGGCCTGGGCCTTGGGGGTCGGGGGCTCCGGGTCGAGGG
>NZ_JAGXJM010000565.1:0-240 GCF_019091445.1 Streptomyces sp. GbtcB7
GTGGCCGCCGACCAGCGCGCCCATCTCGTCAGCGGCCACGGCGTGGTCCGCGGGGCCGAGACCACCCAGGTCCCGGACCGGGCCCGCCTCGTCAGCTCCCTCGTGGCGAAGGCCGCTTCGGTACCGGGAGGGCGTACGGCCATCGCCGATGTGACCTTCCCCGTCCAGGCCGAGCCGCGCGAGGCGGGTACGCGCCACGGGACCGGTCCCGGGCACAAGACCGGTACCGCGCAGGGCTGG
>NZ_JAGXJM010000566.1:0-240 GCF_019091445.1 Streptomyces sp. GbtcB7
GTCCCCCAGGGAGAAAAGGGTGTTGTTGCCCCCCTCCCACCCGGAGTTGATCTTCCCCCCCTCCCGGGGGGGGGGGGGGTTCGGTGCGGCGGCCGGGGCGAAGGAGGGGACGGCGCTGCCGAGGGAGGGCCCGTCGACCTGGACGAGGACGAGGCCGAGGCGGCCGGCGACGAACTCCATGAGGGACGTCTGGCCGAAGCCGGGCGGGGAGGTGAGCGGGAGTAGCCCGCGGGGGTGGGT
>NZ_JAGXJM010000567.1:0-240 GCF_019091445.1 Streptomyces sp. GbtcB7
GCCGCCCCCGTGCTGTGCGTGCACACCTCCTCCCGCTTCCCCCCGCCCCCCGGCCTGCCCCTGCGGGCCTCCACCGGCCGCCGCCCGGTCGACCTCAGCGGCGGGGTGCGTTTCCCGGCCATCGGAGTGCTGCCGTACTTGCTCACCCTCGTGGGCCACGCCTTCTACTGGTTCCGGCTCCGCAAGGTCGCCTTCTGTCCCCAGGTCAGTCACCAGAACCCGGTCGGTGGGGTGGTTTCC
>NZ_JAGXJM010000568.1:0-240 GCF_019091445.1 Streptomyces sp. GbtcB7
AGCGCACGGGCGAGGGCGGCCCAGTGGTGCTTGGCCGAGTAGCGCAGGGCGGGGCGCCCGAGGGGGACCCCGCAGAGCTGGACGGCGGGCTGGGGCCCCACGGCGTTGATCGACCCCGGCAGCCCCCTGAGGCCGTCCCAGCAGGTGACCAGGGCGTCCCCCACCCCGCGGGTGCTTAGTTCGGTCAGCCAGGTCATCCCCTGGTTGGCGCCCTCCCCGCCGGTGCCGACCCCCATCCCG
>NZ_JAGXJM010000569.1:0-239 GCF_019091445.1 Streptomyces sp. GbtcB7
CGCGACACCGTCCGCGGGCAGTACGCGGCCGGCTGGCAGGGCGGCGAGAAGGCCGTCGGCTATCTCCAGGAAGACGGTATCGACCCCAAGTCGAAGACCGACACCTACGCCGCGATCAAGGTGGAGGTCGACAACCGCCGCTGGGCGGGCGTCCCCTTCTACCTGCGCACCGGCAAGCGGCTCGGCCGCCGCGTCACCGAGATCGCGGTGGTCTTCCAGCGCGCCCCGCACTCCCCGTT
>NZ_JAGXJM010000570.1:0-239 GCF_019091445.1 Streptomyces sp. GbtcB7
AGTGCCGGGTGGAGGCCGACGGCGAGCGCGAAGTGGCCCAGGTGATTGACGGCGAACTGCAATTCCCGGCCGTCAGGTGTGCGGGTGAGTTCCGGCGGGGCCATCACTCCGGCGTTGTTGACCAGGATGTGCAGCGGGCCCGTCCAGTCGGTCACGAACGCGGCGACCGTCGACCGGTCGGCCAGGTCGAGCCGCCCCACCGTCAACTGTCCCGACTTGGGCGGCAGTTCAGCCTCCAG
>NZ_JAGXJM010000571.1:0-239 GCF_019091445.1 Streptomyces sp. GbtcB7
AGCGACATCGTCACCGTCCACGCCCCCCAGACCCCCGAGACCCGGCACCTGATCGGTCGCCGGGAACTCGGTCTGATGCCGGCCGGGTCGGTCCTCATCAACACCGCGCGGGGGTCGCTCGTCGTCCACGATGCGCTGATCGACGCACTGCGGGCCGAGCGGTTGAGCGCGATCCTCGACGTCACCGCCCCCGAGCCGCTGCCGGCCGACTCCCCCCTCTACGACTTCCCCAACGCCTT
>NZ_JAGXJM010000572.1:0-239 GCF_019091445.1 Streptomyces sp. GbtcB7
CGCGCACGGCCCCGCCGAGGTCACGGTCACCATCGACGGCCCCACGGCGACAGGGGGCGACCGCTGGACCGGCCAGGTCGACGCGGCCGACACGGCGGGGAAGGTCGTCACCCACACGGCCGTGTCGCTGGGCGACGCCACCCACAAGCTGACCGTGTTCCTCAAGGACGCATAGGGCAACCCGATGTCAGGAACCGACGAGGTGCTGAGGACCGGCGAGGACGCGCCCGTGTTCTACT
>NZ_JAGXJM010000573.1:0-239 GCF_019091445.1 Streptomyces sp. GbtcB7
GGGCGGGGTGGGCGCGCTCCAGGAAGAGCCGCTGCTGCGGATCGGTGACCGTGGCCACGCGGGCGCCCATCCCGAAGAAGGCCGCGTCGAAGCCGTCGGTGCCGGGCAGCGGGGCGCTCGAGGCAACGAAGTCGGGCGCGCCGTACTCCACGGGGGCGAACCCGGCCGCCGCGAGCTCGGCGTCGGTGAACCGCGGTACGTGCGTCACGCCCGCCCGGATGTCCCGCCAGTACCCGTCG
>NZ_JAGXJM010000058.1:0-55092 GCF_019091445.1 Streptomyces sp. GbtcB7
TGGGCACAGCGACATCCTTCCCACCCGCCCCGCAGGGCAAGCCAGTTCAGATGTCACCCGATCGTGCACCAGACCCGAATGCTGGACCCAAGACCTCACCAAGACAGAACAGCCGACCCTTCGCGGCTCCTTCGACGCCCACTCGGCCGGACAGGCAGACCGCTGGATAGCGATCGCACTCCGCACCATCACGCCAGCACTGGACCCCAGAGCCTCCGACGAAGCCTGGGAATGGCTGTACGAGGGCCGCATCGAGACGAGAAGAGCTCTCCTGTGTTCGGAGCCCTGCACGGTCACGATCAACCAGGGCGGCGCACGCATCACTTGGACGGCACGACCGGCGCTCTTCCTACCCCTGGCGCACCGGCGAAGCCTTGAACTCCCGTCCTGCGCGAACGACTTCAAGCCCTTCCCCAGTTCTTGATTTACATCTTCCTCTCGGGCTCCCGCGCCCGGCCCCGCCGCGGCCGCCCCCCGCCTCTGCGGCGCGGCCTGCCTCCTGTCTTCGCCCCGGCTGGCCGCGCCCGGCGGCGCGCTGCGTGCAGGCGGGCGGAAGCGAGAACGGTCATCCGCGGGCCAGAGACATGCCTCCGGCGGGGGCGCTCAGACTCCGGGATGGATGGGGCGCCGTTCGCGAGTGCCGGCGGATTCGTGGCTAGCGTTGTGAGCTCCCATCCCGACCACCTTCGACCCAGGCAGAGCCGAGCAGTCGCGGCCCAGGGCGTCAAGGTCGTTCGTACAGTGGCGCGCTCCACCTTGACGCCCTGAACCACGCCCGCTCCACGGTGTGTGGGTCGAAGGCGGACGGGATGGGAGCTGGGGCGAGTGGTGGGTTGAAGCCCATGACACAGCGAGGCTCAGGGATGCAGATCAGGCCGTTGACTCGCCCATTCAGACTCCACCGACCTGTGAGGTATACCTCAAGCCATCCGGGCGGCAAGCTCATCAAGGCTCAGGAAGTACCGAGCGTGGGTGCGCAGCAAGTCAGCACGGCTCTTGGCGCTTAGCACAACTACTTCAACGTTCGCATGATCGCGATACTGCTTCTCAACCTCGAAGCGGGCAGCCATAGCGTCTCGCCTGTTCGCATACTGCCGCTCAGACAGCAGGCGACCAGCTGAGCGGTCGTACACGACGAGAACGTTAGTCATGAAGTCACGCTACCAAGATCGCGACGTTCTGAGACAGGTGTCATGCCGCTCATGTCTTCCCGAAGATCAGCCAGGTCTGCCCGAACCGAGTCCCACAGAGCCTGTACCTCGTCAACATCCTGATGCTCCCCGAAGGCTTCAACCTCCTCCAAGGCGTTAATCAAGTCGCTCAACGCGACTGCGCTTTCCGCCATGGCCACGTGAAGCCGGTATGAGGCGTCGTAGATCTGACGGGAGAGGGCCGCGTGCTCCGGCGTCTGATCATCGGCCATGTCCTTGACCGTCTCCCACCAGTGCGCGGGGGGCTCTCCGTAGCGGATACCTCGGCCAATCAGGTCCGCCAGCTTCTCGAACATGTCAGCCCACTCGTGCTGCCACTGCGTTCTTACCTGGATCTCGACCGGGATGCTGTCTGGATACACGATCACATGCACGGCCCGGTATCCCTGGCTTGGTTGCGAGCGACGATCCATGATCTTCGGCTCGCGCTCAGCCGACATGAAAGCCTCGGTGATCAAGTGGACGGCCTCATCCTGGACCGCCCTGTCGCCATCAAGGACAATCCGCATCCCTGCCAGGTCCTGAATGCTCTTAAGCCACGAGCCACCATGCCGGGCTAGCTTCTCCAAGATCGTTCCAGTGTTCTTGACGCGACTCGTGGGATCAAAGCCCAGGTCACGTACAAGCTCCAAGGCAGACGCCAGGGTGTCGTCATACGCGATGAGTAGTTGGCTGAGCGCCGCCAGATCCTCGTCACTCGGTTCATCTGCCCTGACCAGGCGCTCACCGAGACGAGTGATCTGCGACTTACTGAAGGGCAGTGCCATGCTGCACGTTCTAGCACCTACTCAAGGCCCACGGTGGACAATTCTCTGGGCAAGCTTGGGCGGCATCAGTGAGTTTCTTCGAGTTGGCCGCCGATCAGGTGACGGTCCACGAAGCGCAACGAGCGAGGCCCCCGAGCTGTTGATTGAGATGTCTGACGTCTCAACCACGCTGCTCGGGGCGCCGCACTCGACCTGCCCCATGCGCTCGTGGAGTGGGTCACCATGCTCGTTGTCACCCGTGAGGGCGACCGGCGCTGCAAGCTCTGCCCGTCCGAGCGCGATGGTGGCACTGGTGTACCTGCGCGAACATACGACTTTGGCGAAGATCGCTGCCGGGTTCGGGATCAGCGAGTCCACCGCCCACGCCTACACCAGCGCGGTCGTCCGCCTGTTCGCCGAACGCGCCCCGGGCTTGCTGAAGGTCTTGCGCGAGGCCGATGCGGACTTCGTCCTGCTGGACAGCACCCTCACCGAGTGCGACCGGGTCGGCGACGGACGGGCCGACTACTCCCACAAGCACCGCCGGCACGGAGTGAACGTGCAGGTGGTCACCGATCCGGACGGCCGGCTGCTGTGGCTCTCACCCGCCTTGCCGGGCCGGACTCACGACCTGACCGCGGCCCGCACCCACCGGATCATCCGCATCTGCGAGCGTCAGGGCGTCCCCATCCTGGCCGATCTCGCCTACCAGGGCGGCGGCCCCTGGGTGACCACAGGCATCAAACGCAGGCCCCTGCAGGAACTCACCCCCACCGAGAAGACCCTCAACCGGGCCCTGGCTGCGGCACGGGCACCGGTCGAACGCGGCGTCGCACGCCTGAAGTCCTGGCGCATCTTCCGCAGATTCCGATGCAGCCCAAACCGCATGACGTCAATCGCCAAAGCCATCCTCACCCTGGAGCAGCAACGCTGAAGAAGCTCACTGATGGTTATGCAGACGTACCGGGACAGCCGCGCCAAGGCTGCCGACGCAGCGGAGGCGATCCGGGCGGCCCTGGTATCGCTCGGGATTCCGGAAAGTGTCTGGGGAACCATCCGGCCTGTGGTGGCCCACAAAGGCAGCTCGTACGTGCATCTGGGCGTCGTCCGCGCGGACGCAGCCAAAAAGATGGCGGAGGCCATGCGCCCGGACTGACGCGTTCCAGTGACCACCCGTTCGGCTGACCTGGCACGCCACACAGGGCCCACTCGCTTAGCGTAATAAGTGGTAACTCTGCGTATTGCAGAGCATCACTGCAAGGGAGGTGGCCTATGCGACGAATGCCCCGGCAATCTTCGCGAATACGCACTACCCGCCAAGCCACGCTGATGACCATCAGTAGTTTGGCGGTTGCTGGTTCCCTCGTCTTCGCGCCTGGCACTGTGGCCTTCGCTCAGACCGTGGGGCCAACGCCCACGGAAGAGACACCGACACACGAGACGTCGACTCCCGCAGAGGAGACGACTCCCACAGAGGAGACGCCAACACACGAGACGTCGACTCCCACAGAGGAGACACCGACACGCGAGACGTCGACTCCCACGGAGGAGACGCCAACACGCGAGACGTCGACTCCCACGGAGGAGACGCCAACACACGAGACGTCGACTCCCACGGAGGAGACGCCAACACACGAGACGTCGACTCCCACGGAGGAGACGCCAACACACGAGACGTCTGCGCCGCTCCCCAGTACGTCGTCCTCCCCGGCGGCTTCGGTGCGGCCCTCACAGTCATCCGCGCCCGTGGAGCACCCAGAGGTTCACACGGGACCGACGCCGCCACTGACCTGTAAGAAGGTCACGATCGTCTACGTAGGCGGGTTCATAGGTTCCCTGGACTCCACTAGGGGGGCCTGGGCGACGGATCCTCTCAAGGACAAGCTGAAAAGCGCCGGGCTTGAGGTCACTGTCGACAACTCAGTGCGGTACCCCGTGATGTCCGGTCAGCTTCCGAACGAAAAGGGAACTGACCAGGGCAGGGACGCGGTCGTGAAGAAGCTCAACGAGCTGTCCGAGGATGGCTGTCTTGCGCTCGTCGGATATTCGGCAGGCGACGTCGCCATCAAAAAGGCGCTCAGTGACCCCCATCTCAAGCCTGCGGTCGCCTCTCGGATCCGAGCAGTGGAGCTGTTCGGCGACCCGGTGAATCTGGTGGGCGTCCTGCCGGGAGTGGTGCCGCACCCGATACCACAAGGGTTCACTGGTCGGACTATCATGAAGTGCAACAAGGGGGACATTCTCTGTGATCCCGGAGAGAGGTCAAACCTCTCTTTCACGCGTATCGCAAAGGGACTCCTCCCGCACGCCGCCCAAGTGTACGGAGGTCTTCCCCTGATCGGCGGCCCGGCGGCCGATGCGGCCACGGCGGCGTCCTGTCTCGTCGCGACGGGTAAGCCGTGCACCACCGTGGCGGTGGCGGCGGGGGACACTCTGTCCGGCCTGGCCAAGAAGATCTTCGACGACGCTGCCAAGTGGCGGATGATCTACGACGAGAGCCGGTCGATGATCGAGAAGGCTGCGCGCGACCACGGATTTGTGTCGAGCGACAGCGGACACTGGATCTTCCCGGGCACCAATCTCAAGCTCCCTGCTCCCTAGGCCCGTCGGAAGCGAAGGCGTGATGCGCTCACGCAAGACCGTCCCTCCGGGCGTGGGTATCAGCTCGGAGGGACGGCCCCGTTTTCGCGGCCTTTCAGCGTCACTTGTACGAGTAGGCGCCCCGTCGAAAACGTTGGCCGCCCTGCACTACGGCCGCACCAGATCGAGCGGGAACAGCGGGCAGTCACGGTGCTAGCGACGGGCCAGTGCGGCGGTGAACCGGCTGTTCGCTCAAGGCAGCGCCCAAGGAGCCCTCGATCACCGCCGTTCTCAAGGTGTTGCCCGGCAGCGAGCCGGGTGGCGGCGCGTGCCACGGCCGTGCCACATCGGACGGTTAATCACGGTCAATGACGGTTCGCCGCAGTCCAAATGCGCCGTTGAGCTGGGGACTCCTCGAACCCGGAATGGCCTGCGCATCCTCGCTTCTCCGCACAGCCGCCCTTACAAGGCGGCCCTCGACACAGTCATGCTCTAGCCATGGATGAGTTCAGATTGCCCGCAGGTTCTGGAGTGCCGGCGGCGGAGGCAGTTCGACAGAGCTGGACAGCAACCGTCGCGGCGCTGCCTGAGGGTGCCCGCATCAGAGGAGAGGTCATCGGCCGTCAGCGGTTCGGTGTCTTCATCCGGATTCATGGGATGCCCGATGCCGTGGGGCTGGCCGAGGTCGGCGGCATGCCGCATGATCTGGAGCTGCCCGCCATGGGCGCCGCGGTGTCAGGCGTGGTCATCTGGCATGCAGATCACAACCACCAAGTGAAGATCAAGTTGGATGAGTGGGACCGGCCTGAGTGATCGCGCTAGGTCGTCCTTGGGCCGTGCGAGGGGCGCTCGGCGACAACCAGTGACGGATCAGCTACGAGCAGGGGCGGCGAACGGCAGGTCGCAGCCGCTCGATGAGACACGGAAGAGACGGAGAGTGAGTCCGTGGCGGGGGAGGAAGCAGCAGCCCGTGTCGTGGCACAGTTCGCTGACCATGTGCACTGGGTCTGGGAGTGGCCGGACAAACCGACCTGGCGGGACCGGCTCCGCCGATGGGTGTCGCCCGAGTCCTACCGCTTCGAGCCGTCCGCCCCGCCGGCGAAACCCTGGGTCGACCGGCCCGCCGGGCACTATGAGCGGACAGGCTGGCGTATCCGAGCGGCCTACTACAGATCCGATCTGGCTTTCGAGGTCGAGTACGTAGTGTGCGATCAATGCCGGATCGGCTGGGTGGAATCGCCCTATACCTACGAGGGCTACAAGCGCTGCGGCCTGGCCTCAGCCGCTCTCCGGTCTCTGCGCCGCGCGTATCCCGGGCTCCAGTGGCACACGGGAGGCGGGCACTTCAGGGAGTCCGAGCCCTTCTGGGATTCCGTCAGCGTGGACGTACCCGGGGGCTATGCCCGACAGGAAAGGTGTCATCACGTGGAACCGGGGCGAGCACGGTAGGCGTGTGCACGACCTCACGCCAGGGGTAGAAGGAGCCCCTGATGAAGCAGTTCGGTGACACGGGCGCACCACAAGCGCACCACAACGAGCGGGGAACAGCGGGGAGTCACGGTGAATGCAAGCGTCGCTTACAAGACCACAGTCCAGCCGTTCGCCCAGGTCGGCCAGGTCGGCCACCGAATCAGCCTCAAATGCACGCAGCTGGTCAAGCTGATGGCGCTGGCGATGCAACTCCCGACCGGCCGTCGTGACTTCCCTGGTCGACAGCACCGGCAACGTGGCTGAGGCCGGCGGGGGTGCAGCGAGGCATACGCGCGCCTGGTCGGTCGACGCACTCGCCATCGTGGCTGACTTTCGTCGACTGAGGTTCAGACATCGCGTGCAGTCGGTGTTGGATGCCAGCCGGCCGACGTCGGCTGGGCAGACCAGTGCCGGACTCGGGCGAGGATCGCCGCTTGGAAGGACGAGCAGCGGCCCGTCATAAAAGAGGGCGGCGGGCCTGGGCGCCTGGCTCTGCTTCGAGGGCGAAGCGGGCCAGTGCCTGAGGCCGCCCAAAGGCTGAACCTGGGGGCGCCGAGGCCACACACCCGTCGTGCGGGTCACTGCCGCGGGCACCAATCGCGTCCCATGGCAGCGCTGATCTGCACCAAGTCCGGCCGCCGGCCCCGGCTGATCTACCGCATCCACCTCGCCCGCGGCCCCGCCAAAGGCCAGCGCAAAGGCTTCACCGAGACCGACTACGCCCGACTGCTCGACGCCGCACACCAGCAGCTCGGCGGACCGATCGTCCTGGTCTGAGCTATTTTGAACAAGTACACAGCCGCACTATGCGCCAGCTGATCGAGCCCGGTTATGGCTGACCACCTACCAGCTTCCGCCGTACGCAACCGAGTTAATCCGATCGAGGGTGTGTAGGAGCATCTGAAGAGGTCGCTGGCCAACCTCACCAAACACAGCCTCGACCAACTCACCGCGCCAAGACCGGCCTCGGCTTCCAACCACCGGAACCTCAGTCATTGAAGATCTCTAGAGGCCCCTCTCAATTGCAGCTGCAAGAGCGCGAAGGCGCTTTGCTGCCGGTCGCGCATCCCCAATCCGATAGGTTGCGTAACGCGGATCTGGTACGTCCTCGATACTTCGCACAATGTCCAGGTCAAGGCGATCAAACAGCCTGAACATCTCAAGTAGCTCATCAATATTTGGCGCCAATTGCGAAGCGCGCTCAATCAGTGAAATGTCACGAGCCGAAACCGCCTCTTCCGTTCCTGACTCAACTTTCAGTCGAGAAATCACGAGAGTCAAGATATCAAGCTCCCGCTGTCGCGCGTCGATTAGGCCGGCTAGCCTTGACAGCCCATCCGGCACCTCGAACAGAATTCCGATATCCACTGGCCTCAGGCCAAGTGCCTCGGATGAGCTGACGACTTGACCCAACTCTTCAGCGGTGATGAGTGCCCATTGCTTCTTCTGGGCCATATTCTTGAGTGTGTCGCCACTAAAGGCAGGACCAATGATTGCAACGTATTCCGCGGAGCGCTTTTCCTTATGCGTGTCAATGGCCACGTCGCTCACGTTGTTGTGTGAGACTCGACCAGATGACGTCGACTTTCCGTCCACAATTGCAGTCCGCAATGATCCGTTATTATCGAACCATTGCACCACGATGTCAGTGTCGCCAGGACCACTAATTCGCTGCGCACGGAAGCCCATGTGCCTGAACGCTTTCTCGATGCACCCTTCAAACGCCGCGCCTGGCGTTCCCCCTTCGGCGGACGGGTCGACGGAAGCGCGCTTTAGTGACTCCACAATGCGGGAGACTTCATCCGGTTCAGTTAGCACCTGTGGTGTCAATGCGGACGCTGACTCATGCTCTGTAGCGACCTTCGGAATGCGTGGTTCATCGAGGGGAAGTGTCTCGATAAGGAGCAGCCCAGTCGCTGTGGCCTGTACTGATGACCAAGATGTCTCGACGAGTAGGCCCGACTCAACCATGAAAGCCGTAAGCCAACGCACCTTGTCCTTGTTCAAACCATACTTAATTCCTTCTTGATATACATCATTCCGCGAAACGTTAACCTTCGCTGCACGAATCAGTTCGCCGACGAATTTCATATTCGCATGAAGGATTCGAATGAAATCAATATCCGAGCCTGAGTGCAGCCATGCCTTGGCTGCTGGAGTCGCGGAGAATACTCCGCGACGAACTTCTTGTAGAAGTCCAGCAGCCCGCATAAATGGCAGCATGGAGTCAACACTGCTGCGCTTCAGGCCGAACCGATCTGCAATGAATCTCAGCAGTGCATCCTTTTCAATTTGATCCGCTGCTGCCGCAATACACGTTCGCATATTTTCAATTTTGTTAGGGTCCTCCTTTGGGCTTGGAACCCAAATATTGTAGGTATTCCTAGCCTCTTGGGCACCTTGAGTTGTGGCTAGCTGTTCGAGAAGGGTGGCAATCTCCTCTGGAGCTTCAGGAATGTCAATAACTTCCCCTGAGTCGTGAATTTCCAGGGCCGAAGGCGTCACGATTTCCCAGGTGGCAAAGAGCGTACGACCATTAGGAGTCGCGCTTTGCTTCCGCCCTCCGAGCCATTCGACCATTCCCAGGACCTCAAGCCACGTCATCCGAAGGCGTGTATTGTTCACGGATTTCCAGTCGAGATTATACGACTCGACCAATTCGGCATTAGCCTCTTCGACCGTCAGTGGCTCGCGTACGAGGAGTCCGAGCACCTCTGCGAATAGTCGGATTCGATCAGCCATCAAAGAGGCGAGACGTGAGCGCGACTCGTCTGATAGAAACTCGGAACCATCGGCGGTCAGCCGGAGGACTCCCTTTCGATTCTGGACCAATCCCATCTGACGCAGCACATACGAATATTGCCGCCAGGTCCTTGACGATTCTACGCTCGATAGGGTCGGACGCGCGTCGAAATCAAGAGCTTCACCATTGCCAATCATCCGAACGAGTTCAAGAGTGAGCGGGAACATTTCATCTTTCCCGCACAAGAGGTTCGGCACAGATGACGCCTGCTGCATCCATTTGTTTCGCTGGATTGTCGGAGCGGCCATACCCGAGGTGGCGAACTGGCGACTGTCGGCTGCGTTGAGGTGGTCCGGATTCATCATCTTTTCCCTGCCCCATCCCTTCTGGCTCCAGATTTACTGAACCCCTCATATTACTTCCTGCCGCACCACCCCATTAAAGATCTCTAGCACAGCACGACGGGGAGGGGAGCCCGATTGGTGTTCGGGCTCCCCTGCCGAAGAGAGGGGCGTCAGCGGCAGGCGTCGTCGGGCGGACGCTTCTTCAGGTGCCGTGTGGTCCGTTCACCGCCAGCAGGTGACCGCGGCTGATCGCGACGCGGAGGACGGCTCGCAGGGGCCCGGTCAGTTCCTTCGCCAGCAGTCGCCCTTGGTCTGGGTCCGTGTCCTGGTCGTCGAGCGTTTCGGAGGCTCGCTCCAGTAGCCGGGCCTCCGTGCCGAGTTGGACCGCTTCGATGGTGGCGGGGCTCTACGGAGCAGCCGGCCCCCAGCGAGTCTCCTTCGACCTCGAACCTGCCGAAGTGAGATGGCGGCTCCGGCGCCAGGGGGCGGATGTGGAGATCGCCATCTACCGGTTCCCGGACATGTCGACGAGCTGGGACACCCCCGATGCTGAGGGCACCCGCTGCTGGAACTCCACACAGCCACGTGCCGTGCTGAGCCATGCGGTAGTGGAGGCCGCCGAGACAGTGTTGCGGCTACACGGCGAAGCCGGATACCGGAAGAAGTGGATCGAGCACTCCTTCCCTGTCGCAGCTCTGGACGGCCTCCGACAGCTCCACCGGCGGAACGACGAATGCCGCCACGAGAACTGCCAGGTCAGCACTGATTCCTGACATCAACGAGTGACATCAACGAGGCCGGACGACGGCACACAACGGCAACCCCGCACGACCGTCGAACCAGCCATTGGCGGCCCCAGGGACAGGTGTAGATCGAACTCCTAAAGCGGGTGTCGCAGGTTCGAATCCTGCCGGGGGCACCAAGGAGAAGGCCACCTACGGATCTCCGTAGGTGGCGTTTGACCAGCCGCCGTGACCATCGAGTCGGTGAAGTCGGCGGAGGGGATCTGATGGTGCGGCTGTACGAGTCCCCGGGGCGGCCGGGCGCGGGCCACCTCGGTCCGGGGTTCCCGGTGGGCCGTGCCGAGGTGTCAGACCTGCTGGAACGGCGGCGGCACGAGAGGGACTTGGCCTTCGGGCTACGACCGTTCCAGATCCTCACGCGGAGCCTGCGCCCGGAGTGACTACTTGCGTCCCACGCCCTTGTCGCCGATGTGGAAGATCCTGTGGCTGTCGCGGGCCATGTCGACGACAAGCTTGGTGGTGGTGTTGCCCCAGGTAAGGGTGACGACGGCCTCCGTGTAAGTGCGGGTGGTGCCGTTGTCGGTGACCTTCCAGGCGAGCGGGACGTTCTGGGCGCGCAGGACGCCGTCGGCGTGCTCCCTCTTCTCCCAGGCCGCCAACTCCTTCTGGAAGGCGGGGGTGAGGTAGTGGCTGCGCAGGGCCTGTCCGAGGTGGCCGCGGTCCTCGCCGAGCACCGCGTCGCTGTAGGCGCCGTAGAAGTCGGCGATGCGGGTGATGTTGTCGGACGGCTTGCCGCTGACGCTGCGCGGGGCGCCGGCGGATGCCTGGGCGGTGGCGCCGAGGCCGAGAGCGACGGCGAGGACGCCGGCGGTCAGAACGGTGCGGGTCTTGCTGCTCATGTGTGTTCCCTGCTTTTCGAGTCGTGACGAATCGCGCCGAATGGCGCTGTCGGTGGGCGATGGGCAGCCCTCCCCACCCCCGTGGCGGAGGGCGGCCCCGGTCATGCGGTCAGTGGAGCTTGTTCACGGCCGTGGCGGTCCTGCCGTCCCAGCCGACGGAGAGCAGACGGAGGCAGACGGAGAACAGTCGGATGTCGGAGGCGCCCCAGGAGATCACCGTGTGCAGGCTGTGGACTTGGGTGCTCTCCTCGACAGACAGCGTGCTGTAGTCCTTCGGCGGTGGCCTCGGTCTCCGGGTCTGCCTTCTCGACGGATGCCGCACAGGACTTGATGTTCTTGGTCAGCCGCGAGCCGAGCCGTCGTCGCCCGGCTTCATGCTCAGGCAGCGGTCCTGTTCCACCGCCTCCGGTACGCCCGCGGCGACCTTGCCGGTCGTTCAGGAGGAGCTGGGGTGCGGCGGGAGGTCGGTCGCCGCGAGGAAGCCGGGCGCCTTGGCCGAGTCGTTCGCCGGTGTGGCGAGCGTCGCGCCGAGGGCGAGGCCCGTGACGGTGGGCGCGAGGCCCGTGACGGTGAGTGTGAGGAGCGTGCCTGCTCGGGTGCGCTTGGGCATGGGTGTCCCCCGTGGATGAGTGGATGGGTGTCGTCTGTCGACCGCCGCCGGGTGGTCGGTCCGGCCCTGGTCGGTGCGACACCAAGAGCATCGGCCGTCACGGCGGCCCGGCGCAACGCCGGACGCCCGTCCGGCGACGGTGGAACCATCCCAGCCCATCTGACGTGCAGGTATATGGACCGCCTGGGATACGGGGATACGTGGGAAGACGGGGGAACGGTGTCGACCGGGGACGACGTCGAGCAGTTCGCGGCGCTGCTGCGCCGGCTGAAGGACCGCACGGACCGGAGCTACGGCTCCCTGGCCCGGCGCCTCAACATGAACACCTCCACGCTGCACCGCTACTGCGCGGGCGAGGCGGTCCCGCAGGACTACGCCCCGGTGGAGCGCCTGGCCGCCTTCTGCGGAGCGACACCAGAGGAACGCCTCGAACTGCACCGCCAGTGGCTGCTCGCGGTGACGGCACGACAGCGGTCGAGGACGGGCGAGAGGGCGGCAGAGTCGGCAACGGCCGAGGAGGCAACGGAGCCGACGAACGCCAAGGGGGTGCCGGAGCCGGCAGGTGGCCGGCGGGCTTCGGGTCCGGACAGCCGGACGGCGCTGCGCGCGGGCGGCAGCGCGGACGACATCGGTGGTGACGGGGACGGCACGAGCGGTGCACCACGGCGACTCGACGCGAGCGCATCCGACACGGGCGCATCCGACGCCGGGCTGCCCGCTTCCGACGCTCCCGGATCAGGCAGTCCCGAGCCGACGGTCCGGTGGGATGCCACCCGCTCGACCGGACGGCCCTGGTACCGCCGTGGCCACACCGCGGTCGGCGCCGCCACGGCGACCGTGCTGCTGGTGGCGCTGGGCACTCTGTCGGCGCTGTCGGCCGACCGGTCTCACGACAACTCGGCAAAGGCCACCGGTCGGTCCCGTACGACAGGAACCGGTACGTCACACCACCCCTCGGCCACTGCGACCAGCCCCTCCCCCAGCCCTGCGTCGGCCTCGCCGTCCGCAGGAGCATGGGCTACGGGGAGTCCCGAGGCAAAGGGCGGACCGTCGGCGGGCGCGAAGAGCGCCGCCCCCGCGCCGACCGGTGTGCCCCTCGCCTGGACCGTCGACTCTCAGATCTGGGACGGAGGTTGCGGGTACGACTACGTCATCGACAAGGAGCCGACCCAGGTGCCCCCGCCGCCGGTGGAGCAGGACGCCGGAGTGTGGGCGGCGACGCAGGGGGCGGTGCCGGGGCGGCAGACGATGGTGCAGATATCGGTGCAGGGGAAGTCGTCCACGGCCGTGGTCCTGGAGGCCCTCCGGGTCCGTATCGTCAGCCGCGGCACCCCGGTCACCGGCAACGCGTACGCCATGGGCCAGGGATGCGGCGGCGGCCTGACGCCCCGTGACTTCTCCGTGAACCTGGACATCAACCGCCCGATCCCCCACGCGCGCGCCGTGCAGTTCCCCTACCGCGTCTCCGCCGAGGATCCGGAGGTGCTGCTGGTCACCGCGACGACCGAGACCTACGACTGCAAGTGGTACCTGGAACTCGACTGGTCCTCCCAGGGCCGCACCGGCACGGTCCGCATCGACGACCACGGCCGCCCGTTCCGCACCAGCAGCATCAAGGGCCTGTCCCACTACTGGTACGGCACGAACGGACACGGTGTGCGTCAGTGGGTGCCCACCGACTCTTGACGTACGCCACACGGCCAGCGAGGCCAGTGCAGAAAGGAAGGCTTCACCTTGCCGGGGGTGGATCGAACTCCTGAAGTGGGTGTCGCAGGTTCGAATCCTGCCGGGGCACAACGCATTACGCTGCTGACGTGGGATTTCTCCCCCAAGGAGGTGCTCTATTCGGCCTCGGACTCCTCCTACGGGGCCGTTTGCGTGAGCGGGCGGGGAGTTGATCTCCCCAATGGCGCCCAACGAATCAGCGCCATCCGGCACGGACTCCGGGCCGGGCACCTCGTCACCGACGCGCCTCGGCTCCGACTCGGCCGCGGCGTTCTCAGAGGCGACGTCGGCATGCGGTATAAGCCGGGCAGCGGCCTCGGCGATCGCCCGATCCGCCTCGGGCAGCAGACGCGTACCGAACGGGACAAGGTCCCCGCCGCGCCGTATCCTCGTCGGCGGTACCGCTGCGGCTGCCGCACTGGGTCAGTGGTGCGCTGGCCTGTTCCGGTCCCCTGGCGACGAGGCCACCGTGCCGGTTCCTCACTCTTGGCGTGGGCGCGCTGGTCGGATGGCGGCCGGCAGGGGGTGCGCGAGCGGGATAAGCGTGCCGGACGGACAGCAGCCAGTACGCTGAATCCAACGGGATCGGGCCCGCAGCACAGTGTCCGGGAGGTGCTTCATGACGGCCGAGATGGTGGCCCCGGCGTGGATGCATGAGCAGATCACGGCGGAGGAGTACGAGTCCTGGTCCGAGGAGCAGTGCGCCGGTGTCGAGATCGTGGACGGAATGGTCGTCGTGAGTCCCAGTGCGTCCAAGCGGCACAACCGGCTGGCCCGGATTCTGGCGAACGCCCTGGATGCCGCCTCGGGCCCGGAGTGGAACGCCGACACGGACTTCGACGTCCGGCTTCAGGACGTCCCTCTCACCAATCGCCGCCCGGACGTCGTCGTGTACCGCGCAGACACGATCGACATCACCCCCACCCGCCCTGAGCACGTGCTGCTGGTCGCGGAGGTGGTGTCGCCAGGCTCGGAGACCACCGACCGGATCGTGAAGGTCGACCAGTACGCCAAGGCGGGCATCGGCTTCTACTGGAGGATCGAGCAGGCCGCAACAGGCGTTCCTCTCGTGTACACCTACGTTCTCGACCCCGCGACGATGACGTACCGGGACGGAGACGTGTTCACCGGCGTCCTCAAGGCAGCGGCCCCCTTCGCGGTGGAGATCGATCTCGGCCAGATCTGACCCACGCGCTGCTCAGCAGCCGGCAGCGCGTGAGCGATGCGTGAGCGGACAGCCCGATACAGGGCGGCATGAGCCGGAATCAAGTGGCTCGCCGTGCGGTTCTGACCAGGGGAAACAGCACCGCGCGGCAGCGCCAGGCACTCCCCGGCAGGATTCGATCCCACTCCTAAAGCGGGTGTCGCAGGTTCGAATCCTGCCGGGGGCACAGAGAGAAGGGCCGGCTCAGGAGGATTCACCTCCCAGGCTGGCCCTTCACCGTTTCAGGCGCCGTGCCACACGCGTGCCACTACGTCCGTGCGTAGCCCTTGTCACCGTTGTCCGGGAGGTCTCCGTCGCGGATCATCGCGCCAAGGCGGTCGGCGGCCCGATCACGGTCACTGGTCATGTGCTGATAGATCAGCGCGGCCCGCGAGCTGCTGTGACCCATCCGCGTCATCAGCTCCCGCGTGCTCTGCTTCTCTGCTTCGTGACTGCGGGTACTGCTTCCGCTGATGAATTGCCGACAGGCGACAACAGCGCGATATCCGCTGACCAAACGGCGGACATCAACGACAGACAGGTCTGGGAGGACGCCACCGATCAGCCACTCTCCGAGAAGGCGCCGTCCATGTGTGACCAGCCGTCCACGTGGTACACCATCACGTCGAAGACGGCATACCACGTTCCTTCTTGGTGGAACGGCACCAAGTACAAGGACGGTCCGGGCGGCACCATGTCCGTGTCCGTCACCAAAACTGGCACCATTTCTGCCGAATTTTCAGCCAGCGGGGAGTGGTCGGCCGGGGCAATCCTCGCGAAGGCCAAGACCACCATCAGCATCAAAATCGGTGCCAGTGTCTCTGTCGCCATCGGCCACAACTACTCCCATGACATCAGCCGGAACAAGTACGGACACCTGCAGTACGGCTCGTGGGGGTACAAGTTGAACTGGAAGCGGTACCGTTCCGCCGGTGGCAGCAGCTGTGGTGGCGTCGAGATCGCTCACGGGTCGGCGACGCTGCCCACATCCGAGACTGGCTGGAAGTACTGGGAAACCTCGTCATGACCTTTTCGAGCCCGCGGGCATGGCTCGCCGGATGCGCTGTGGCAGCGTCAGTAGTCCTGCTCGCCTCGTGCACGTCCGGCAGCGATGACGGCAAAGCCTCCAAAGATCACTCGCCGCCTGCTGCGAGTGGGGCGCAGACGGCAACAGAGCCGTCCCAGAAGAAACTCACTGAGCAGGCTCAAGCGGCCCTGCCCGCCGTCCACAGCGGGAAGATGGTCGAGGCCGGCGCGGAGCGGGTGATCGACGGCATCCACACCGAGCCGAGCCTGAACGAGGGCGGGACATACAGGCTCAACCTGGTGTGCGTCGGCAGCGGCAGCGCGCAGTTGACATTCACACCGGCGAGCACCGGCACGGAGACCAAGGTGCCGTGCGATCAGTCGGTGGTCCAGCAGCGGATCACCGTGCACAAGCCGGTACGCATTGATGTCGACGGCGCCAAGGGGTCGACCGGCGTGATCGCCTGGCGGATCGACGCCATCTGATCCGGGCATACGGGTGCCCCCAGCACGGCTGCTGGGGGCACTCAATCAGTGCAGCAGCGAAATACAGCAACCTCAACGACCGAATCCGACCAGCCCCGTCTTCGTATGGCTGAAGCGCGACCTGCATGACCCTCAACGGCTGATCTCTATAGAGCTACGGATCAGAAGGTGCACGACGCAGATAGTCGCGTGCCACCTCCGTGCCAGATGCAGGGGTCAGCCGCGGTCAACAAGGGCGACTGCCGGGCGTCGACATGCCCACTGGCTCGGCCACGGAAGTCGCAGGTCACCGGTAGGACACCCCACCCTCTCTCCTAAAGCGGGCGTTGTTGCAGGGGCGGCGACCGCAATCGATCCTGATCGAAATGTCTCCATCCCAAGGCCGATCCGCCGGCCGGAAGTAGGGTGCACCTTCACAGGGGGTGCAATGGGGTCTCTCGCGATCACGTGGACTCTGTGCAGTCACGGCTGGGCTTTCGTCAAGACGTCCTTGCGAAACGGATTCAGCACACATGCGGCCGGGAAACCCCGCGAACACGTGAGACCTATGGAGTGGAATCTTCCCAGGCCAGACACACTGCGGCCGACGTCTCCGCAGGTCACAACCCCGTCCAAAGAAAACTCCTGAAGCGCTACCGAGCGCTGAAGCGGTAGCCGTCGTCCGGCCGTGTCCCACTCGTGCCCGATCGGTCGGGGAACCGCGGGGAATCGCGGTCGCCACCGGACGAGACAACACTGAAGGCCCCCGACCGACTTGCCTGGTCAGAGGCCTTCAACATGCGTGGTGGGTGGGGGATTTGAACCCGCGGCGACTCGCGCCACGACGGTTTTCGAGATCCTTCACGGTCAGGCTGGTCGCTCTCGACCACAGGTGCAGACGCATGTCGGCAGCCGTTCAGGATGCATTACGTCAGGCTACGGGCAGAGTGTTCGTCAGAGCGACTGCAGCAGTGCTGTGTAGGCCCCTTCCGCGCTTCTGCCCTCGGCCGTTCCCTGGGGGGTGTGGGCCAGGAAGTCGGCGGTCGTACCGCTGAGCACCAGCCGTCCGGACGCCAGGATCGACACGTGGTCCGCCTCCTCGGCGAGATCGGCCACGTCGTGGGTGGACATCAGGACCCTGACGTCCTGTTTCAGGCTCGCCAGCAGGTCCCGGAAGACGCGGCGCTGGCGCGGGTCCATGCCCGCCGTCGGCTCGTCCAGGAGCAGTACGCGCGCCTCGTGCACGAGGGCACAGGCCACGCCGACCCTGCGCAGCTGGCCTCCGGAGAGCCGGTCCGTCCTCTCCCCCGCCTTCCCGCCCATCTCCACGCGGGCCAACGCCTGGGGCGCTTCGTCCCAGGCGGTGCGCCGGTTCATCCCCTTCAGCCACCCTGCGTAGGCGACGTACTCCCGCACGGTGAGGGAGGGCAGCGGCGTGATGGTCTGCGGCATCCACGCCACCGCACGGCGGTACTCCTTAGACCGCGCGGAGATGCCGTCGAGCGTCACAGTCCCCCTTCGGGGGGAGGTGACCCCGGCGGCGAGCTTCAGCAGGGTCGACTTTCCGGCACCGTTGGGCCCAAGCAGGATCGTCAGTCCGTCCGGCAGTCGGTAGCCGAAGTCCGAGAGCACGGGACGCTGACGGCGACCGTAGCCATAGCTGCAGGATTCCAGTACCACGGTCATGCGGACCTCCGAGCGAAGATGAGATGTGCGCCGATGCCGACGGCGAGCATCAGCGCGGCGCCAGCGGTGGCGTACCAGGTGTGGGCCGACTCGAGCAGCACGGTCCACGGATATGGATCGTTCGGGCGGCGCAGACCGAACATGACCACCAACAGGGGCCACACCGCCGGCATGAGCACGGCGGAGCTGCCGAAGAGGGCGCCGCACAGCAGGGTGAGTCCCACTAGGAAGGCGGTGTTGCGGCCCAGGGACTCGGCGGCACGGGAACCGGTCGCGGCTGCCACGGCAGAACCCACCGGGGACGTGAGCGCGACGACGCCGAGCGCGAGCAGAGCGTCGTACCCCCTCACCAGCCGGGTTCCCGACTCTTCCGCCGAACCGAACCGTGATCCAAGGCAGTTGAACAGAACCGCCGCCGGTACGAGCGGTACGAAGACCATGGCCTGCACCCCTTCCGAGGTGCCCAGCGAGATCGACGGCAGGTGAACCGGGCCGTCCTGGACGACGGCGGCCAGCAGGACGAACAACAGGAATCCCACTGGCAGGTGAGTATGCACCCGCCGTGCCTTGAGCCACCAGATCATGGCGCCTGCTCGCACGCGGACGCGACGGTGCGCCGGAACCAGTTCGTCTGGTCCGCAGCGTCCATGTCGAGAACCTTGCCCACCCGTGCGCGCAGCAGTTCCCGTTTTTGCGCGGTGAAGTCGGGTTCGGTGGACAGGCGCCGGAGGTAGACATCGCCCTGGCCAACCTTCATGGACACCCAGTAGTACACGAGGCGGGCGGGCTCGGTCGCGGGCGGCTCACACTCGAAGCGAACCGCCGTACGGGCGACCTGGTAGGGCGTCATACCCACCGCATGGCTCGTACCGAGCGGGAGGTGCCAGTCGGTGGTCGTGGACGGCTCTGGGTACCTCACCGCGGCGAGGGTGTCCGTCAGCGTGGCCGGGTGGGCGTCGATCCCCGCTTTCCGCAGGGTCTGCAGGGTAGCCGTCGCCTCCTCGCGCATGGCGGGGAGTTCTGCGGCATAGGCCGATGGGGTGCAGATGCGAGGGCTGTCATTCGTACAGGACATCGATCCGTGCCCCGTGCTCCGGGGCCCGATGTAGCTCCAGTCCTTGACGATGGCGTACCCGCCGCCGAAACAGGCCAGCGCCAGTGCCCCGGCGAGAGCGGCGCGCAACCACGGCCGGGGTATGCCCGACCAGAGCAGGGCCACCGCCGCGGCGGCGCCGAGACCGACGAGGAGGGGCGCCACGATGGCTGGCGCGGTGGGCAGTTCGCCGAACAACAGCCTGCCCGGGTAGAGGCTGGTGAGATGCCGGGGCCAGGGCACTGTAAGCCCTGTGGACCAGCCGAGGGCCAGGAAGTCGAGGACCGCGATCACCGGAACCGCCGCGATGTGCCGGACCGCGACTCCCCAGCCGAACCCGATCACGGCATGGGCCGCGCAGAGCAGCATGGCGAACACCACGAGGCCGGTTCCCGCCAGGTCCAGCGGGGTTCCCGTCTGGATCAGCCCGCACAGGACGGGCAGGAGCAGGACCAGCCAGGCCAGCGTGACCACAGGGATGAGGGTGTGTGCGGCGATGGTGTAGCGGGAGCGCACCACCCCCCATTGCCAGACGTCCGCGTTGCCCAGCTTGCGTGCCTCCCAGGCGCCCAACGCCGCGGCGACCGCGTAGGCCACGGGTACCAGGTTGCGCAGCACCGCGTCGACGACGGTGGGCGCGTAGTCGAGCGGGTCGAGTCGCAGGTCGGAAGTGATGTCCGTGAAGTAATAGGCAAGCACAAGCAGCAAGACGACGGGTGACGCCCACAGCGCGCTGCTGGACCGGATTCGGGCGAGCGGTTTCAAGGGGTTCCTCGTGGGGCTCGGGACGGGCTGAGGTACGGCGCTGCCCCACGGGGCAGCGCCGCGCCTCGGACCGAAGGTCAGCTGTCGGCTTTGGTGGTGTCGACGTAGACCGACGTCACGTTGAGGAGGCAGCAGCTCCCGCCCTGACCGACCTTGGAGGTTTCGAAGTAGAAGTCCGGCTCGGTGGGCAGCCCGGTCCACTCACCGTTGCTCGTGTAGGAAGCACCGTTGAAGCAGTTGGTGAAGGTCTTGGCACCGTAGTAGTCGTTGGACGACAGCGCGTCGTAGTCCCACATCTGGACGACAACCTGCTTCGTGGTGGCGTACTGAGCCGTGCACCCGGTGAACTGGATCTGGCTGTAGCTCTCGTCGGCCCAGGTGCGAGAGGTCCCGCCATCCGTCCAAGAGGTGATGTGGCTCGACCAGTTGGCCCAGGCACCCGGCGCCGCGGCGAGAACGGCGGCGGCAGCCAGGCCGGCCACGGTGGAGACACGCTTGATTGATATGCCCGACATACGGGTTCCCCAGTCCTCCATCCGGCGTCACGCTCTTCATGATCACTTCCGGGTGGAACGGCGAGAACCTACTGTTTAAATGATCTTTACGTCAACATTCGGCCACCGTGGCTTGTTCTTGGGTTCCGCTTGGTGCAGCGGAGGGGGTGCTCTCGCCGCAATCGCCATCTGCTATGCGGCGCTGACCAGCGCGGCGTCGTGCCGCTCACCCCTCGCGCAACCAAGGCCCGGCGGGAGAAGGCATCGTGGACACTGGCGAGGCAGAGCTTGCCCTCACCGGTATCGATCTCCGTCATATCGCCCCCACCCCAACACGTCCCTGGCTACGGAGTCGAACTTGCGCCGTACCAGGTCAGCGGCGACTTTCCACCTGCTGGGATGGGCCAGGGGACGGCGCCGGCAGGCGACTTGCGGCCCTGTCGGCCAAACTCGGCCAAACTCGGCCATGATCTCGGTGACGGTGTTCTCGGAGACCCGCCAGCACTCCTCCCGCAGATCCAGCGTGATCCTCGGCGAGCCGTACGTCTTGCCTGAACGGTCGAAGGAGTGTCAGACGCCATCTCCTTCGAATATGTGTCGAAGTCGGTCTCCGTCAGAGGTCGCGGCAGGCAAGCCGGCTGCTCAGGTTGTACGTCGCGCCACACGCACCATGCGCCTTCCAAGCCCGTAGTCCCTATGTGCGTGCCACAGCCGTTCCACATCGTGCGGTCAGCCACGGTCAACGACGGCTCGCCGCAGTCGAGATGCCCGGTTCACCTGGGCTGTCGTTACAGCTGGAGTGACCTGGGGAACCGCGTCGCCGACCACGTCCGCCCCTGCAAGGCAGCCTTCGGGGGTTCAGCGTCAACCCGAGGTGATGGCCCCGCAGTTCAGTACGGGCGCGGAATCCCGTGCTCGCCCAACGCAGCCTCGTACCGGGCCGGCAAAGCGTCCAGGTGCGCCAGAAGAAGGCCGGCGGAGTGCCGCGCTTCGTCCAGGTCGCCGCGCTCGCATGACTCCACCACCTCGGCAATGTCGCTGCGGAGGATGTGAAGGGAGTGGCCCTGCACCAGCACTCCGGGGAACCATCTGCCGGGCATGCGAACCACAGCGTCGTTGCCGCCATCACTGAACAGCTCTGCCTCAACGCGCTCCATGACGCCGTCCGACCTGACATCACCAGCTGACATCAACGACGGTGTACGCAGGCAGCCTTGGACGACCACACACGCTGGACCAGCACGAGCGCCAGGGCTTCACCTAGGCCGCCGGACCGAAATCCCAAAGCGGGTGTCGCAGGTTCGAATCCTGCCGGGGCACTGCCGGGGGCACAGAGAGAAGGGCCGGCTCAGGAGGATTCACCTCCCAGGCCGGCCCTTCGCCGTTTCCGACGCCGTGCCACACGCGTGCCACTACGTCCGGGTGGAGTCCTTGTCGACCTTGCCCGAGGGGTCTCCCCCGCCGTCGCGGATCATCGCGCCGAGGCGGTCGGCGACGGCCCGATCACGGTCGCCGGTCATGCACTGACAGATCAGCTCGGCCCGCGAGCTGCTGTGGCCCATCCGCGTCATCGGCTCCCGCGTGCCGGCCCCGGCCGTGGAGGCCGGCGTGTTGCCCGTATGCCTCAGGTCGTGGAAGTGCAGCTCGGCCGTGACGCCCGCCGCTTTCCTGGCCTGGACCCAGTCGTCGGCTACTGATCGCGCCCGTCGCCTACGGCCCGCCGTCGAAGAAGCCGGACTTCAGGTCCCCGATGACGGCGTCGAGTGGATGCCCACTGACGATGAACGGTCCGCTCCACGGCGCGCTGAGTGCGAAGAGCAACGCCAGGCTCAGCCCGACCACACTCGCAACGCCTACGATCAGCAGTGACGTTCGCAGGCTGCTGCGGAAGACCAGTGCGCCGGAGTTCACGATCAAGGCCAGTCCGCTGACCACAAGCGTGACGACGTAGAGCGCGGGAACGTCGCGCGAGGCGGCCGCAACGCGGGCGCGACGACTACTGGTGACACCGTCCATGGAAACCACCAGCTCCGTGCCTGTCGGGGTTCCCACCTCGGGCCGGGCCGCCTCGGCGCGCACGCTCCGCTCCAGCCGTGCGATCGCGTGAGCGGTGGCGGGGTCGTCACCGGACGCCGCTGCTGAAGCCTCCCACTCCCTGGCACGCGTGGTCCGCAAGTAGTCCAGCAGCGCCGCATGGATCGGCTCCGACTGGACTCGCGGACTTGTCGCCGCCCATGCCAGGCGGGAGGCCGCGGCCGCCTCGTCGCTCACCAACCCCTCGGCTGCGCGCAGGTAGCCGGCCTCGCTGGCCAGTGTGAGTGCCGCAAAGATCGCGAAGGCAGCGCCGAGTGTCGGCATCAGGGGCGTGGCGATCTGCGGCACCCGATCCCGTTCCTCGACCGGTACGAGCGCCCGGACGCCGACCCGCGCCACGGCCGCGACCAGTAGGGCAAGTAGGAGCCCGCCCACAACCAGCACCACCGCCGGCAGCGAGGTCAACCAGTTCACCACATCACCTACAGCGCGTTACCGCGAGCGCCCCGCGGCGGCGGCACATCGGCCCCCGCGACCTGGAGCTCCTCGTCGATCACTTTCAATGAACGCTCCATGATCACAGGTTGAAGACCTTTGACGCTCGCGACGCCCGGCACGGCATCTCTTTTCGTTGGCGAAACAGCCGAATACGCCCAGTACGAGGCTGTACTGACAACGACCGCCGCGCCCGTCTCACTTTCCGTCTCATTCAGCCTCGTTCACCGCCGTTCAGCCGAGACCGGAAGCCGATCCCAATCCGGTGGCGAGCCGCCCATGAACGCAGGTGAACGCCCCCGTACACACCCAACCAGCCCAGTTGGAAAGCGTGCACGAAGACGGACGTGTCAGTAATGGCGCTTACAGTCCGGGGCATGACCATCAGACCATCTGCACGCTGGCGGGCCCGCGTGGACGACGAGGCAAGGGAACTCGCCTCCGGGGCGCGAGACCCGAGCGACGCCTTCTTGTCTGAACTCTTCCCCGAGTCACTGCTGACGGCGACGGACAAGGCGCTACACGCGTTCGAGTCCGATGTGCAGACGCTCCAGGACCAGGCCGACGAGCAGATCTTCGAAGCGATCGAGCGGGTCGTTCAGACGCTGAATGAGATCAACGAGGTTCACGATGGCGCCGGCTACGAGACCGAAGAGCGCGAAGAGTTGTGCCTGTACGTCGATCAGACCTTGACGGAGCACGGCATCGACGTTCCGGCCCTGGCAGTGAGGCGAGGCACCAGCCGCACCGAGATCACGGATGACTGGCGAGACTGGTAGCTGCTGCTGAAGTCCGTGAGCCACTCCCGCACCACGAGCGCACCAGATCGAGCGGGGAACAACGGGGAACCACGGTGAAAGCAACCGAGCCCGACGAGACCACAGCCCAGCCGTTCGCCCAGGTCAGCGCCTCAACAGGCACTAGAACACCTCAGCTTCCCAAGCTGATTGCGCAGCATGACGAACCCCGACGGCGGCCCGTACGTGAAGGTGCACTTCCGGCTTGAGGTCGAAGACGACTGCCCCCGGCGCCGGTGGAGACTCTGTGGGCCGTCGACCAGGGAGACGGCACCGTGCGGCTCGACAAGACCCAGGGCAAGAAGAAGCAACCCCTAACGATCAAGCCCCCTACCAACGAAGACCCGCAGGTAGGGGGCTTGTCGCTGTGGACGCCGATCGGCGGTCAGGCTGCCGGTATCAGCGATCCCACGATGAGGAAGTCCCGCGATCTGACGATCAGAAGGCGACCGTGGCGCCGACCTGGTGGTACTGGCCGACGGTGTCCAGGGCCCCGTCCTTGACCGCGCCGAACTGACCCACGAGGTCCGAGCTGCTGATCGCCGTGGGGCCGGCGGCGATGCCGACCTGCGGGCTCAGGCCGCCGGAGACGGTGTCGAGCTCGGCGTCAGAGATTTCAAGGGTCTGAACCTGGGGAGCGGAGTTCATGAAGAAACTGCCCTTCGTATGGATGTTCCACAAGGGGGAGCGGCCAAGCTGGGGATAGCCGGTGGGCCGCGACCGCAGGCACGCGCCATCCGTTTCCGGACGTCTTGGCGCGATTCCGTCGGCGCGAAGGATCAAATCACGGAGGGTGCCCGGCATCCAGTCGGTCGCTGTTCCCAGCACGGCAGTTGAAACGTTCGGCTACTCATCCATGCACGCATGCACACGAATTGGGGGCAGCTTCTCTACATGTAGCCCCGCACAGGAAGCCGACAGCTATTGCCACGGCAGCTCCGACCAGGACAACTCCGTACCAACAGAACGCACCCGTGGCGCAGTTGCGCATTCGCTGTGCAGATTCAGTCACGTATGCATCCGCGCGCCCTTCAGCGCCTTGTCCACCGCGTTCCGCGGCCCGTCCACAGCCAGTCCCATCAGGTCCAGCTCCTCCGTCGGCACGGCCCGGACGGCGGCCCGGACGGCGGCCCGGACGGCCGCACGGACGGCCGCACGGACGGCGGCACGGTTGTCGCGGTCGTCGCCGGTCGCGAAGAGGTCGGAAGTGAAGACGGCACAGGGCAGGGCCAGCGCAAGGAGAGGAAATCCAAGGATCGGCGAACCGGTACAGAGGTGAGCCCCATCCGTGCACGGGGTTTGGCCCAAGGCCGGGTGCCCCCTGCTCCCCCTACCTGTACACAGCCGCGGGACCGCTGAGCAACGACGTGAGCCTCTACGCGACGACGGTCCCGCTGGCCGAGGGCAAGCAGGTCGCCTTCGCCGGTCTCCCCGACATCGAGCGGATGCACATCTTCGCCGCCGCGATCAGCCGACCGCAGGCCCTGTCCTGCTCTGCCGCGCCGGCCAGGCGCGGCAGAGCAGGGCTGACCAGCAAAGCAGAGCGCGGCGGGCCGTTCCGCCACAACTGCTCCGGCACCTCCACGACCCGGTGGTACATGCACGCGTACAAACCCCGTCGACCCGGAGTTGGAGCAGCAGTTCGATCTTTCCGCGCTCCAGCTCCGGGTCGCCGCCGGTGTTCAGCGCCCGTCACGGATGCGTGGCCAGCGGATCGAGGAACGTCAGTACGGAGGCGTCCTCCTCGATCAGCGGGGTGAGGGCGGCGTTGAACGGGGCACCGTACGGGGCGTCCAGGTGTGCCTTGAAGGCGTCCTCGTCCCGGTAGACCTCGAAGATCCAGTATCCGCGCGGGTTTGCCGCCTTGGTGTAGACGTCGAAGGTCAGGTTGCCTTCCTCTTCCCGCACCTTCAGGGCGTAGTCCCGGATCAGGCGGGCGACCTCGTCCTCCGCTCCCTCTCGGGCGGTGAACTCGGCGAGCAGGGTCTTCTTCACGGTTCCGTGTCCTTGTCAGTGAGCGAAGTCGAGGTGCCGGGCGACGGCTTCTTGTCCGGATTCACCGAGCCGATCCCTCGCATGCGGGCATGCCGGGTTACGCGTACAGGGCTCAGGATGTCTCCCTGTCCCCCGGCTGTCCGCGCAGCGGTGACTGCCGCCCCGGCGCGGACGGACCGAAGCCCCGGGCCGAGGCCGGCGTCCACGCCGCCGACCGAGGGTGTCACCGTCGGCTGTGTCATCGATGACATCGAGTGTCCGATTATGAAGCGCAATCCGGCCAGTGCGTCAACGGTTCGGACGCGATTGCTCCGGTGCGGACCGACAGACCATCAGGCGTCGCCGACGGTCGCGAACTGCGCCAACTGGGTCGGCCACGGCGGGTTGGGGCCGGCAACCGCGCAGGTCAGGGCCGCGACCTGCGCGGCGAACAGGCAGGCTGCCTCGACATCGCCGAGACGCAGGTCCGTCAGCCTGCCGCCGAGGAGTCCGTGGGTGCCGAGGTGGTGCAGCAGTCCCGCGGTGAAAGAGTCACCCGCACCGACCGTGTCGACGACCGGCGTCGCCACCGCGGGCACCTGCACCCGCTCCCCGTCGAGTGAGGCCAGGGCGCCGTCGGCACCGCGCGTGATCACGACGAGCCGCGCACCGGCGGCATGCCAGATGTCGCACGCCTGCTCGGGCGGTGTTCCGGGCAGGAGGAGTTCCAGGTCGTCCTCGCTCAGCCGCAGTACATCCGCGAGGGCGCACCAGTGCGCCAGCCGGGCGCGGTAGACCTCGGGGTGCACCAGGAGCGGGCGGACGTTGGGGTCGATGCTGATCGTGGCCCGAGGCGCGGCGGCAGCCAGGAAGTCCTCCAGCACGGCCGCTCCGGGCTCCTTGACCAGGGCCAGCGAGCCGGTGTGCACACAGGCGGTGTCGGCCAGGTCAACGCCGACCAGCTCCGCACTGGTCCACTGCCAGTCGGCGGTGGCCTGCGCATGGAAGGAGAACGCAGCCTGACCCTCGGCGTCCAGTTCGGCAACAGCCAGCGTGCTGGGCTCGGCGGCCGCGACGGCGTACGACAGGTCCACGCCGGACGCCTCGAGATGGGCCCGGAACAGGCGGCCGAACACATCGCCGGACAGGCGTGCCAGGAAGCGGGCCGGGGTACCCAGCCTGGCCAGGGCCACCGCCGTGTTCGCAGGTCCGCCACCGGGCAGCACCCGCAGGGCGAGCTCATCCGGGACGCTTGCGGGTTCGGTGAAGGCGTCCGCGACGCACTCCCCCAGGACGGCGATCTGGCGCGGGCTCATGGGCTGCTCTTCTCTCGGAATGCGCGGACAGAAACAGGCACGCCCCGGGCAGCCGGTGAACGGCTTCGGGCGGGCGACGGCCGCGGGCGTTGCCGATTTGTGACGGGTGCAAGGCATTGACGTTGCCGGGGAACGGAGTCCATCATCCTCGCCAAGCAGTGTCAACGATGACATAAGTCAACGATGACACCGAGGGACGGCATGCCCCGATGCCGGCCGTTCGCCCGCAATCCCGCAGGAGTCGTTCATGTCACGCATCTCTCGTCTGCCCTCCCCCTTGCTCAGAGCCGCTGCCTGCACGGGTGTCGCAGCCCTCGCCCTGACCGCCTGTGGATCCGGATCGGGATCGGGCACCGCGAGCACCGGATCGGGCAGCGTCAAGGTCGGTCTGATCACCAAGACCGACACCAACCCGTTCTTCGTGAAGATGAAGGAGGGCGCGGAGAAGGCCGCCAAGGAGAACGGCGCCCAGCTGTCCACCGCGGCAGGCAAGTTCGACGGGGACAACGCAGGTCAGGTCACGGCCATCGAGAACATGGTCGCCGCCGGCGTGAAGGGCATCCTGATCACCCCGAGCGACTCCAAGGCGATCGTGCCCGCGATCCAGAAGGCCCGCGCCAAGGGTGTCCTGGTCATCGCCCTGGACACCCCGACCGAGCCGGAGAGCGCGGTCGACGCCCTCTTCGCCACCGACAACCTCAAGGCCGGCCAGCTGATCGGCGAGTACGCCAAGGCCGCCATGAAGGGCAAGACGGCGAAGATAGCCGCCCTCGACCTCGCGCCGGGTGTCTCCGTCGGCGTCCAGCGGCACAACGGATTCCTGAAGGGCTTCGGCGCCACCGACAAGGACGTCGTGTGCGCCCAGGACACGGGTGGCGACCAGGCCAAGGGCCAGACCGCGATGGAGAACTGCCTGCAGAAGGCGCCCGGCATCAACGTCGTCTACACCATCAACGAACCGGCGGCCCTGGGTGCGTACACCGCGCTGAAGGCCAAGGGCCGGGAGAAGGACGTCCTGATCCTCTCGGTCGACGGCGGCTGCACCGGCACCCAGGCCGTCAAGGACGGCAAGATCGCCGCGACTTCGCAGCAGTACCCGCTGAAGATGGCCGCCGAGGGCGTCAAGGCCGTCGTGACGTACGCCAAGGACGGCAAGAAGGCGTCCGGTTACACCGACACCGGCGTCACGCTGATCACCGACAAGGCGCAGGACGGGGTCACGTCGAAGGACACCGCCTACGGCCTGGACAACTGCTGGGGCTGAGCCGCTCACCCGCCCCTGGCCGCCATTTCCAAGCCCCTCAGCGGGGCGGCCGGCCCCACCTCCCCGACCGGGGACGGCCGCCCCCTTGTCCTCCCACCGGGACCTCTGTCTTCCGACAAGGACTTCGCATGACAGCCACGACCACGCCGTACGCCGAGCTCAAAGCGCCGACCACGGCCCGCAGACTGCTCACGGCACCGACCACCGGCCCTCTGGTCGCCCTCCTTCTCGCCTGCGCCTTCTTCGCCCTCTCGACCGACCAGTTCCTCACCGGCGGCAACTTCTCGCTGATCGTGCAGCAGGTGATGGTCGTCGGCACCCTCGCCATCGGACAGACCCTGATCATCCTCACCGCGGGCATCGACCTGTCCTGCGGAGCCGTGATGGCGTTCGGCAGCATCGTGATCGCCAAGATGGCCGCCGAGGGCTCCCTGCCGCCGCTCGTCGCCATCGCGCTGGGCATGGCGGTCTGCGCGGGCTTCGGGCTGCTCAACGGGCTGCTGGTGCAGAAGATCCCGCTGCCGCCGTTCATCGTCACCCTCGGCATGCTCAACGTGGCGTTCGCGCTGACCCACATCTACTCCGAGGAGCAGACGGTCACCAACCTGCCCGGCCCGCTGACGGCCCTCGGGCAGACCTTCCCGCTCGGCCACACCGACATCACCTACGGCTCCCTGGTCACCATCGCCCTGTTCCTCCTGCTCGCCTACGCGCTGAGCAGCACCGGCTGGGGCCGGCACGTCTACGCCCTGGGCAACAGCCAGGAAGCGGCGCGGCTGAACGGTATCCGCACCTCCCGGCTGACGATCGGCATCTACACCGTGGCGGGTCTGCTGTACGGCATCGCCGCCCTGCTGCTCATCTCCCGCACCGGAGTCGGCGACCCCCAGGCGGGGCAGACCGACAACCTCGACAGCATCACCGCCGTGGTCCTCGGCGGCACCAGCCTCTTCGGCGGACGCGGCTCGGTCCTGGGCACCTTCATCGGCGTCCTCATCGTCGGCGTGTTCCGCAACGGTCTCCAGCTGATGGGCGTCGCCTCCATCTACCAGACCCTGATCACCGGAGTCCTGGTGATCCTCGCGGTGACCGTCGACCAGCTCTCCCGGAAGAAGGCCCAATGACCGCCACCTCCTCCCCCACGCCCGTGCTGCAGGCCCGCGGTCTGGTCAAGCGGTACGGCCAGGTCACCGCCATCGACGGCGCCGACTTCGACCTGCTCCCCGGCGAGGTCCTCGCCGTCATCGGCGACAACGGCGCCGGCAAGACCAGCCTGATCAAGGCCCTCACCGGCGCGGTGGTCCCCGACGCCGGCGAGATACGCCTCAACGGGGAGCCCATCACCTTCTCCGGCCCGCAGAGTGCCCGCGCCCACGGCATCGAGACGGTCTACCAGGACCTCGCCGTGGCGGCCTCCATGGACATCGCCTCGAACATGTTCCTCGGGCGTGAGCTCCGCCGTCCCGGCGTGCTCGGCAGTGTCTTCCGCATGCTGGACAAGAAGCGGATGCGGCAGGAGGCCGCCGAGCACATGGCCGACCTGAAGATCGGCCTGCGCTCGCTGACGCAGTCGGTGGAGACGCTCTCCGGCGGACAGCGGCAGGCCGTCGCGGTCGCCCGTTCCGTCGCCTGGGCCCGTAGCGTCGTCGTCATGGACGAGCCCACCGCGGCCCTCGGTGTCAAGGAGTCCGGTCAGGTCCTGGACCTCATCCGCCGCGTTCGCGACAAGGGCATGCCGGTCGTTCTGATCAGCCACAACATGCCCCACGTCTTCGAGATCGCCGACCGGATCCACGTCCACCGGCTGGGCCGGCGCGCTGCCGTGATCAAGCCGTCCGACTACTCCATGGCCGAGGTCGTCGCCATCATGACCGGCGCGCTCAGCATCGACGAGGCCGGAGATACTGTCGTAGCGGATTCCAAGGCCGCGAAGGCCGCCGGAGTCCAGGCCACCTGACAGCACAACCCAGCTCTCGCAGTTTCCGGCCGAGGCCGCGGCCGGAACCGAGAGCCCTCAGGAGACGGTTTCTCCATGGCAGCGAACCGCCGCCCCACCCTGGCCGATGTCGCCCGCGAAGTCGGCGTCAGCGCCAAGACGGTCTCCCGAGTCCTCAACGAGGACGGACCCGCTTCCGCGCAGACCAGGGAACAGGTACTGGCCGCAGTGGCCAAGCTCGGCTTCCAGCCGAACCTGATGGCCCGCAACATCCGCGTCGGCGGCCCGGACACCACCATCGGCCTGGTCATTCCCGACCTCGCCAACCCCTTCTTCGGAGCCGTGGCCCGCGCCATCGAGGACACCGTCCGCGACCGCGGACTGACCCTGCTCATGGGCTCCTCCGCGGACGACCCCGAGCGCGAACGCGCCCTGACGGACAAGTTCCTCGCCCGGCGGGTCAGCATCCTGATCGTCGTTCCGTCCGTCGGCGCCGACCACTCCCACCTCAAGTCCCACCGCACGGCGGGACTGCCCGTCGTCTTCCTCGACCGCCCCGGAGCCGGCCTCGCCACGGACAGCATCGTCAGCTCCAACCGCGCCGGAGCCCACGACGGCGTCGTCCACCTCATCGCCCACGGCCACCGGCGCATCAGCTTCGTCGGCGACCTGCCCCCGAAGCTGTACACCCGCCGTGAACGTCTGGCCGGCTACCGCGCCGCGCTGCAGGAAGCCGACATCCCATACGACCGCTCACTCGTCACCAACGCCCACGACCAGCAGGGCGCCGAGGCCGCGACCGCCCAACTCCTCGGCCTGGCCGATCCCCCCACTGCCCTGTTCGCCGGCAACAACATCATGGCGCTGGGCATCGTCGCCGAACTGGCCCGCAGCAAGCGCAAGGATGTCGCCGTCGTCGCCTTCGACGACGTAGCGCTGGCCGCGGCACTCGAACCGGCCCTGACCGTCGTCGCCCAGGACGCGGAAGAACTCGGCAGAACAGCGGCGACCATGGCGCTGGCACGACTCGACGGCGACCGCTCCCGCGCCCGCACCATCACCGTTCCCACACGACTGATCGTCCGAGGCTCGGGGGAGCAACCCGTGCCCAAGCCATAGGCGGCCCACCCTGTCGGACGACCAGCAGGGACCACGCCCTCGTCCCAGCTCAGATCGACGGAGGCCGTCCGGCTGGCTGCCTTCATGCTCCTCGGCGTCCATGGCCTGGGTGAGCTTGCCCGGACCGAAGCGGAACTTCGAGGAATCGTGGAAGGAGAGGCGGGACAGTTCGACGGGCGTCGGGCCGAAGGTGTCGGCGACCGGATGGCTGGGGACGTCGATGCCGACCGCCTTGACCCAGGTCACGCCGCTGATCCGGTCGCTGCCCGGTGCTGCCGGTTCCACGGCGATCCGGCCGCCAATGAAGTCGCCGGCACCGCGAGCACGCCGACCAGAGGGCCGCGCGCTCGATCTCCTGGCGTTGTCAGGCGTGTTGGGGCAGTACGGTGTCGGGCTGATCGCCGAAACCGGCGTCGCGTGCGCGCAGTACGGCGGCGGCCCGATCGTGCACCTCCAGTTTGGTGAAGATGCGGGAGACGTAGTTGCGTACGGTCTTCTCTGCGAGAAAGAGGCGCCGGGCGATCTGACGGTTGTTCATGCCGTCCGCGAGCAGTTCCAGTATCTCTGTCTCCCTGCTGGTCAGTTGGGAGAACTCGGGAGGCTCGGGAAGTCTTTGTATGGTGGCGAAGAACCTGCTGAAGCGGGCCGCGATCGTCGGGCTGAACGCGGCGCCCCCGCGGGCCACGATGTGCAGGGACTGGAACAGTTCCTCCGGGGACGCGATCCGCGCGAGATAGCCGTTCACGCCGAGGCGGAGGGCGGAGACGATGACGTCGTCGTAGTCGTTCTGCGACACCACGACGATCTGCGGGCGTGACTTCTCCCGGCGGTACAGGGAGACGATCCACTCAACGTTCCTGCAGATGGCGCGTTTTGACGGTGGTTCACCGATGAGCACGACGTCGGGCCGGAGCGGGTTGTTCTCCAGACATCGAAGGCCGTGGGACTCGTCGACCGCTGTGCCGATGAGGTTGACGCTGTCGTCCTGTTCGACGATCGCCTCGAGTCCGGCCAGGGACACCGGGTCCTCACTGAGGATGAACAGGTTGATCCGCATAGCTTTGCACCCCCGTGGTAAGCGTTGAACGCCTGCAAAGACAGTGACAGCCTAGGCAGACGAAACGGACGGACCGCACCGACTTAGGCGGTCATGGTCCTGTTCCGGCCGTGTTGGACGTCCGGCTGATCAGGCGCATAGGTTCGGGACATGGGAGATGTCTCGCGCCGACGCCTGGTCCTCCTCGACGGGGCGGCGGCCCTCGGGTTCGCCCTGCTTCCGCAACTGACGCTGGTACGGCCCGACAGCGGCGGTGCGCCCGGTGGGCTGACCGTGTCGCTGCTCTCGTTCGCCACCGCGCTGCCGCTCGCTGTACGGCGGCTGTGGCCCGTCCCGGTGTTCGCGATCGTCCTCGTCGCGTCCTGCGTGGCGCTGGCCGCCGGTCTCGGCCCTGTCGTCTTCCTCTCCGCGGCCTACGCCCTGTACCTGGTCGCGACGACACGGCGACGGCAGCTGGGGCGGTCGGCCGTGATCGTCGGCGGAGCGAGCACGGCGGGCGCGGGCCTGCTGACGGTGACGGGCGGGCAGCACTACACGGGCGGCACCCTGGCGGTGCAACTGCTGTTCGGGCTATTGGTGCTGGGGGCGACGTGGGCCGCGGGGACGGCCGTACGGGAGCGACGCGAGAGCCTGCGGCGGACCATCGTGCAGGCGGCCGAGCAGGCCAAGGTCGAAGAACGCATGAGGATCGCCCGGGACATCCACGACGTCGTCACCCACAGCGTGGGCCTGATCGCGATCAAGGCCGGGGTCGCCAACCACGTCATCGCCACCCACCCCGAGGAGGCCAGAGAAGCCCTCACCGTCATCGAGGACATCAGCCGCAGGGCGCTGCGCGACATGCGGGCCACCCTCAAGGTGCTGCGCCGAGAACACGTCGACCAGCAGCAGGACCTCCAGCCGGTCCCGGGGCTGTCGGACCTGCCTTCCCTGGTCCATACGGCCGAGGCGGCGGGCGTCAGCGTCGACCTGCGCTCCGTTTGCGCGGAGGAACCACCCGACGGGGTCGCGCTGACCGCGTTCCGGATCGTCCAGGAGGCGCTGACCAACGTCGTCAAACACGCTGCCCCGACCCGCTGCCTGGTCAGCGTCACCGCGCAGGACGGCGTGCTGACGATCGGCGTCACCGACGACGGCCCCGGACCCGGGCACCGGCCGACCGTGCCCGGCGGCGACATGGGGCTCGTCGGGATGAGGGAACGGGCCCTCGCGCACGGCGGGACCCTCACGGCGGGCCCCCGCCCCGGCGCGGGCTTCCGGATCCTCGCGACACTGCCGTACTAGTGCCACGCCAACCGCCATACGTCCCGCCCACCGCATATGGCTGAAACGGTCTCATACTCCGGTATGGGTCCGGTCCGCGAAACCGGCCCGCACCGTCCCGACCCCGGTCCGATGTGTGGTGCGGCCGGCGCGGCCAGACTCGTCGCGTGATTGACGTCCAGAACCTGACCAAGCGGTACGGGCCGGCCACCGTCGTGGACGGTCTGACCTTCACGGTGCGGCCCGGAGCCGTCACCGGCTTCCTCGGCCCCAACGGCGCCGGGAAGTCGACCACCCTGCGGATGATGCTGGGCCTGACCCGCCCCGACACCGGAACCGCGCGGATCGACGGGCACGCCTACGCCGACCTGGCCTACCCCCTCCGCCACATCGGCGCCCTGCTGGAGACCTCGGCCCCGCACCGCGGCCTGACCGCGCGCGACCATCTGCGCTGGCTCGCCCAGAGCAACCGGATCGCCCGCGGCCGGGTCGCCGAGGTCCTGGAGGCGGTCGGGCTCGCGGACGCGGCCCGGCGCCGGACCGGCACCTTCTCCCTCGGCATGGGCCAGCGGCTGGGCCTGGCCGCCGCGCTCCTCGGCGACCCGCCCGTGCTGGTGCTCGACGAACCGGTCAACGGCCTGGACACCGAGGGCATCCGCTGGCTGCGCGACCTGCTGCGCTCGATGGCCGCCGAGGGCCGTACCGTCCTCATCTCCAGCCATGTGATGAGCGAGATGGCCCTGGTCGCCGATCACCTGGTCGTCATCAGCCGGGGCCGGCTCCTCGCGGACACCGGGATGTCGGACTTCATCGAGCGCCACGGACGGTCGTACGTCCGGGTCCGCACCGCCGAACCCGACCGGCTCGGCAGGGAGTTGGAAGGTCGCGGCGCCACTGTGAGCCGCGTCCCCGGCGGCGGCCTGGACGTCGTGGGCAAGGCGGCCGCGGACGTCAGCCGGATCGCCGCGGCGGGCGGCTTCCCGCTCGACGAACTCGGCACCCACGCCGGGTCGTTGGAGGAGACCTTCCTCGACGTCATCGGAGAAGGCCACCACGCCCTGGGTGAGGAAGGCAGGAACACCCATGTCTGAGACCCTCGCGGCCGTCCGCGCCGAGACCACCAAGCTGCGCGGCATTCGCGGCACCCAGATCTCGCTGCTGCTGTTCGCCGCGGTCAGCGTCCTCATCGCCGCCCTCGACGGCTGGTCCGCGAAGAACGCGCTGGAGTCCGACAACCCGAGCCTTCGTTCCGACTTCACCCCTGAGCAGGCCGGTCTCGACGGCATCCTCTACGGCCAGTTGGCGCTGATCGTGTTCGGTGTGCTCGTCGTCACCAGCGAGTACACGTCCGGCATGATCCGTGTCTCCCTGCTCGCCGTACCCCGGCGCGGACGGCTCTACGCGGCGAAGATGGGTGTCACCGCCCTGGCGGCCGTCTCCGTCTCCGTCCCCGTCACCGTCGTCGGCTACCTGGCCACGCAGGCGGCCCTCGGGTCCCACGGTTCCTCGCTCGGTGCGAGCGGTGTCCCGCGCGCCCTGGCCGGGGCGGTCGTCTATCTGACCCTGATGTGCCTGTTCGCGGCCGGTATCGCGGCGATCACCCGCAACGCCGTCGTACCGCTGGCCGTTCTGCTGCCGATGGTGCTCGCCGGGACACACATCCTGTCCCTCATCGGGGCGACCAAGGAGATGGCCCGGTACTTCCCCGACCAGGCGGGAAACGAGCTGCTCACCGTCCGCTCCCCGCACACGGCCTTCGGCTTCACGGTGCTGCTCGCCTGGACCGTCGCCGCCCTCGGCTGGGGCTGGGTGCGCCAGCGCCGTTGGGACAGCTGACAGGACGGGCGTGGGACAACTGCCCCATGCCGGTGGGACATTCCGCCCCGTAACTTCCGTGACAGATCACAGGCCGAACAAGGTCGGCCTGACCGATCCGATACGGGAGGACCCCCATGTCCGCGATCTACGAACCCCCCATGCTCCAGGAAGTCGGCGACTTCGAGGAGCTCACGAAGTGCCTCGGCGTCGGAAGCTGCAACGACTTCGCCGGCTGCGGCTACGCGATCGTCTGCTTCTGGTGATCACGTCCGGTGCCGGTGCGTTCACACGCACCGGCACCACCCGGGGCAACGAGGAGACGGGGAACGAGACGACATGGAATTCGTGGTTCTTCCGGACAGCCCGGCCGGTGCCGCGGCGGCCGGCCGGCTGCGGGCGACGCGGCGCGTCGACCACGCGTCGGGGCGGCCCTGGATCGTCGGCGACTGGCCCGAGGCCGAGGCCGTCGTCGTCGAGGCGGGCCCACGGCGGATGGTCGTACTGGGCCGCACCCGGCTCGACGAGACCGCCGCGACGGCCGCACTCGGCCGGCTGCGCTCGCTGCACGACGTGGACGCGATCGCGTCCCGGCTGCCGGGCGCCGTCCACCTGGCGGTGTCACTGGACGGCAGGACCAGGGTGCAGGGTTCGGCCGTCGGCGTACGACAGATCTTCACGGCCGCCGTCGACGGAGTGACCGTCGCCGCGAGCGGGGTGGAACCCCTGCTGCGGCTGACCGACGCCGGCCTCGACGAGACCGTGCTCGCCGCCCGCCTGCTGGCCCCGGGCGGACCACCCTGGCCGCTCGCCCAACGCCCCGTCCGCCGGGGCGTCGAGGCGCTCACCACCGGCCACTGGCTGGAACTGGACCCGGACGGCCGGGCCCGGCAGATCCGCTGGTGGGAACTCCCGGAGCCGTCCCTCACGCTCACGGAGGGCGCGGCCGCCGTCCGCTCCGCGCTGGACGACGCGATCACCACCCGGGTCGCCGCGGGCGGCACCCTCAGCGCCGACCTGTCCGGCGGCCTGGACTCCACCTCACTGTGCTTCCTCGCCCACGCGGCCGGGTCCGACCTGGTCACGTACCACGTGATGCCGATCGACAGCGCCAACGCGGACACGATGTGGGCCCACCGGGCCGCGGAGTGCCTGCCGGCGGCCCGGCACCACACGCTGTCCGCCGACCGCGCCGAGAACCTGTTCGACATCGGCTACACCGCCGACCTCGTGGGCGCGGCCCCGGAAGGTCCCTCGACCTGGGCCTCCGGACTCGCCCACATCCAGGACCTGGCCAAGCGGGCCATGGCGGAGGGCGCCGCGCTGCACCTGACCGGCTTCGGCGGTGACGAGCTGTTCGGCCGGATGCCCGCCTGCGCCTGGTCCCTGGCCCGGGCCACGCCGGTCGGCGGGCTGCGGCTGGTCAACCGCTACCGGCTGGCCAATCGCTGGCCGTGGCGGGCGACCGTACGCTCGCTGCTCGACCGGTCGACGTTCGCGCGGAACCTCGGCAGGGTCGCCGCCCGCATCGACGCCCCGCCCCCGCCCGTCGACGAACCCGACTTCGGCTGGGTGTTCGCGCCCCGCATGCCGGCCTGGGCGACCCCCGACGCCGTGGCCGCGGTCCGTGCCCTGCTCAACGACGCCGCCACCGAGGGACCCGGGCCCCTGGACGCCGACCGGGCCCGGCACCAGGCGCTCGCCTCACTCGTCTTCGAGGGAACCACCGTCCGCCAGGTCAACACCGTCCTCGGGGACACCGGCATCACCTGGGACGCGCCCTTCCTCGACGACCGGGTGGTGGAGGCGGCCCTGGCCACCCGGATCGACCAGCGCCTGCTCGGCGGGCGGTTCAAGCCGCTGCTCACCTCGGCCGCAGAAGGTCTCGTCCCCGCGGACATCCTGGGCCGCCGCGACAAGGGCGAGTTCAGCGCGGAGGCGTTCCGGGGCCTGGCCCGCAACCGGGCCCGGATCCTGGAGCTGTGCGAGGACTCCCAGCTCGCCCGGCTCGGCCTCATCGACCCGGCGGCCTTCCGGTCCGCGGTGCTGAACCCGGGGCCGATGTCCCATCACCTTCAGCCGATCGACACCACCGTGGCCTGCGAGAGCTGGCTGCGGACCCACCCGGAGACACACCCCCTGCCACCCGCCCGGAACACGCCCACGGGAGAACTCCGATGAAGCTGACCCTCGCCCGCGACGTCACCCTCACCGTCGTCGACACCGGGGCCGTACTGCTCGACGGGCGCCGCGGCCGCTACTGGCAGCTGAACCACTCCGGCGCGGGCGTCCTGCGCCAACTCCTCGACGGAAAGGCGCCCGACGCGGCCGCCGCCGGCCTGTGCGCCGCGGCCCCGGTCAGCGACGACCAGGCACGGCAGGACGTCCAGGCCCTCATCGACGCGCTCAGCGCGGCCAAGCTCGTGGAGGTGGCCTCGTGACCACCCCCGCCGTGGCCGAACAGGCCCCGCGGCTGCCCTGGTACCGGCAGCTCGCCCCCCGGTGCGCCGCCGGGGCGGCACGTCTGCTGGTCCGGTTGCCGCCGGCCCGGCTGCACCGCGTGCTGGGCGTGGTCAGCAAGGGGTCCCGCCCCGCCGGATACGCCGAGGTGGCGCGGGCCCGCCGGTCCGTCGTCTCGGTCAGCACCCGCTGCGCGGGCCTCGGTTGCCTCCAGCGTTCCGTGGCCACCGTCCTGCTGTGCCGGGCACGCGGCAGGTGGGCCGACTGGTGCACGGGATTCAGAACCGAACCGTTCGGCGCGCACGCCTGGGTGGAGGCCGACGGGCGGCCGGTGGACGAGCCCGGCGAACTCAGCGTGTTCCGCACGGTCCTGGCGGTTCGTCGCCCGGACGAGCGCCGGAGCACCCCTGAAAGGAGTCGCTCATGACAGCGATCCGGGCCGAGGGCCTCTACGCGTACTACGGCACCACGCCGGCCGTGAACGGGCTCGACCTGGCCGTGCCCACGGGCAGCATGTACGGCTTTCTCGGACCGAACGGCGCGGGCAAGACCACCACCATCAACATGCTGACCACCCTGCTGCGGCCCACCGCGGGCCGCGCGGAGGTGGCGGGCTTCGACGTCGCCGCCCGGCCCGCCGAGGTCCGCCGCCGTATCGGCATCGTGTTCCAGGAGTCGACCCTCGACCTGGACCTCACCGCCGCCGAGAACCTCCGCTTCCAGGCCGACCTGTGCGGCCTGTCCCGCCGCGCGTCCCGTGACGCGATCGCCTCGATGCTCGACCTGATGGACCTCTCCGAGCGTCGCAGGGTGCCCGTACGGCAGTTCTCCACCGGACTGCGCCGCCGCCTGGAGATCGCCCGCGGCCTGCTCGCCGAGCCCAGCGTGCTGTTCCTCGACGAGCCGACGACCGGACTGGACGCCCAGACCCGCGCCGCCGTCTGGGAGCACCTGGAACGGCTGCGGCGGGAGCGGGGCATCACGGTCTTCGTCACCACCCATCAACTGGACGAGGCCGAGCACTGCGACCGGATCGCGATCATCGACCGGGGCAAGGTGGTCACGGAGGGCACACCCGCGGACCTCAAGTCCGTCATCGGGGCCGACCTCGTCGTCCTGCGCACCGACGACGACGAGCGCGCCGCCGAAGCCCTAGGCGACCGGTTCGGTCTCCCGGCGGAGCCCACTCCGGACGGCCTGCTGCTCCGGGTGGAGCGCGCGGCAGCGCTGGTGCCGCGTCTGTGCACCGAACTCGGCGTGACCGTACGCGAGGTCGCCATCGCCCCGCCCACGCTCGACGACGTCTTCCTGCACCACACCGGTCTCGCCATCCGGGAGAGCCCGACCGGCCCACGCATGCTCGGCAACCTCGGGGAAGGACTGCGATGAGCCGGACCGACACCGCACCCGCCGCACTCGGCGACGTCACCGCCGCTCCACCACCGACCGACCGGTCCCGCAACCCGGCACGCCCCGTCCTGCTGCTCTGGCGGCGGGAGATGACCCGACTGCGGCACAACCCCGTACGCCTGGCCATGGGCCTGGTGACACCCCTGCTGTTCCTCGTCGTCCTCGGCACCGGCCTCGACGCGGCCTCGTCCAGCCTCGGCAAAGCCCAACTGAACGACTACCGGGCCTACTTGTTCCCCGGCACGCTGGTCATGTCCGTGCAGGCTCCGGCGATCGCGGTGGGCATCTCGCTGGTGTGGGACCGCAGGCTGGGGGTGCTGCGCCAGATGCTCGTGGCGCCGTTCCCGCGCGCGTCCATCGTGTTCGGACTGGCCCTCGGCGGCGCCACCACGGGCGCGGTCTACGGCCTCATGGTGCTGTCCGTCGGCGGGATCGCGAGCATCCGCTACACGCCGATGCTGCTGGTCGTCCTGCTCGAACTCCTGCTGGTCTCCCTCATGTTCACCTCGCTCGGGCTGCTCGCCGCCGTCACCATCCGGCAGGTCGACACCTTCCAGGTCGTGGTGAACCTGAGCCTGATGCCGCTGATGTTCTTCTCCGGCGCGATGTTCCCGCCCAACGGCCTGCCCGGCTGGCTCGACACCGTCGTCAAGCTCAACCCGCTGACGTACGGCGTCGACGCGGTCCGCCGGACCCTGCCAGGACCGAGCGTGCTCACCTCGGAGCAGACCCGGTTGATGCTCGGCGACTGGCACCCACCCGTGGCCGCCGAACTGGGTGTGCTGGCCGCCCTCACCGCGGTCGCGCTGGGCCTCGCAGGCTACCGGTTCTCCCGTACGTCATGAGCCGGGGAGGACAGGGCACGGTGGACGCGAGCGCGACGGATACGGACACCACGGATGTCACGACGACGGCGAACACCCGTGCCACAACCCGGTATTGGGCGGACGCGGCACGGCTCGCGGCCCGGCTGCTCCTGGCGGCGGTCCTGGCCTACGCCGGTCTGGTGAAGATAGGGGACCTCACGGAGGCCGGACGGACGGTCGCGCTCTACCGCATCGTGCCCGACGACTCCGCGCAACTCGTGGGTGGCGTCCTGCCGTTCGTCGAGGTGGCGCTCGCGCTGCTGCTCGTGGCCGGGCTGGCCACCAGGGCGGCAGCGGCGGGCGCGGCCGTACTGCTGGTCGCGTATGTGGCGGCCATCGCCTCGGTGTGGGCACGGGGAATGTCCATCGACTGCGGCTGTTTCGGCGGCGGAGGCACGCTCAGCGGTGGCGCCGCACGCGGCTACGCGCTCGACATCGCGCGCGACCTGGTGCTGCTCGGCGCAGCCGCCCTCCTGATCCGGAATCCGCGCACCCGATACGCGCTGGACAGCTGGGTCCTGGACCCGAAGGAGTGAGGGGCATGACGAGCACACAGACAACGGACGCCACGGTGCGGGAGATGGTGCACCGAAGGCACCGGCGACGGCGCACGGTGGTGGTGTCGCTGGTGGCCGCCCTGGTGGTGGTCGCCGCCGCGCTGGTCGGCGCGGGCCTGGTCCGGGCGAACAACACGGCCCCCGGCAAGGCACCGAGTCGCGTACCGGCCGGGATCGCCGCCGACAAGTCGGGCGTGGCCGCCTCCACCGGCGCCGTACGCGTCGACGTGTACCTCGACTACCTCTGCCCCGAATGCCGTCGTACCGAACGGGCCCTGACCACCGCCCTGGACGATCTGAGGTCGCACGGCGGGGTGAGCGTCGTCTACCACCCGGTCGCCTTCCTCGACGGCCGCAGCGAACCCGCGGGCTACTCGACACAGGCGGCCTCCGCGGCGGCCTGCGCGGCGGACGCGGGGAGGTTCGAGCAGTACTCCACGGTCCTGTTCTCGAAGCAGCCCGCCGAACAGGGCCCCGGGCTCAGCGAGGCCCAGCTGATCGCGGCGGGCCGGGACGCCGGCATCACCGCGGCGTCCTTCGCCCGCTGCGTCGAGGACGCCCCGTACCGGCCCTGGGTACGGTACGTCTCCGATATCGCCGCCTCCCGCAAGGTGGCGCTGACCCCGACCGTGATGGTGGCGGGCCGCCGCGTCGACGTCACCGGCTCCGATCCGGGCGGCGCGCTGACCCGCGCGGTCACGGAGGCCCGGCGGTGACCCGGCTGACCGTGGCCCTGTCAGGCGACTGCATGGCGACCCGGGGAGCGGTGATCTCATCCGACCCGGCCGCCGGACGGCTCCGCGAACTCCTCCACGGCGCCGACTTCGCCGTCACCAACCTGGAGGTGGTGCCGAGCGACGGACGCGGGCACCCGGTGCACAACGCGGCCGGCGGCGGCTGTCTGATCGCGGACTCCGGTGTCCTGGACGAGATCACTGCGGCCGGGTTCACCGTGCTGGGCTGCGCCAACAACCACGCCATGGACCTGGGCACGGAGGGTGTGCTCGGCACCGTGGACCAACTCCGGTCCAGGCGGATCCCGTTCGCCGGGATCGGCGCCGACCTCACCACGGCGCGCCGGCCCGTCTACGTCGACCGGCCGGGCGGCAGCCTGGCGCTGCTCGCCTGCACCGCGACGTTCCTGCCCGGCCAGGAGGCGGCCGATCCGTCGCCGGAACTACCCGGACGGCCGGGCCTCAACCCGCTGCGCCACTCCGCGACCCTGCGGGTGACGGCCCCTCAGATGGACGTGCTGCGGACCATCGACGCCGAGACGGGCCTGCGCGCCCGCCGGGCCGAGGCCCGCACCCTGCTCGGGGTCGACCCCGCCATCCTCGCGCCGGACCGGCTCACCCTGTTCGGCACCCGCTTCCTGACGGCGGACGAACCGGGCTTCACGACCGAGTGCGATCCGCGCGACCTCGACGAGATCTCCCGCTGGGTCGGTGAGGCCCGCCTCCGCGCGGACCTCGTGGTGGTGAGCGTGCACTCCCACGAGCCCGGCCCGACGCCCGAGACACCGGGCGAGTTCCTGCGTGCCTTCGCCCACCGCATGATCGACGAGGGCGCGGACGTCGTGGTCGGGCACGGCCCGCATTTCCTTCGCGGCGTCGAGCTGTACCGGAACAGGCCGATCTTCTACAGCCTCGGCAACATCGTCAGCCAGATCGAACTGACCGACCGCGTCTCCACCGAGGACTACGCCAAGGTCACCACCGACCGGCCGCCCACCCCTGGCCGCTACTACGACCGGCTGAGCGGCCACGGCACCCGGTTGTTCGCCCCGCACCGCCGCTACTGGCAGTCGCTCCTGCCGGTCCTCACCTTCGACGACGGCACCCTCGTGACGGCCCGCCTCCACCCGGTCGACCTCGGCTTCGCCCTGCCGGTGCGCCGCAGGGGCCGCCCCCGTCTGGCCGACCAGGCCGAGGCCAAGGAGATCCTCACTGATGTCACCCGGCTGTCGGAGTCGTACGGTACGACGGTCGGGGCGGGGGTCGACGGCACAGCGGAGCTGCTTCTGGACGTGGCTTGAAGGGCTCTACGTGGCGGGCGAGTTGACGATAGAGCCTTGCTAAAATGTCATATGTCACCTACGAGCGGACAAGGAACCGGGGAACACGCATGGCCGAGTCGGTCCGGGTACTGATCGCGGACGACCAGGCACTGCTGCGCGGGAGCTTCCGGGTCCTCGTCGACTCCACACCCGGCATGGAGGTCGTCGGCGAGGCGGGCGACGGCGCCACGGCGGTCCGGCTCGCCCGGGAACTCGCCCCGGACGTCGTCCTGATGGACCTCCGGATGCCGGTTCTCGACGGCATCGCGGCGACCCGGGAGATCTGCTCCGACGAGACGCTGACCGGTGTCCGGGTGCTGGCCCTGACCATGTTCGACATGGACGAGTACGTCTACCCGGCCCTCCAGGCGGGCGCCAGCGGCTTCATGCTGAAGGACGCCTCGCCGTCCGACCTCGTCGACGGCATCCGGGTCATCGCCACGGGCGAGGGCGTACTGGCCCCGACGGTCACCCGGCGCGTCATCGCCAACTTCTCCCGGCGCGGCGAGACACCCCGCCCCGCTCCACGACTCGTCGGTCTCACCAAGCGGGAACACGAAGTCCTCGTCCAGATCGCCAACGGCCTGTCCAACGCGGAGATCTCCGAACGCCTGGTCATCAGCATGCCGACCGTGAAGACCCACGTCGGCAGCCTCCTGGCCAAGCTGCACGCCCGGGACCGCGCACAGCTGGTCATCATCGCGTACGAGAGCGGCCTGGCCGAGCGGGGAATGCCGACGTGACCGCGGCGACCAGGACTCACGGCGCGTCGCCCCGCCGGGCGGCGACGCAGGAGTGGCCGTCGTCGCCGACGGCGGTGACGATCAGTATGGCGCCCCGCCTCCGCGATTGGGCACTCGTTGTACTGGCAGGTCTGGCCCTGGCAGCAGGTCCATCGACTCGGTCCCGCCCTGGGTCTTCGCCAAGCTGATCATCCGGCAGAAGGGCCAAGTATTGGCCCCGGGCGCAAGCCTGAGCTATGTGAACGGCCATGGCAGCCAGCTCCTTTGGGGCGTCCGCCTTGTCCGTGGTCAGCTGTCCCGCCAGGTTGTAGAGAGTGTCTGCAACACGACGCGTGTACGGCTCCATGGTGAGGCGCAAGCGCCGACGAGCAGTGCGGTCCAGACCGCGGCGAGCAGCGCGTCGACCAGAGAGGCAGCTGCGAAGAGGACCCCGAGCCCAATGGTGATCGGCAAGGTACCGAACGGGCGCCCCTGGAGAATTCGGAGCCCCTGAGGTTCCGCATGCCCAGCCCCCTGAACCGCGTACGAAACCTGCTCTCCCAGACACTCCCCGTTGCCGTCATGGAGATGAAGACGGAGGTGAGTGCTCCAACGGCCGATGCCGACCGTCAAGACATGCCCGAAGGGATGGCGGACTCGCCACATAGTCCCGCGCCAACCGAGCAGGGCTGGTGTGCGGCTCTCCGGACCAGGCGGCTCCGACGGGTAGCGGGCCACAGCCCGCACACCCAGGTGCCTCACACGGAACGGATTCAGCACACACGAGGCCGGGAAACGCCGTAGGTGCCCTTTTACATACAGGCCTGACGACCGGCTCACCCGGTGGATACGACACGGGCGCCAGGGGCCCAGCGGATGTCGACCCAGGCCGCGAAGGCTGCTTCCACCAAGGCGCCCCAGAATCACGACGACACCCTGCTACCGATCGACCGGATCGCCGCGGACCGCAACGGTCCCCCGAACAGAGGCCCCCCGTCGTTACTGAAGCCATTGGGCCGTTCGAAGGAGTTGAGGCAGCGAGACAGCCAAGAGCGTCACGGACCGTCAGGTGCTCTTTTTTCCTGCTCTCAGCGCGATTCCAAGCTAGGACACGGCCGACACCCGGGCCCCTCCCCAGCGTCAATGGCCCATACAAGGGAGAGTTACGGATATATCTGCACTTTGTAACGCGAATCGTTTCCTTGGTCTGGTGTCGCAGTGGAGGGCCACTGTGTGGGCCTCGGCACCGAGCCGGGAATTACGGATTGCACGCCCTGCCCCGACCAGGGTCGGTGTGCACGAACGTGAGGTGACAGATTCATGTCTGTTTCTCGTACGGCGGTCCGCCTGATCGCCACCTGTGTGGCTTCGGGCGCACTCGTCGGCGCGGCCGCCATGCCGGCCCTGGCCGCCGGAGGCGGCCACGACCGCGACAACGGGAGGGGTTACTCGCACAGTCACAGGAGCGACCACGACCACGACGGCCACTTCGGCGACCGCGACCGGGGCTGGGGCTGGGGCTGGGACCGGGGCCACGACCGGGGCTGGGACCGGGGCCACGACCGGGACCGGGGCTGGGACCGGGGCCGCGACCGGGACCAGGACCGGGGCGGGCGCCACGGCTGGTACAGCGACCGGTACCGGGATCAGGACCGCTACCCCGGCCACCGCTAGCCCGCCTTGGAGGCTGTGCTGTGACGCGGAGGCCCACACCCTCTGCCACCCGTCGTCATAGCCGGCACGGCCTCCATACCCAGCCGGAGGGCCGAAGACCGTTCCTTGCAGTCTTCGGCCCTCCGGCCACGTGTCGCACCGTGCGGTCGTCGCCCGGGCACCGCACCACCAACGTCCAGTAGCGGCCGGCCTTCCAGGGAAGCAGCGCGACGATGCGGCCGTCAGCGACCGATCCGTGTAGAGCTACGGTCAGAAGGCTTCTGACATCCACGGCTGGCATCAACGAGGCCGGACGGAGGGCGTACACCAGCATCTCTGTCCGGCTGTCGCACCAGTCGACGGCAGCAGCCGGAGCGGACCCGGATCGAACTCCTAGAGCGGGTGTCGCAGGTTCGAATCCTGCCAGGTGCACAGCAAGAAGGGCCGGCTCAGGAGGGGTTTCCTCCAGGGCTGGTCCTTGGCCGTTTCCGGTGCCATGCCACTGCGTCCGAGTGACGTCCTTGTTGTTGCTGTCCGAGGGGCCATCCCCGCCGTCGCGAGTCATCGCGCCGAGGCGGTCGGCAATGGCCCGATCACGGTCGCTGGTCACGCGCTGATGGATCAGCGCGGCCCGCGAGCTGCTGCGTCCCAGTCCCCACCCGCATGGACGACTCAGATATACGTCTACAGGATTTGATCCGAGCGCGACCAATGCGGTGAAAAATGCTGTCGCCGCGCTCGCTGGTTGTCTTCATTTGAAGGGCGTGTGCTGGAATGTCGGCGACCTGCCTATCGGGGTGCATAGCCAGTGGTCTGGGCTGCGCCATTTCTTCCCATGTCCGCTGTTGCTTGTACGCCGTGGTGATTGGAAAAGAGATGGTGGAAATTTCCGCGGTTAAGCTTTCCTGGCGCACGTGCACTGCGCCGGTGTCCCTGGTAGCACTTGCGATCGCGAGTGCTCCGCTGGCCTCTCAAGCCCAGGCCCTGGTGATGCCGCTGGGTGTGAACGCCCGCCATGCGCCTGGCACTCCGGGGGCCCCACAGGCCCCGGTTACGGTGTTCGCCGAAGACTTCGAAAACGCAGGCGAGACTCCGATCTTCCTGGAGGACTACGTCGGCGCTCCACCGCTCAACGAGACATACACAGCCGACCCCCCGTGGCTTGACCACGGACAGTGCAACGGCATCATCCTCGATCAGACCGGTGCTGATCAGCCTGACTGCCCGGCAGTATTGAAGAACATGGCCAATGCGCTGGGACAGGTAGGCGGAACGAATCCGCCGACCAACCACGTGGTCGCGGCCTACACCAACTGGGTGCCACCTGGCGCCGACCGGGTGGAGTTCCGGAGCGAGCGGCCGATCCCGATCGCGAAGCCGAACCGCTACATCACCTTCGCAGTGGATGTAGCCGCCGTGAATTGCGGCCAAGCCGCTCCTCCGCTGCTGAAGTTCTATCTGACCGGCAACGGGTCAGACATCCCAACCTTCACCACCCCCATCAACCCCTGCGCCGACCCCAACTCCAAGCCCTATCCCGGAGGAAACGGGTTGAGGGCCGGGGCGTTCGCCGGCAACAGAGCCGTACTGTTCAACGATAGCCAGTTGGGCATCAAGATGGTCAATGGGCAAGGCGAATGGTTCGGTAATGACCACGCATTCGACAACATCCGGATCCTGGATGCGACTCCGCAACTGGACAAGGCGTTCAGTCCTGCCACCGTGGACAAGGGTGGCACGTCGACGCTCACCATGACGGTGACGAACACCAGTGAACTGGCGGCGAAGAACGACTTCAGCTTCGTCGACAACCTGCCCGCCGGAGTGAAGGTGGCCTCGAACGCGAACGCGTCGACGACCTGCGGCAACGGCACGGTGTCCGCGACGGCGGGGGGCGCGTCCGTTGCTCTGAACGGCGGCGACCTGGCCGCCGGCGAGAAGTCCTGCACGGTCACGGTGAACGTCACCGCGGACAAGGCGGGAACCTACGTGAACCGCCCCGAAGCGATCACCACGGTGGGCCTGAATCCCCCGGACCCCGCGACCCTGACCGTCAAGAAAAAGGGAGCAACAGCGGTGGGCACCGCGACGGGCTCGGGCGGTCTGCTGTCCGGCAATGTGGTGCAGGTACCAGTGGACATGCCGGTCAACGCTTGCGGCAACTCCGTGAACGTCATCGGGCTGCTCAACCCGGCGACGGGCAACGTCTGCGTCAACGGCTAGCCGCCCAGGTCACTCGCCGCGCCGGGACCGGGCAGGTCCCGGCGGGCACAGATCGTCCGGCTGACATCACCCGTTGACACCAACGCCGCTGAACGAGGGCAGACAACGGCAACTCCGCCCGCAGTGGCGGACAGCCATAAGGGCCCGTTCCGTGAGGTCGCCCCACACAGCGACCGAACTCCCAAAGCGGGTGCCGCAGGTTCGAATCCCGCCGGAAGCACGCGGTCCGACCAGTCCATATGTATCGAACAGCCCCCATGGAGCTATCTCCGAGGGGGCTGATTTCGTGCGCTCGGGGACAATGCGGGACGTAACGCCAGGCGACGTCCTGGTCACGGTTTTTACCGTCCCCGCTCGCATCGGCCTTGACCAGGTACAGCTTCGACGTCTCCTCCGACTTCACGGTCGAAGTCGTTTCGGCCCGTACCCACAGTGGTGTGCGAACCGGGTCAACCGTGTTCACCCAAGGCCTGCCGCCCCGAAGCCGCGCACTCATCCAGCTTGTCCCCCGCTACTTCTCGCCAATCCATCCGCTCCATGGCTCGGCGTCGCGATCGAGTAATTCGCCGCGCCATAAGCCGACCTCGCCCGGAGCTGACCAGCTCAGACTCTCGATGGAGGACACAGCCTCCAGCCCTCAAGCTTTGCTCAATTCCCTGGTCCTGATTGGAGAACTCATGCGAACATCGCGTGGTCTGCTGCCATCCGACCAGGTGGCGGGCATGATTCAGGGGGAATCTCCATGCTCTTTTCGCCGAAGTCGCCGACGTACCGCCATGACCATCGTGCACTGGCAGCCGTCGGCGCGGCGCCCGTTTCATCGATCCGGGCTTTGTCGTGCGAAGCGGTGCAACGTCCGGCTCGGCTGGGACACCACTGTCAAGTCTGATCGAACCTACCCATGTTCCCAGGTGGTTCTGACCAGCAAGACCGCTGAAGGCCCCACGAAATATGGCCCAACTCTGCGCCGTGGGAGCCAGTTTCGGCGAGCTCGATATACGTGACAGGGAATTTCCCAGGGCGGTAGCGCGGCTGAGCCGCCACCAGTACCACCTCGTGGCATCAAAGGGAATGGCGGCCGTAGTGCTGCCCCGTGCCGTTGTGTGCAACTGACCACCTTATCCGTCACGTTACCGCCGGCTTTCCGCGGAACCACTCGGGACAAGCCAATTCTGGCCCCCTGCGAGTTGGCGGAAGGTCGATTTTTCGTGCTCAGATTCCGTGAAACCCACAGGAGTGGAACGTTGTCGTATCGAAGACACCTGCCAGTCGTCGCCGTGCTGTGCGCGGCCGTGCTCGGCACCGCAGCCCCGACCACATGGGCCGTGTCACCGTCACCGCGTCCGTCCTCCGCCGCGGACCCTGCCACGCCGACCGCCACGAACAAGCCTCGACCAGCCGCGTCAGCGTCCGCGCCTACGCGGAGCCCCTCTGCGGTCGTCTCTCCGCCCGCAGTCTCATCCCCGTCTGCGACCTCGTCCCCGTCTCCGGGGGCGGCTGCGGGCCATGAGGCTCAAGAGGCTGCCAAGTACTGGACCGCACAGCGCATGGCCGACGCCCGGCCGCTGGACGCCTTACGGTCAGCGCCGTCCGCCCACAAACATGCAACGTCAGCGGCGGGGAACGCCTCTCGGAACGGCACCCTGTTCGGCGGAACCCGTCTCGTAGGAACGTTCTTCGGCTCCAGCAGCACAACCGGTACGAACTGGTCGTGCACCGGCAGCGTGATCGACACCCCGGCCAGGAACGTGATCCTCACCGCAGCACACTGCGGACTTGGCTACAGCAACAACTACATCTTCGTACCGAAATTCATCAAGGGCGCGGGACCCGACCAGCAGCCCTACGGCATCTTCCACATCCAGCACATCTTCATCGACCCCCGCTACATACCTGACAAGGGCCATTCGTCGACCAAGAAGCCCTGGTCCGATCTGGACACCGCGTTCGCGCGCGTCTCGGCGAATCAGCGCGGCCAGCAGCTCCAGGACGCCGTGGGTGGAGGACTGACCTTCACCCGGCCGACCGGCTACAACCACAAAGACATCACGGTCGTGGGCTATCCGGGCAAGGACCACAACGGGGCCGGACAGGCCATCAAGTGCACCGTGCCGACGACGCAACTGCCTGGGTTCCGCCAGATGTCGATGACCTGTGGCGGCTACTACGGTGGCGTTTCCGGCAGCCCGTGGATCACCGACTACCAGGACGACGCACGCTCCGGCCATGTCATCGGCAACCTCGGTGGCTACAACGGCGGCGGCAACGACGCGGACGTCGACTACATCAGCTATGCCCCGGCGTTCGGTTCCGACGCCGCCAACCTCCTCGCCGACGCCATAGCCGACCGGGAGCCTCCGCCCAACCTGCCCCCGTACCAGGGCATCCAGGCGAAGCTCCCTGGAGGAGCGACGCTGTGGCAGCACGCGAAACTGCTGGCCTCGGGCGACTACACGGGCAACCGCCGCAGCGACATGATCGTGGTCTGGTCCGACGGCGAAGTCACCTTGTACCCCGGTGACGGCAAGGGCGGGTTCCTGCCGGAGAGACGGCTTCAAGCGCCCAACTCCACCTGGACACACGCGGAGACCATCACAGGCGGAGACTTCACCGGCTCCGATCTTTCCGACCTCATGGTGCGCTGGTCCGACGGTGAGGTCACTCTCTACCCGGACGTCAGCGCTTCGGGCATGAGCAGAGAAGTCCAGATGGCGCCCTCCGGCTCCGTCTGGAAGAACGCAATTCAGATCTCGGCCGGGCAGTTCCACAACGGGAAGTACGCCACGGACCTGATGGTGCGCTGGGTCGACGGCGAACTGACCCTCTACACCTATGTCGGTGCCGGCACCTTCGGGACCGAGAACCGCCTTCTGGCTCCGAACGACACCTGGAAGAACGCCACCTTGCTGACCAGTGGGAACTTCAGCGGCAAGGCCAACTGGGACGTCCTCGTACGCTGGGTGGACGGCGAGCTCGACACCTACGTGGCCACCTCGACCGCGGGCCTCGGCGCCGAGACCCGCATGCGCGACCCCAACGACCTGTGGAAGCACGACCTGGTCATGACGGCAGGCAACTACACGCCCAACAGCTTCAACGACGACCTGATCGTTCGTTGGTCCGACGGCGAGACCACCCTGTACGCCGATACTGCTTACACGTCTCTCGGTACAGAGAACACGCTGGTCTACCCGGGCACTTGACATTCACAGCAGTTCCGCAGGACCCAACGGCCGCCTCGCGCCGTACCGGTTGCGTGTGCCGACCAGGTAGGCGCTGTCGTGCGAGGCGGGTCGCGCGTACTGATACACAGAATTTTCCGGCCGCTGCCTGCCACCGCGGCGCCCAACCGTTCGTCAAACGGATAGACCATGCATTCAGGGGGAACGATGCGAGCGACCACACGTCTCACCGCCGGGTTGGGAGTGCTCATGGTGGGCTTGGCTGTAACGGCCTGTGGCCACAAAGCCGGAGAGGACGGGACCGCCACTCCCGCGAGTGGCGTGGCGAGTCCGTCCGTTCCGTCCGTCACTTCCTCCGAGGCGCCGAAACCCACCGAGTGCCGAACCGGCTCTTTGACGTGGACGCTGGTCCTGCTCCCCACGAAAAGCAGTAGTCGGCGCAACGCACTATTGACCGCTGCCAACAAGGGCCCCAAGACATGCGTGTTCGCCGGTTACCCGGGCTTCAGCGTCCACAACGGGAAGGCGAACAGCATCGAGGGCGTCGGCCACGGACACCCCAAGCCAGTCACTCTGCACAAGGGGGCAGGAGTAACGGTCGACCTTCAATACACGCCCCGCGGTGCGAAAGGCGCCGGCGATTATTGCGTCAAGGAGGGCGAAGCACTGGTCTCGGCACCGCACAACCCCGACCGTGAGCGCACGAACGTCCCAGTCATGGACACACATCATGCAGCGGCACAGATCGATGCCTGCGGCGACTCCATCTCCCTGTCACTGCCGCATTACACGACGACACCCGCAACCACCACGAGATGAGTCCGTGCCCCCGTGGTGGGGCGGACCAGACACAGATCGGTGCCATCGACGCTGATGCCCGGCGCGGGACGGGCAGAGCTTCGGCCTCGACGATGGCGAGGCCGGCCTCGGGAAGCACGCTCGTGTGGAAGAGGCCGGGGTGTTCCGGTGTCCAGACCACCAGCGGAGAGTGCTTCACACCGGTGCGCTTCCATGTCCTCGCGCACCCGTCCCTGCCCGGCGAGTGCTCATCCGGTTTCCTCTCCGATACACAGCCTAGAAGTAGGCGCCATGCCCAGGCGTAGCAGGCGGCACTCGATGCGGATGCCGGGTCGCGCAGCCCGGTCACGTATCCATCGAACGCAGCGACGTCCAGCCCGAGAAAGGTGACGCTCAGCGCGGCGGCGGGGCGCTTGCCGACGAGGCTCAGCGCCGCCGTGGTGAGGCGGCCGGCACCGGTCTTGGGCTGCTTCCGCGGCCGGGCGTCCTACCGCGCTTCGCGGCCCGGGCCTCCCTGCGCACGGCGCGGCGCTCGGCTCGCTCGCCGAGCTCGGCGAGCAGGGCCGGCAGGACGGTCAGCGAGCTGAGCACGGCGACCAGGGTGACGACGATCGCGCCGGTCGCGATCGAGGAGAAGATCACGTCGTCCGCGAGGAACAGCGTGGCGCTGGAGATGGCGACGGCGAGACCGGAGAGTACGACGGCCCGTCCCGACGTGGCCGCGGCGAGTTCGACGACGGCCCGCGAGCTGAGCCGGCCGCCGGCCCGGGCCCGCCCCTCCCGTTCGCGCTTGAGGTGGAAGAGCGTGTAGTCGACGCCGACGGCCAGGCCGATGAGCAGGATGACGTTGGTGCCGACGCCGGCGTCCGGGAAGACGTGCGAGGCCGGCATCGACAGGCCGATGGCCGCGGCGATCGAGGAGAGCGCGAGCAGCAGCGGTACGAGTGCCATCACGATGGAGCTGAAGACCAGCAGCAGGGTGATCAGGGTGACCGGCAGGGCGATCACCTCGGTGCGGGTGAGGTCGTCGGCGCGCAGTTTGTCGACACCCTTGCTGATGGAGGGAGATCCGGTCTCCTCCACCCGCAGATCCGGGTTGGCCTTCCGCACGGCGGCGGTCTGCGCGAGCAGCGGGTCGACGTGCTTCTTCCCGTCCAGCTCGGGGCCGTTCATGGTGACGCATCCGGTCGGCCACGTCCTTCGCGGCGGCGTCGGCGGCGGTCAGGTCCAGGCGGCCGGCGCTTCCGCCCGGCCCGCCTCACCAATACGGAAGTCCTCCGTGGTGGCCGGGTTGCCGCCGACCGTGATGCCCACGCCTAAGCAGAGGACCACGAACAGCAGCCAGGAGACAATCGCGCGCCAGGGGTGTCCGGCGCTCCAATGAGTATGCGAACGGGGAGATTCTTCATGCCGTTCATGCTGGTCGGCGGGGGGGGTCGTGCCGACAGCCTCGACAGGTTGAACTTCGGGTCCACCAAGTGGTGGACCCCGCTGGAAGGGGTCCGTCGGCGGGATCGACGGGCAGGGGTACGGCCCGGACTCATGGCCTCGCGCTGAGGGCCGGCCCGGCGATGGACATGTCGCCGCTGAGCCGGGCGACCTGTGAAACGGTCACGTTCTCGAAGGTGATGGTGCGGATGGGAACAGCGGGGTGGGAGAGCCACGGGGGCAGCGCGTCGGGGGTGACGGTGACGCTGCGGTCCGCCGGGAGCGGAGCGCCGCCCAGTCCGACGAGCGTGCCGGACAGTTTCTGGGTGTACAGAGTCACCCCGTCCTTGCCCTTGACCGTGGATGTGGTCGCGGGCTTGGTCCGCAGACGCATCGCCGCGCGGCCACGGCCCGCTGTCAGGTCGAGGTCGCCGAAGTCCAGCGACCGTGCGGTGAACTTCAGCGCCCGCGCGGACCCGGCCGCGGTCCGGACGGTGACCACGCCGCGGAACGCACTGCCGTGGAGTACGAGTCTGTCGGCGCGCAGCACCCAGGGGACGTTCACCGGACGGCCCGGCGGTCGGGCGACCGGCGTGCCGGCATCTGCTGGTGCCTTGGACGTACGGATGCCACCGGGGGCGAGCGACGCCTTCGAGACCGTTGGTGTGGCGAGATGCAGGACCAAGGGCAGGCCGGCGACGGCCAGCGCGCAGGCGAGGGGCCGCAGCAGTTGACCGGCCAGGCGGCTCTTCGCCGCGCTGCTCGGATGGCGGGGATCGGAGTCCGGCCCGCTTGCCGCACAGCCGGTCAGGGCGTCACGTGCCACCGTGGTCCTCACCCGCGGGGATGGTCGTTGACGCGGGGTTCGCTGCGGGCTGCGACTCGGTGGCGGCCGTCGGAGGAATCCAGGCACAGGCCAGGGATCCGCCGATCAGGCCGGAAGTCAACCCGATGAGGAGGCCTCCGAAATTGGCGACGGGAAACGAGACGAGGGCGAGCAGAATGACCGCGATCCCTGCGAACACGCGCACCTGCTGGTGGAACCAGAGGGAGATGGCCAGGGCCACGAGGAGAACTCCGATGATCAGGGATCCCGCGCCGGCCGAGGTGGACAGTGCCAGTGGGATGGCGCCGAACTTCAGGTGCGCGTACGGAAAGTAGATGATGGGCACGCCCGCCGCGAGGGTGAACAGGCCTGCCCAGAAGGGACGTTCGTCCCGCCAGGTCCTGAATTTTCGTCGGGCGGCGGTGGCAGCGACGCGCAAGTTCCGGCGCCTGCCGAATCGTTCGAAGAACACGTGGGCTTCCGTGATGTTCGGCGGGCGGGAGTACGCGGCGAGCGGGGGCGGAGGGTGGGTGTTTAGTGACGATGGGTCAGAAGCACTCGTGGTGGCCCGCTCTGAGCCGCACATCGAGGTCCGGGACGTTGAACGTGGCGGCCGAGACCGCGACCGTGGTGAAGTGCACGTTGCTCAGGAAGGCCGAATCCGCCTGCTGGGCAAAGCCGTTGGGATCGAAGAACCGGGAGTTCCTGTCCCCCCGACTGATCGGGCCCTTGCTGACCGCTCCCGCCGCCACACCGATGTCGAGGTCGTCGAAATTCGCCTGTGTGCTCGACAAGGATGTCGCGTCGAGGAACAAGTTCTTCGCCTCGACCCGCCTGCGGTCGCCGCCGGTGATCTTCAGCGTGTACGGGCCCAGAACCGGGATCGAAACCACCACGGACTGGCACAGCCCGCTGATCTCCGCACGGCTGGCCCCGGTGACCACGACCGGCACCAGGGTGCCCTTCCTGGTCACGTCCACCATGCCGTAGATGCTCAGACCACGGACGTCCAGAGTGTCCAGGGCCACCTGGAACTTCTGGCCGGAGATGAGGAACGACGCGGCCAGTGCTCCTTGGGCCATGCCGACGCCGAGGGCAGCGGCGGCCATGACGCTCGGGGCGAGAACGGCGGCAAAGCGCTTCCAGGAGGTCCTGCCCGCGCGGTGCGGCATCCCGTCTCCTTCCGGTCATGACGTGGGCTCGCCGATGCCAGACAGGGGTGGGCGGCGCCCCTCTCTCTAGTGGCGGATCCTAGGCTTCCCGGCGCGTCAGCCGACGGCACGCCAGGTCGGCCGGACGGGTGAATCGGTTTCCGTTGCGGCATACGGATGACACGCGACGCAGCGACGCCATCGATGTCTCCGATCTCCCGACCGACGACGAAGATGTTGACGGCGACCAGCGTCAGGACCCACAGGGGGTAGTACGGCACCCACAGGAAGTTGGCGATCGCGCCGAGCCCTGCCACGGATACACCGAAGAAGCGCGCCCACAGCGCTCCGCCGAGCACGGCGCACCCCGCAAGGACGATGACGATGCCCAGAACGAGGTGCACCCAGCCCCAGCCCGCCAGACTGAACTCGAACACGTAGTGACGCGTCGCGATGAACAGGCCGTCCTTGGCGATGGCCGCGATCCCTTCGAAGATCGCCATTGCGTCCCCGCGCCCACCCCGTCCGGTGGTGTCTCCCCGGGACAGCGAGGCGATCCTTGTCAGAGCTGGACGCCGGGCCGGTGCTGGGGGCCGCGGGGGCCGTAGTCGAGCTCCGCCATTCCGTGGCCCGAGTCGATGACGAGCTGTGGGGCGTCGTACTTGTCCATGACCGCCTCGATGAAGATCATGTTGTCGTGCGGGGCCGCCAGCGCCTCCTTCAGTTCGGCCGGCGTCCTCACGACGAAGGTCCGGGCGGTCGTCCCCGGGTGCAGGACCTTCGGCAGCTCGGCGTAGGCCCAGTTGGCGACGTCGTTGGACTGACCCTGCTTGCCGCAGATGGTGCGTTCGACCGTGTAGCCGCCGTTGTTGATCAGTATGATGAT
>NZ_JAGXJM010000574.1:0-239 GCF_019091445.1 Streptomyces sp. GbtcB7
GCACTCGCCGGGGCGACCCCCCGGCTGCCCGAGGGCATGCGGCGGCCCACCAGAGCCCGGGCCGCCGCGATCTCGCCCGCCGCCACCGCGGCCGGGCGGATGCAGGCACTGTCCACCGGCATGCTCGCCGTCCTGCGCGCCATGGAGGAGAAGCACTCCGTCGGGGGGGTCCTCGCCCCCCTCCTCCCCCTCGCCCACCGCACCGCGCAGGCGGGCCGTCTCGCCGCCTCGGTCCGCGT
>NZ_JAGXJM010000575.1:0-239 GCF_019091445.1 Streptomyces sp. GbtcB7
CAGAAATGCAAGTAGGATGCAGGAATACACATGAATGTCTCCCTCAAAGACACACAACATATCTCTGTATGTATGCAAGTACACCCAATAAATTGCCTAGTTGTATTGATAACATTAAACTTCACGATGTCACAATCAAGAGACTTGTGGAATGACAGCATCTATTATATTTACCCGATCAATATTTACTCTGTTACATTTATATGTTATACTCAAAGATGCAAGCAAGAGATACTTTT
>NZ_JAGXJM010000576.1:0-239 GCF_019091445.1 Streptomyces sp. GbtcB7
TGGCCTGGCACCAGACGGTGCGCGGGGAGGTGACGGTGTGAGGCCCTTCCTGCTGCGGCTGCTCTCCGACGTCGCGTTGCCCGCGCTGCTCGTCGCGGTCTGGTGGCTGGCGACCGACGGCAGTACGAACGTGTACTGGCCACCGCTGCGCACGACCCTCAGGACCTTCCCGGACGTCTGGACGAGCGAGCGGCTGCGCTCCGACCACGTGCCCAGCGTGCTGCGGCTGCTCGCCGGTT
>NZ_JAGXJM010000577.1:0-239 GCF_019091445.1 Streptomyces sp. GbtcB7
GGGTGGGTCGCCGTCGTCCTGTACGTCTATGTCGACGTCATCGGCTATCTGCCGGGCACGCTCGCCTACCACCGCAGCCCCGACCAGCAGGTCTCCCGCGTCTACTACGTGCTCTACAACACCAAGCACAGCCTGAGTGTGCAGGGCGCGGTCCTCGGCGCGTGGGTCCTGGCGTACGGCTGGGGGGGGGCGCTGGTGGGCCTGCCCAACCATCTCTTCGGGGGCCGGGCCCTGTTCGG
>NZ_JAGXJM010000578.1:0-239 GCF_019091445.1 Streptomyces sp. GbtcB7
TACTCCCTACGCCGGCATTACCCGGTAACAGGTTCGGCGGTCGACGCAGCGGTTTCCGTCTGCCGTCGTCCCTTGTGAAACATCACTCGTCCCACGTGAAACATCGCTAAGACGGGGGTCAGCGCCCTCTCAGCCCGGTGCTCCGGGCTCCCGCGGGTGCAAAGGGGACTCCACGCAAGCGTCATGTCGGGCGCGGTGAACAGGGGGCCCTCGCCGGTCTTGCGATGATCGGGCGGTGA
>NZ_JAGXJM010000579.1:0-239 GCF_019091445.1 Streptomyces sp. GbtcB7
CGGGAGCCGGCCGGCTGCTGCGCGAGGCAGCACATCATGTGGCACCTATCGACCCGCTGTCGACACTGTTGCCCAGCATGGTCCTCGCCGACGCCTACGCCGCCCAGCAGGACAACATCGCCCGGCGCCTGGCCGACGGGGCCACTGTCGCCGGACACAAGGTGGGCCTGACCGCGGCCGCGATGCAGCAGCTCACCGGCGTCGCCGGGCCCGACCTCGGGCACCGGCCGGAGGACACG
>NZ_JAGXJM010000580.1:0-239 GCF_019091445.1 Streptomyces sp. GbtcB7
CCCATCCCCGGTGACTTCCCCCCCCAGCTCACCCAGAACGAGGCCCCCAACGGCATCGCGCAGGCGCTCTCCTCCAAGGACTTCTGGGAGTACCTGACGGAGGGCCTGGACCAGGCGTTCAGCGGTGACGGCAAGGTATTGATGCAGCTATCCGACTCGTTGAGCGGGCGCAACCAGAACGGCCATTACAGCAACCTCTAAGCTGCCAACGTCTCCATCATCTGCGCCGAGGAGAAACA
>NZ_JAGXJM010000581.1:0-239 GCF_019091445.1 Streptomyces sp. GbtcB7
GTCGCCGCGGCCACCGGCGTGCCCATGCCCGCCTTCCTGTGGCCCCTCACCGCGATGCTCGGTGTGTACGGGGGGCTGCTGGCCCTCGGCGTACGGCTGCCGGAGCCGGCGACGGGGGTGTGGTGGGCCCAGGTGCCGGTGCGGGTGGTGGTGGCTGGTGTGGTGACGGCCCTGCACGTCACCGTGTACCGGAGGTACGAACAGCGCTCTGCCGTGGTCCTGGGGGAGTCGGGGGTGTC
>NZ_JAGXJM010000582.1:0-239 GCF_019091445.1 Streptomyces sp. GbtcB7
CCGGGGAGCCGGACCCCGCGCGGGACCTCGCCCGCGACGCGCTCCGCCGGGTCTCGGCGCCTGCGGTCCGCGGCCGCGCCTGGAGGGTCGACATCGACGCGGCGGGGCAGGCCATGGCCGAGGTCGCCGCGGTCTTCCCGCAGGCCCTCGCCGCCGCGGGCGAGGATCCCCGGCTGCCCGCGCTCGTGCGCTACCAGCTCGCCTGGCGGGCCCTGCTGGTGGAGGGCGAGATGGCCAAG
>NZ_JAGXJM010000583.1:0-239 GCF_019091445.1 Streptomyces sp. GbtcB7
GACCAGGCAGGTGGAAGTGACCCGGGCGATGGGGGCAGCGGTGGCGCCGGACCACGTGGGCAACGCCCCCGGAACCTTCCGGCTCGGCCTTACCCTCCCCTTCCTCTACGTCTATGTGGCGCAGGTACGGGGACCCGGCTCCATGACGGCGGGCCTCGTGCTCGCCGTCTTCGCCGTGGCCGCTCACGTGGTGCTGCCGTTCGCCGGACGGGCCATCGTCCTGCGCGGCCCGCTGCCGG
>NZ_JAGXJM010000059.1:0-52827 GCF_019091445.1 Streptomyces sp. GbtcB7
GGTGATCGCCAGGCCGATGGGGGCAAGGCCGGAGAGGATGTTAGTGGTGACGGTGTTGGTGGCGGTGACGATCACGGACACGCTGCCCGAGCTGGTGTTGGCGACGTAGGCGCGGGTGCCGTCGGGGGTGATCGCCACGCCGACGGGGTTGGCGCCGACGGGGACGGTGGCGATGACGGTGTTGGTGGCGGTGTCGATCACCGACACGCTGTCCGAGATGGTGTTGACCACGTAGGCACGGGCGCCGTCCGGCGTGATCGCCACGCTGCGGGGACCGTTGCCGACGGGGATGGGACCCCCGATGACGGTGTTGGTGGCGGTGTCGATCACGGACACGTCGTCGGAGCCGAGGTTGGCAACGTAGGCGCGGGTGCCGTCGGGGGTGATCGCCACACCGCGCGGGCTGTCGCCGACGGGGACGGTGGCGATGACGGTGTTGGTGGCGGTGTCGATCACCGACACGCTGTCCGAGTTGTTGTTGGCGACGTAGGCACGGGTGCCGTCCGGAGTGACCGCCACGTCGAAGGGGCCGTCGCCCACGGGGACGGTGGCGGTGACGGTGTTGGTGGCGGTGTCGATGACCGACACGCTGTCCGAGCCGAAGTTGCTGGCGTAGGTGAAGGTGCCCGTCTGCGCGGCGGCGGGCGTGGCCACGGCGATCGGGACGACCATGCCGGTTAGGACCGCAAGTCCCGCCACCCAGGTCCGCGCCAACACCCACCACGCACCCGTGCCCTCGCGACTTCGCTCCTTGCTTCCCTGCTCCGATGCCCCCCGTACCGTGATTCCCGACATGCAGACCTCCTGCAATGCACCACACCGAGGTGTATTGGCGTGCTCCGGATGAAGGCAGCGATCGATGCCCTGGCATGGACATACGGGACCGCCGCGGCGCTGATGATCGCCGCGACAGAAGCTAAGTGCCGTGATCGCCTCGTGCCCGTACGACTCCCCGTACATGGGGCCGTACGGACGAGCCGGGCAACCCCGTGCGGTCTTCGCCGTCGCCCACCGGCGGAAGATCCTCCGCGACTGCCGCCTCAAAGACGACGGCGTTCATCACGCGTGGAACTGGCCTCAGACCCGTCCACTCGGAGACGATCAGCGAAGCGCCTCCGGGGCCCGGCGACGGTGTCTGGGAAGACAGCACCGACGCCGACGGGCGGGGCGAGAAGCACCGCCCGCAGCCAATCCGGAACCATAGTGATGACACACCGGATGACCGCGCAGCAGGGGGCGAGCGATGAAGGACAGACAGGCACGGCCGACGGCCGCAAGGCACCCGATCCTCCGTTCGCTCTGGCATCGGTCACGCACGGAGGCTCGGGATGAGACCGAAGCCAGCCGTTCAATCACGGTGCCCGTCGAAAATGCTGCGCCGCCTCTCCGGCAAGCGCTGCGTCGTTTTGCTCTGGCCGTGCTGGTCCTGGCCCTCACGACGCTTGTCGTCTGGCTCGACCGCGACGGCTACAACGACAACTCCGGCAGCCCGGTCAACCTTCTCGACGCCGCGTACTACGCGACGGTCACCCTCTCCACCACCGGGTACGGCGACATCACCCCGGTCAGCGACAGTGCCCGGCTCACCAACATCTTCGTGATTACGCCACTGCGCGTGCTGTTCCTGATCATCCTGGTCGGCACCACGCTTGAGGTCCTCACCGAGCGCACCCGGCAGGAAGTGCGCATTCACCGGTGGCGCGCCCAGATTCGTGATCACGTGGTTGTCGTCGGTTACGGCACCAAGGGCCGTAAGGCCATCGAAACGCTGCTGGGCCAGGGCATCGCCAAGGAGAAGATCGTCATCGTCGACTCACAGCACGAGACAGCACGTGCTGCCGGCGACGACGGCTTGGTTTCGGTTGTCGGTGATGCGACTCGTTCCGAGACCCTGCGTAAGGCATCAGTGCAGAACGCCTCTAAAGTGATCATCGCTCCGCATCGCGACGAGACGGCCACGCTCATCACCCTCACCGCGCGCCAGCTCACCAAGCGTGCCACGATCGTCGCGTCGATCCGGGAAGACGAGAACGTGCCGCTGCTGAAGCAGAGCGGCGCGGACGCCGTGATCACGAGTTCCAGCGCAGCCGGCCGCTTGCTCGGGGTCTCGGTGGTCAGCCCCGCTGCGGCCCGGACGCTTGAAGACCTCATGACCCAGGGCAGCGGGTTGGACCTCACAGAACGCCCCGTGTCGCAGGACGAGGTGGGGCAGTCACCACGAGAGTGCGCGGATCCTGTCGTGGCAGTCGTACGCGACAAGAAGGTGCTGGACTACACGGATCCCTGGCTCGGGAAACTCAAGCTCGGGGACCGTCTCATCACTATCAGCCGGGCCACGTACCCGAGCTGAAGCGTTGCTGTGGCACATCTGACAAAACGTTGACCGAAGATGTTGGTGAGTCGGGCGGCGTCGCTGACCGGGGTGATGTCGCCGTATCCGGTGGTCGAGAGGGTGACGGTCGCGTAGTAGAGGGAGTCGAGGAAGTCGACGCCGTCACCCGCGTTGTCGTGGTAGCCGTCGCGGTCGACCCAGACGATGAAGGCGGTCGCGGCTAGCACGAACAAGGCCATCGCCAGGCGTTTGACGACCTGGCGGATGGGGCGTTCCACCACTTTTCTCGGGAGTCTCACCCGGTGGGTCACGAGATGCTCGTCCGCTTAGCAGGCGATCGCATCATGGCCCGGCAGTTTCACGTGAAACACTCCCCGATCCGGCTCACCGTCCGGTTCATGCCCCCGCTCATCTCAGGCATTCCCCATACCGGCCAACGCCCAGGGTAGATCGAGGAGTTCCAGCTCCTGGCCCGGACGAGCGCCGCCGGGTGGTACGACCGCGAGGGCGTCGGACGCCGCGATGCCCCGCAGCATGGCCGGACCGTTGTAGTGCAGCGGCACGGCCCGGTCGGCACGCACCACGACGGGGATGAGCCGGGTGTCGTACGGGTGCCCGTGGACCGCGTCCCCGAGGGGCAGCGTGTACGGCTCCGGGGCCGCCCGACCTGCCAGGACGCGCAGGAGGGGCTCGGCGAGCGTCAGCAGGCCGGAGACGGCCGCCAGGGGGTTGCCGGGCAGCCCGACGAGGTGCTGGTTCTCCTTGGTGCGGGCCAGGACCATGGGGTGACCCGGGCGGACCTTGACGCCGTCCACGAGGAGTTGGGCGCCGATGCGGCTCAGGGTGGGGTGGACGTGGTCGACGGGGCCCGAGGCGGTGCCCCCGGTCGTGACGATCAGGTCGGCGTCGGAGCGGGTGATCGCCTTGTGCAGGGCCTTGGCATCGTCGCCCAGCCTGCGTACCGCGAGGACCTCGGCACCGAGCGAGCGCAGCCAGGGCGGCAGCATCGGCCCGAGCGCGTCCCGGATCAGGCCCTCCTGGGGGAGCCCCTCGGTGAGCAATTCGTCACCGAGGACGAGGACTTCGGCGCGGGGGCGGGGAATCACGGTGAGGATGTCGTATCCGGCGGCCGCGGCGAGACCCAGCACGGCGGGGGTGACCAGGGCGCCGGCCGGCAGGAGCTGGTCGCCGCTGCGGCACTCCTGGCCACGGGGCCGGATGTCCTGCCCGTGCACGGCCTCCCGGGTGGCGTGCAGCCGCCCCTTGTCGTCGAGGCGCCCGTGCTCGCTGCGCAGCACGGCGGTGGCGTCCTGCGGGATGCGCGCGCCGGTGGCGATCCGCATCGCCTCGCCGTCGATGAGCGGCTCCGGCTTCGCGTGGCCCGCGAGTACCCGCTCCTCGCGGAGGTCCCAGGGGCCGGGTCCGGCTACCGCATAGCCGTCCATCGCGGAGGTGTCGAAGGAGGGGAGGTCGGTGAGCGCGGCGAGCGGGGCGGCGAGGACCAGACCGAGGGCCGCGTCCAGGGACACGGAGACGGGGGCGCGCCGCGGGACGGAACGGGCGGCCCGCTCGGCGGTCGTACGGGCCTGGGGCCAGGGGGTGGCCCTGTGCCCGTCGCCCTTGCCCTTGGCGCTGTCGGGGGCGTGGGTGCGGCTCTCGCCCTCCGATGGGGGCGCGGGGACCGCGGGGGTGCCGTGGCCGTGCCGGGAGTCGGACGCGCCTCGGGGGTCCTTGACCAAGGCCAGGGCCTCCTCCACGTCGAGATCGTCGGCGTCCTGATCGAGGGGCCGGGCCCGGGGCGCGTTCATCCGGCGTCGGGGGTCGGCTTGGCGTCCGAGGTCGACTTGGCGTCGGGGGTGTCCTCGGCCGCCCAGCGGAGCGCGAGCGCCGCGGCCTTGCGGGATGCCTCCGCGACGGCCTCGGGGCCTCCCCCGGCCTGTGCGGCGGCGTATCCCACGAGGAACGTGGTCAGCGGCGCCGCGGGCCGGGCCACACTGTGCGCGGCGTCGCGGGCCACGTCGAGCAGGCCACCGGTGTCGACGTCCAGGTCGATGCCCAGCTCGTCCTTGACTGCGGAAATCCATTCATCCAACACGTTCCCATGCTCCCTGATGCGGGCCCGGGCGGCGGCGATGTCGTCCCAGGTGTCGCAGTCGAAGGACGCGACGGGGTCGGAGATGCGGGTGAGGTCGAGCGCGGCGGTGAGCCGCCGCAGCGGCAGCCCGGTGACTCCGCCGTGGGCGACGGCGAGCGCCGCCAGCTCACGGCGCACGGCATCCGCGCGATAGGCGGCCACGAGCGGCTGGTCGCGGCCGTCGGGGTCGGTGAGCAGCACGCCGTCGGGCCGCGCCGGACCCTGGGGGGCGTCGCCCGTCCGCAGCGCGTCCAGCAGGCGCCGTACCGTCGACTCGTCCAGGAACGGCAGGTCGGCGGAGAGCACCACGACGTGTTCCGCCGAAACGTGCCGCAGACCGGCGTCGAGCGCGGCGAGCGGCCCCCCGCCGGGCGGCTCCTCGCGCGCCCACTGCACGGGGCGCGCCGTCTCCCTGGGCTCGGCGACGACCACCGTGGTGGTGGCGGTGGCGCAGGCGGTGAGCACCCGGTCGAGCAGCGGGCGCCCGCCCACGCGCAGACCGGGCTTGTCCGCTCCGCCGAGCCGGCGGGCGGCGCCGCCCGCGAGGACGACGGCGTCGTACGGGGCGGCGGGGCCGGGGGTGCCCGGTGGCTCGTACGCGGTCATCCCCCGAGTATGCGTGCCGCCGCGATCACAGGGAACGCAGGAGCACCGCCGGCTGTTCGACGCAGTCCGCCACATGGCGCAGGAAGCCGCCCGCCGTGCCGCCGTCGCACACCCGGTGGTCGAAGGTGAGCGAGAGCTGGACGACCTGGCGCACGGCCAGCTCGCCCTCGTACACCCAGGGCTTGGGGACGATCCGGCCGACGCCGAGCATGGCGGCCTCGGGGTGGTTGATGATCGGTGTGGAGCCGTCGACGCCGAACACTCCGTAGTTGTTCAACGTGAAGGTGCCGCCCGTGAGTTGCGTGGGTGTCAGCGTGCCGGTGCGTGCGGCCTCGGTCAGCCGGGCGAACTCCGCGCTCAGCGATTCCGCGTCGCGCGTGTGGGCGTCCCGGACGACGGGGACGACGAGACCGCGCTCGGTCTGTGCCGCGAAGCCCAGGTGGATGTGGTCGAGGCGGACGATCTCGCGGGCTTCCGTGTCGACCGTGGAGTTGAGCTCCGGGTAGCGGGCCAGTGCGGCGGTGCAGATGCGGGCGAGCAGCGCCAGCAGGGAGATCTTGGGACCTCCGGCGGCGTTCATCGCCCTGCGCGCGTGCAGGAGTTCCGTCGCGTCGGCGTCCACCCAGCAGGTCGCGTCGGGGATCTCGCGACGGCTGCGGGAGAGTTTGTCGGCGACCGTGCCGCGGATGCCGCGGAGGGGGATACGGGTGCCGGCCGTGGCAGGTGCGGGGGCCACGGGGGTGGGTTCGGGGGTGTGCGGGTCGAGCGGGGTTTCCGGCTGCCGGACCGGGGTGCCGGCCGAGCGCAACGCGTGCTCCACGTCCGACCGCAGGATCAGCCCGTCGGGGCCGGATCCCACCAGGGTCCGCAGGTCCAGGCCGTTCTCCCGGGCGAGCCTGCGGACGAGCGGGGAGATCACCGGTACGGGGCCGTCGGCGCGTACCGCCGCCGCGATGTGGTCGCGGACCGGCCCGGGCTCGCGCGCCGGGGCGCCCCGGTGGTCGTCGGCGGCGGGGTGCGCGGGCCGGGTCTGCGTGTGCGCCCCGGGCGGTGTGGTTGACCCGGCGGGCGGCCGTACCCTTCTGCGCCGCGCCGGCGGCGCCCCGGTGCCGTACCCCACCAGCACGTTGCCGGAGCCCTCGGTCTCTTCGCCGGAGGACGGAGCGCCGACCGCGACGGTCAACAGGGGGGAGCCCACGGGCAGTTCCGTGCCCTCCTCGCCGAAGCGTGCGGTGACCACTCCTCCGTAGGGGCAGGGGACCTCGACCATCGCCTTGGCCGTCTCGACCTCGACGACGGGCTGGTCGACGGCGACGACGTCGCCGACCTCCACCAGCCAGCGGACGATCTCCGCCTCGGTGAGGCCCTCACCGAGGTCGGGGAGCTTGAACTCGAGCACCTGGGCCATCAGCTGTCCGCCTCCCATTGCAGGCGCCCCACGGCGTCCAGGATCCGGTCGACGCCGGGCAGGTGGTGCCGCTCCAGCATCGGCGGCGGGTACGGGATGTCGAATCCGGCGACGCGCAGCACCGGCGCCTCCAGGTGGTGGAAGCAGCGCTCGGTGACGCGGGCCGCGATCTCGCCGCCCGGGCCGCCGTAACCACCGGCCTCGTGCACGACGACGGCGCGTCCGGTCCGCCGCACCGATGCCGCCACGGTCTCGTCGTCGAAGGGCACGAGCGAGCGCAGGTCGACGACTTCGAGGTCCCAGCCCTCGGCCCGCGCCGCCTCGGCCGCCTCCAGGCAGACGGGCACGGACGGCCCGTACGTGATGAGCGTGGCGCTGCGGCCCGGGCGCCGCACCACCGCGCGGCCGATCGGGTCGACGGCCGTCGGCTCGTCGGGGTTCCAGGAGTCCTTCGACCAGTACAGGCGCTTGGGCTCCAGGAAGACGACCGGGTCGTCGGAGGCGATGGCGGCGCGCAGCAGCCCGTAGGCGTCGGCGACGGTCGCGGGCGTGACGACATGGAGTCCCGGAGTCGCCATGTAGTACGCCTCGGAGGAGTCGCTGTGGTGCTCGACGCCGCCGATGCCGCCGCCGTACGGGACCCGGATGGTGATCGGGAGCGGCATGGCGCCGCGGGTGCGGTTGCGCATCCGTGCCACGTGCGAGATCAGCTGCTCGAACGCCGGGTAGGCGAACGCGTCGAACTGCATCTCCACGACCGGCCTGAGCCCGTACATGGCCATGCCGACGGCCGTCCCCAGGATGCCCGCCTCGGCGAGCGGGGTGTCCGTGCAGCGGTCCTCGCCGAACTCCTTGGCGAGCCCGTCGGTGACGCGGAAGACGCCGCCCAGGGTGCCGACGTCCTCGCCCATGACGTGGACGGTCGGGTCGGCGGCCATGGCGTCGCGGAGCGCGCGGGTCAGGGCCTGCGCCATGGTGGCGGGTTTGAGCGCGACGGTGGTCATCGGGCCGTACCCTCCGACTCGGCCTCGGCCGCGAGCTCGGCGCGCAACAGCGCCTCCTGCTCGCGCAGTTGTGGTGTGGGCTCGGCATACACGTGGGCGAAGAGGTCCATGGGGTCGAGCACCGGGTCCTGGTTCATGCGGGCGCGCAGGTCGGCGGCCATGATCTCGGCGGCCTCGCGGGCCTCCCGTATGCCGCCGTCGTCGAGCAGGCCGCGTTCGGTCAACTCGTGCTCCAGGAGGGCGATCGGGTCGTGCGCCCGCCAGGTCTCGACCTCGGAGTCGCCGCGGTAACGGGTGGCGTCGTCGGCGTTCGTGTGGGCTTCCATGCGGTACGTCACGGCCTCGACCAGCGTCGGACCGCCCCCCGCGCGCGCGTGGCGCACGGCGTCGCTCAGGACCTCGTGCACGGCCGCCGCGTCGTTGCCGTCGACCAGCCGGCCGGGCATTCCGTAGCCCACGGCCTTGTGGGCCAGGGAGGGCGCGGCGGTCTGCTTGGCGAGCGGGACGGAGATGGCGAAGCCGTTGTTCTGGACGAGGAAGACGACCGGGGCCTGCCAGACCGCCGCGAAGTTCAGCGCCTCGTGGAAGTCGCCCTCGCTGGTGCCGCCGTCGCCGACCAGGGCGAGCGCGACCACGTCGTCGCCCTTGAGGCGGGCGGCGTGCGCGAGGCCCACGGCGTGCGGGAGCTGGGTGGCGAGGGGGGTGCACAGGGGTGCGATGCGGTGCTCGTGGGGGTCGTAGCCGGTGTGCCAGTCGCCGCGCAGGAGGGTGAGGGCCTGGACGGGGTCGAGGCCGCGGGCGACGGCGGCGAGCGTGTCGCGGTAGCTCGGGAAGAGCCAGTCGCGCTCCTCGAGGACGAGTGCGGCGGCGACCTCGCAGGCCTCCTGGCCGGTGCTGGACGGGTAGACGGCGAGGCGGCCCTGTTTGGTGAGGGCGGTGGCCTGCGCGTTGTAGCGACGACCGCGCACCAGCTCCGCGTACAGACGGCGCAGCAGGCCCGGGTCGACCTGCGCGGCGGCTTCGGTGCCGAGGACGCGGTGGGGCAGCGCGTCGGGCAGCAGCGGCGCGGGGTCGGTGCGGGGCTGCCAGGCGGGCGGCGGCGTGGGCCGGTAAGCGCCTCGCTGCTCCATGACCGTCATGACGGCACCTCCTCGTGGGAGCGGCTTGGGCGCTGCACGGGTGTGAGGCGCCTCACCTACCGATTGTTCGGTCGTCGGCACATTTTGGCTACAGGCAGCGCCAGGCTGTGGACAAACGGTTCTGCACAGCCTGAGATGGACGCAGTACGTCCATGGTAGGGAGGCGGGGGGACATGGCACCTGAACAAATGGCCGAGCCGTCGGAGGCCGGCCCCGTCCCGCCGCCCGCCCGTCCGCTCGACGCCATCGATCAGGACATCCTGCAGATGCTCCAGGCGGACGGCCGCGCCTCGATACGCTCCGTGGCCGAACGGGTCCATGTGTCCCGCGCCAACGCCTACGCGCGGATCAACCGGCTCATCGAGGACGGTGTGATCCGCGGCTTCGGGGCGCGCGTCGACCACGAACGCGCCGGGCAGGGCACGTCCGCGTACATCACCCTCAAGATCGTGCAGAACTCCTGGCGCACGGTCCGTGAGCAGCTCAGGGTGCTGCCCGGCGCCTCCCACATCGCCCTGGTGGGCGGCGACTTCGATGTCCTGCTCCTGGTGCACACCCCCGACAACAGGGCCCTCCGCGAACTGGTCCTCACCCGCCTCCAGGCCATCCCCGAGGTCCTCAGCACCCGCACACTCCTGGTCTTCGAGGAGGAGGATCTGGAGCCGGAGGGGTGACGGGCGGCGGGAGACGTGGGACCGGGGCCGGGGCGGTCCTGAACCTGGGCCCGCCCCCGAGGCGCGGTCCCCCGGAGCCCGTCGGCTCGGACCTCCCGTCCCGGGTCCGAAGGCCCGAACCAGGGCCTGGGGCGCAGAGCCAGGAACGGGAGCCCAGGGGGTTGGAGAGCCGGGACCTGGGAGCTCGGGGGGGGGGAGCCAGGGCCTGGGAGCCCCGGGGGTGGGGAGCCAGGATCTGGAAGCCCGTGGCAGGAGGCGCGGAGCCGAGCGCCCGGGTCGGGGTTTGACGTTCTTGTCTCAGACCGCCGACGACCAGGGCCCCTGGCCCGGCACCCGAACCTGGGTGGGCCAGAGCGAGCCACAAGTCCGGCGGCGGGAGGGCATGAGCCTGGACCCGTAGCCCTGAGCCGGAGGGCCAAGGTCGGAAGGCTCACGGGCAGAAGGGGCCGGGACCGGTGGGCCTGGACCGGTGACCCGGAGCTGAGAGCCCACGGGCCGGAGGGCAGAGCCGGCGGCCCAGAGCCCGAGGGCCCGGGTCGGAGAGTCGGGGGCTGAGAGCCGACGGGCCGGGACCGGTGGACCGGAGCCTCAAGGTCCGCGGGCCGGAGAGCCTTGGCCGGAGGGCCGGAGGGGTGCGGGCCGGAGGGGTGCGGGTGGGAGGGCCGGAGGGCCGGAGGGGTGCGGGTGGGAGTGGGGGCTTGGCCTGGGGTCGGGGGGCGGGGACGCGGGTGGGCAGTTGAGGGGCGGAGGGTCAGCGTTCCTCTCTGAGGCCGCTGAAGACCAGTTGCGCCACCGCGTCGGCGACCTCGCGTTCGCCCATGCCTCGGCTGTCGGGGCGGTACCACTCGACGAGTGAGTTGATCATTCCGAAGACCAGGCGGGTCGCGAGGCGGACCTCGATGTCGCCGCGTACGTCCCCGTCGGCGGCCGCCGCCTTCAGGAGTTCGGCCACCTGGTGGTCGAACTCGCGGCGCCGCTCCAGGGCCCAGCGCTCGGTGTCCGTGTTGCCGCGCACGCGCAGCAACAGGGTCACGTACGGGAGTTCCGCGGTGAGTACCTCGACCATGCGGCGTACGACGTACTCCAGGCGCTCCACCGCACGCCCCACGCGCGCGTGCTCCTCGTCGAGGATGCCGAAGAGGCCGTCCAGGGCCCGGCAGACGGCGCGGCGCAGCAGCTCCTCCTTGCCCGTGACGTGGTGGTATATCGACGACTTCGAGATGCCGGCCGCCTTGGAGAGGTGCTCCATGGAGGTGCCGTCGTAGCCGCGCTCGTTGAAGACCTGGACGGCGACGGAGAGCAGGCTCTCCGGGGTGTACGTGTCGCGCTTGGCGGTGGTCATGAGGTTCCCTCGCGCTTCTCGGTGGCGTACGCGTGGCGGTAGAGCGCGAGAGAGGGCGCGTAGCGCCCGGAGGGATCGCGCTGGTGCAGGTCGTCCAGAAGGGAGCAGGCCCAGCTCCGGCCGAGCCTGCGGCTCCATTCGAAGGGGCCCAGGGGGTAGTTGACCCCGAGCCGCATCGCGGTGTCGATGTCCTCCTCGGTGGCGACGCCCTTGGCGACGGCGTCGTGCGCCAGGTCGACGATCCTCGCCACGGTCCGGGCGACGATCATGCCGGGCACGTCCCCGATGACACTGACGGTCTTGCCCAGCGCCTGGAACAGGCCGACGGCCTCGGAGAGGGTCTGCGGGGCGGTGTCCTGGGAGGCGGAGAGGGCGATCCTGGTCGCCCGGCGGTAGTCGAGCGCCAGGTCGAAGTAGACGACGTCGCGGAACTCGACCGACGTCTGGCCGTCGGCGAGGACCAGCTGGCCGCCGCTGGGCAGCACCAGGCGGGTCCCGTGGTCCTCCTCGTCCTCGCGGACCTGGATGCCCGCCTCGCGGATCAGCGTGAGCAGTTCGGCGGCCGGACCCAGATCACCCTCGGCGACGACGTACGCGGGTGCCTGCGCCTTCTCCGCGGTGTGCGGCTCCGGCCGCTCGGCGTCGGCCCCGTGGTCGTACCAGCCATGCCCCGTCTTGCGCCCGAGCCGGCCGGACTCGACGAGCCGCCGCTGGGCGAGCGAGGGCGTGAAGCGCACGTCCTGGAAGAAGGACTGCCACACGGAGTGCGTCACGGACTCGTTGACGTCCTGGCCGATCAGGTCGGTCAGCTCGAAGGCCCCCATCCGGAAGCCGCCGGACTCGCGCAGGATGGCGTCGATCGTCGCGGGGTCGGCGGCCTGCGCCTCGTACACCGCGAAGGCCTCGGCGTAGAAGGGCCGGGCGATGCGGTTGACGATGAAGCCGGGGGTGTCGGCGCAGGCGACCGGCGTCTTGCCCCAGGCGCGTGCCGTCTCGTACGCGCGCGTGGCCGACGAGAAGTCGCTCGCGTACCCGGAGACGACCTCCACCAGCGGCAGCAGCGGCGCCGGGTTGAAGAAGTGCAGTCCGACCAGCCGACCGGGGTTGCGCAGGGCGCCGCCGATGGCCGTGACGGACAACGAGGAGGTGTTGGTGGCGAGCAGACAGTCGTGCTCGACAATGTCCTCGAGCTCGCGGAACAGCTGCTGTTTCGCTTCGAGTTGTTCGAGCACCGCCTCGACGACGAGCGCGCAGTCCGCGAGCTCGGCGAGGCTGTGCGCGGGGTGCAGCCGGGCGCGTGCAGCGTCCCGGTCGGCGGCGGCGAGCCGGTCCTTCTCGACGAGCCGGTCGAGGCGCGCGCCGATCGCTTCGGCCGCCGCGTCGGCACGCCCGGGAACCGTGTCGTAGAGCCGCACGGGGTGGCCCGCGACGAGCGCGACCTGGGCGATGCCCTGGCCCATGGTGCCGGTGCCGACGACGGCCACGGGGCTGCTGAGGTCGAGTCCTGTCATGTGCGCGATCCTCCCGCACGGGGTTTTCCACAGATGCGGCGGACCCCCTTGTCCCGACCGATCGTTCGGTTACTCTAACTCTGTCCGGCTATTTCTGCCCAGGTCATGAGCTCAGCGAAGAGTTCTTGAGACGAGGAGATGGTCCCGCATGGCCGCCGAACTGACCGCGCACGAGCTGACCGCCCAGCACCGGCCCACGCTCGACCAGGCACTGGAAGCGATCCGTACGCGCGCGTACTGGTCCCCACACCCCGAGCACCCGAAGGCCTACGGGGAGAACGGCAGCCTGAGCATGGCCGAGGGCAAGGCCGCCTTCGACGCCCTCCTCGGCAGCCGCCTCGACCTCGGCCAGCCCGGCACCGACGACTGGGTGGGCGGCGAGATCTCCCCGTACGGCATCGAGCTGGGCGTCACCTATCCGCACGCGGACGTCGACGTGCTGCTGACCGCCATGCGGACCGGACAGCGGGCCTGGCGCGACGCGGGCGCGGAGATGCGCGCGATGGTCTGTCTGGAGATCCTCAAGCGGATCGCCGACCGCACGCACGAGTTCGCGCACGCGGTCATGCACACCAGCGGCCAGGCCTTCATGATGGCGTTCCAGGCGGGCGGCCCGCACGCGCAGGACCGCGGCCTGGAGGCGGTGGCGTACGCGTATGTGGAGCAGGTCCGCACGCCCGACACCGCGGAGTGGACCAAGCCCCAGGGCAAGCGCGACCCGCTCGCGATGACCAAGCAGTTCACGCCGGTGCCGCGCGGCATCTCGCTGATGATCGGCTGCAACACCTTCCCGACGTGGAACGGCTATCCGGGCCTGTTCGCCTCCCTGGCCACCGGTAACGCCGTGCTCGTCAAGCCGCACCCGCGCGCGGTGCTGCCGCTCGCGCTCACCGTGCAGGTCGCGCGCGAGGTGCTCGCCGAGGCGGGCTTCGACCCGAACCTGGTGGCGCTGGCCGCCGAGCGGCCCGGGGAGGGCATCGCCAAGACCCTGGCCGTGCGCCCCGAGATCCGGATCATCGACTACACCGGGTCGACGGCGTTCGGCGACTGGCTGGAGACCCACGCCCGCCAGGCGCAGGTCTACACGGAGAAGGCCGGCGTCAACACGGTGATCGTGGAGTCGACCGACGACTACAAGGGGATGCTGTCCAACCTGGCCTTCTCCTTGTCCCTGTACAGCGGCCAGATGTGCACGACCCCGCAGAACCTCCTCATCCCCCGCGACGGCATCCGCACCGAGGAGGGCACCAAGTCGTACGACGAGGTGGTCGCCGACCTCGCCCGGTCGGTCGACGGACTCCTCGGGGACGACGCGCGTGCCAACGGGCTGCTGGGCGCGATCGTGAACCCGGATGTCAAGGCGCGTCTGGAGGCCGCAGCAGGGCTCGGCGAGGTCGCCCTCACGTCGCGTGAGGTCGGCAACCCGGAGTTCCCGGACGCGGTCGTCCGCACTCCGGTGATCGTCAAGCTCGACGGTGCCCGGAAGTACTGGGAGGGTGCCGACGACGAGGCCGCCTACATGAACGAGTGCTTCGGACCGGTGTCCTTCGCGGTCGCGGTCGACTCGGCAGGGGACGCGGTGGAGCTGCTGCGGCGGACCGTCCGGGAGAAGGGGGCGATGACCGTCGGGGCGTACACCACCGACGAGGCCGTCGAGGAGGCCGTGCGGGAGGCCTGTCTGGAGGAGTGTGCCCAGCTGTCCCTGAATCTGACGGGCGGCGTGTACGTCAACCAGACGGCCGCGTTCTCGGACTTCCACGGGTCGGGCGGCAACCCGGCGGCGAACGCCGCGCTGTGCGACGGGGGCTTCGTGGCCAACCGGTTCCGGGTGGTGGAGGTCCGGCGCTAGGACCTGCTCCGCCGGACAGCTCCCAGGCCCCGCGTCTGCGGCAAGATCCGCCGGACAGGCCCCAAGCCCCACGTCTGCGGCAAGATCCGCCGGACAGGCCCTAGCCCCCTTGCGGGGCGCTCCAGTGGAACAGGGTCATGGCCACGCTCGTCGCCAGGTTGTAGCTGGAGACCTGGGGGCGCATCGGGAGCGACACCAGGTGGTCGGCACGCGCGCGCAGGTCGGCGGAAAGGCCGCTGCGCTCGGAGCCGAATGCGAGCACGGCGTCGTCCGGGAGCTTCAGTCCCCGGATGTCGTCGCCGTCCGGGTCGAGGGCGAACACCGGCCCGGACGGCAGCTCGGCCACCGTCAGCCGCTCCACGGCGGTCGCGAAGTGCAGGCCCGCCCCGCCCCGCACCACCGTGGGGTGCCAGGGGTCGAGCGTGCCCGTGGTGACGACGCCGGTCGCGCCGAAGCCGGCCGCCAGGCGGATCACGGCGCCGGCGTTCCCGAGGTTGCGCGGATGGTCGAGGACGACCACGGGGGCGGTGCGGGGTGTGCGGGCCAGCGCCCGCAGATTGGCCTCACGGGAGGGACGTACCGCCAACGCGGCCACCGCGGTCGGGTGCGGACGCGGGACGAGGGAGCGGTACGTGGCCTCCGGGACCTCCACCAGGAGGGCGTCCAGGGCGTCGCGTACGTCCGGGGCCAGCTCGTCGGTGAGGGCGAGCGCCGCCTGCCGGTCGCTGGTGACCGCCACCAGGACCTCGGCCCGGAAGCGCACGGCGTGCTTGAGGGCGTGGAAGCCGTCGAGTAGGACGGAGATGTCGGCGAGGCGGTGCCAGGCGCTCACGGGGTCGTGGTCCTGCCGGCGGTCGCCCACCGGGTCCTGCACACGGTCCGTGGGGTCGCTTGCGGGGTCCTTCATGCGGTGAAGCCTACGTGCGGGTCCTCGGCCGGCTCCGGGGTGCGCGGCCCCTGAGCGCGCTGGCCCGGGAGCTTGCGGGCGCCTGGCGGAAACAGTCGTCCACGCGCGCGTGCCGCCCATCCGCCGAGGCGCCGCAGGAACGACGTCGGCAGGAACACCGCGTCGGCGGCGATCATCGCGAGCGAGAAGAAGGGCAGCCCGAGGACCACGGCGATCACGGCGTGCTCGGTCATCATGGCGGCCAGCAGGACGTTCTTGACGCGCCGGTTGATCAGGGTGAAGGGGAAGGCGACCTGCACGGCGACCGTCCCGTAGGTCACCAGCATCACGATCGTGCCGTGTGAGGCCAGCAGGTCGGACAGGGCGGGCCAGGGAGAGAAGTAGTCCAGGTGGAGCGGGTAGTAGACGGCCGTGCCGTCCTGCCAGCGCGAGCCCTGGATCTTGTACCAGCCGGCGGTCGCGTAGATCAGACACGCCTCGGCCATGATCACGAGCAGGGCCGCGTTGTGCACGGCGTTGGCGATGACGTCGAGCAGGATCCGAGGCTCCGCGGTGCGTCCCAGGCGGCCGACGGCCCACCACAGCGCCTGGACCGCCCACAGCCCCCAGAAGATCGCCAGCCAGCCGGGGCTGAGCCGCCCCGCGCCCGTCGCCGCGGCCAGCAGCAGACCGAGCGCCGCCCACAGGACGAGACCGACCCGGTCCTGGGCCCCGGCCCGTGGGAGGTCCCCACGCGCGCGTGCCTCCCGCGTGAGCCGGGCCCGCCGGGCGTCCAGCGACCACACCTGTCCACACCGCGTGAACACCAGATAGATCGCCATGAGGTGGATGACGTTGTCGCCGCCGTCCCCCATGAAGATGCTGCGGTTCTGCAGCGAGAGCACGCCGACCATGAAGAGCACGGACATCGTGCGGGTCCGCCAGCCCACCAGCAGCAGGAGAGCGGAGAGGACGGCCAGGGCGTAGACGGTCTCGAACCACACCTGGCTGTCGGACCACATCAGGATCGTGAAGGCGTGGTTGTCCGCGACGAGCCGCTGGGCGAGGTCCCACTTCCACGGTCCGTCGGGGCCGTACATCTCCTGGCGGTGCGGGAACTCGCGCAGCAGGAACAGCAGCCAGGTGGCGGCGAAGCCGATGCGGATCACGGCCGTCTGGTACGGGCCGAGGGCGGCGTCGGTGACCCGGGCGATGCCGCGCGAGATCGACACTGCGATGCGGTTCATCCGGCGCTCGCCTCCGTCCGCGCGTCCGTCACGTCCTCCTCGGGAACGGTCCACCAGGGCAGCTCGCGCAGGACGGGCGTGTCGGACACCTGCTCCTCGCTCCATTTCGGGGGCGGCACGTTGGTGGTACGGGAACGGACCTGGACGCTTTCGACGACGGCGCCCTTGCCGCCGGCCCCCTCACGGTCGAGACGCAGCACGACGATCCGGCGCAGATAGCGCTGGGAGAGGTCGCCGCGCAGGCCCACCGGGCGGTTGTCGTTGTCGTGCGTGCCGATGTAGAAGTCCCAGGCCCGGCGCAGTTCGTTCTGCTGGGTGTGGCTCGGCAGCAGATTGCCGTCGATCGCCGCGCCGTCCAGCGCGGACAGGTCGTACCAGCCGGTCTCGGTGATGCCACCGTCCGCGCCGCGGACCTGCGCACGGACCTGGACGTCGATGTTCTGCTGCAACGGGTTGGGGGCGAAGAGCTTCCAGTTCTGCTCGAACTCCGGGTAGATCCAGTCGTCGATCGCCCGGCCGTGCTGCTTGGTGACCGTGTTCGAGGGCGCGACGTGCAGGAACACCATGCCGAGGTGCACACAGGCGACAACCGCGACGACCGCGAGGGCGAGCGCGGCGACAACCTGGGAGCGGAGGGGGAGGGAGGCTATGCCGGTGGGGGTGGGGACGGGGACGGGGGGATCGGCGGCGGGTGCCTGGGGGCCGAGTGCCTGGGGGCCGGGGGCCTGAGCAGTGGGCGCCTGGGAATCGTGGTGCTGCGGAACGGATTCCTGATCGGTGGATTCCTGATCGGTGGATTCCTGGCCGACGGATTCCTGGCCGACGGATTCCTGGCCGACGGATTCCTGGTCCGCGGAGAGGGTGCTGTCGGGGGTGGAACCGGCGGAGGCGGGGCCCTCGGGCAGGGAGCCGTCAGGGCCGTCCGGCAGATGCCGGGCCTTCGAGCCCTCGTCGTACGCGTCCATTCCGCCCCGATTCCCGATCCCGGTCCGATTCCCGCCGCCGGACCGCGCGGCGCCGTGGCGCCCGCGCGCACCACACCGCGGCGTGCGCACGGGAACGGTACTCAGGCCGGACCGCCCAGCACAGCCCCATTCGGCACAGCGGGCACAACAGCGACACAACAGCGACCCCGAGGTTATCCACAGCGGTGGACACCCTACGGCCGCCCGCCCCGCCGCGTGGTTCTACAGACCGAACGTTCGGTCTGTCTGGACGCCAGGCCTTCCGCGGCCCGACCGTTCCCTTCTTGTAGAACCTGTTCTATCTTGACGCTCCGTCAGATCCGGTGTCCGCCGGGTCGGTGGATCGGTGCGTGGGAGGACAGGGACGTGGACTTCACCTTCACCGAGGAGCAGCAGGCGGCGGTCGAGGCGGCGAAGGCGGTGTTCGGCGGGGTCGCGCCCGACGGAGTACCCAGCCCCGCGATCACCGCGGGCGCCGTCGCCGACGACTTCGACCGGGCACTGTGGACGAAGCTCGCCGACGCGGATCTGTTGAGTCTGTTGCTCGCCGCGGAGTACGGCGGGGCGGGCCTGGACGCGATCGCGCTGTGCCTGGTGCTGCGCGAGGCGGCGAAGGTGCTCGCGCGGGTGCCGTTGCTGGAGAGCAGTGCGGCGGCGGTGGCCGTACAGGCGTACGGCGGCGAGGAGTTGAAGGCGGAGCTGCTCGCGCGGGCGGGCCGGGGCGAGGTCGTGCTGACCGTCGCGGCGAACGGGCGGACCGGGCACGACCCGGCCGAACTCGCCGTGACCGCACGGCGGGACGGTGACGCGTGGGTGCTGGACGGGGTGCAGACGGCGGTTCCGTGGGCGGAGAACGCCGACTTCACCGTCGTACCCGCGCACACGGGCGCCGGCCGGACCGTCCTCGCGCTGGTACCCCGGGTTCATGAGGGCGTCGTCCTCGGCGAGCAGATCTCCACGACCGGGGAACGGCTCGGCGAGCTGCGTCTGGAATCCGCGCGGATCACCGCCCGGGATGTCATCGACGCGGACGGGGCGTGGGAGTGGCTGCGGGAGCTGTTGGCCACCGGGACGTGCGCGCTGGCGCTCGGGCTCGGTGAGCGGGTGCTCGCGATGACCAGCGCGTACACGGGCAAGCGGGAGCAGTTCGGGTTCCCGGTCGCCACGTTCCAGGCCGTCGCCGTGCAGGCCGCCGACCGCTATATCGACCTGCGGGCGATGGAGGCGACGCTGTGGCAGGCCGCGTGGCGGATCAGTACGGGGGCGGGGGGTGCCCTTCCGGCGTCCGGGGACGTGGCCGTCGCCAAGATCTGGGCATCGGAAGGCGTACGACGGGTCGTGCAGACCGCGCAGCATCTGCACGGGGGGTTCGGCGCCGACGTCGACTACCCGCTGCACCGGTACCACGCCTGGGCCAAGCAGCTTGAACTGTCGCTGGGACCGGCGGCGGCGCACGAGGAAGCACTGGGGGATCTGCTCGCGGCCCATCCCCTGGGCTGAACGCCCATGCCCGCGACACGCCCTCGCCTCTCCAGGCGCGTCCTCGCTTCTCCAGGCCTGGGCAAGCCCCGGGCAGCGGTGGTGAACGCCACTCGGCGGATGCGAGCGCGGGCGCGAACCCCCTGCCGGTGGCTGCAGGGGGCGTGAACCCTCGCTGATCGCTACGGCACGAAGCTGGGAGTCCCCCTGGCGGTGGCTACAGCACGAAGCCGGGGGTGCCCTTGTCGTCCACGACCGGGCGGCCGGCGGCGGCCCAGACCTGCATGCCACCGTCGACGTTCACGGCGTCGATGCCCTGCTGGACCAGGTACATCGTGACCTGCGCCGAACGGCCCCCGGAGCGGCAGATCACATGGACCCTGCCGTCCTGCGGCGCCGCCTCGGTCAGCTCGCCGTAGCGAGCGACGAACTCACTGATGGGGATGTGCAGCGCCCCCGCGGCATGGCCCGCCTGCCACTCGTCGTCCTCCCGGACGTCCAGCAGGAAGTCTCCGTCCGCGAGATCCCCGACCTCGACCGTGGGCACACCAGATCCAAAACTCATGCCCCCGACGCTACCCGACCGGGCAGGCGACCCGAAGCCCCCACCGGACAGGCCCCAGGACCTGTCCGGCCCTAGCCGACCAGCCGGGCCAGTTCCTTCTCGCGCTCGTCGACCTGGGCCAGCAGCTGCTCGGCGATCTCGTCCAGGAGCCGGTCCGGGTCCTCCGGGGCCATCTTGAGCATGGCGCCGATGGCGCTCTCCTCCAGCTCGCGGGCGACCAGGGTCAGCAGTTCCTTGCGCTGGGTGAGCCACTCGAGGCGGGCGTAGAGCTCCTCGCTGCGGCTCGGCTTCCATTCCTCGGGCACCGGGCCCGCCGCCCACTCCTCGGACAGCTCCCGCAGCAGGGCCTCGTCGCCACGGCTGTACGCGGCGTTGACCCGGGCGATGAACTCGTCGCGCCGACTGCGCTCGTCGTCGTCCTGTGCCAGGTCGGGGTGGGCCTTGCGGACCAGCTCACGGTAGAGCTGACGGGCCTCGTCGCTGGGGCGTACGCGCTGCGGGGGGCGTACGGACTGGTCCGTCAGCATCGCCACCGCCTCGGGGAACAGTCCCTCGGAGTCCATCCAGCCGTGGAAGAGCTCCTCGACCCCGGGCATCGGCATGACCCGCGCCCGCGCCTCGTCCGCCTTGCGTATGTCCTCCACGTCTCCGGTGCGCGCGGCGACCGCCTCGGCGATCTGCGCGTCCAGCTCGTCGAGCCGCGAGTACATCGGGCCGAGCTTCTGGTGGTGCAGGCGCGAGAAGTTCTCGACCTCGACGCGGAAGGTCTCCACGGCGATCTCGAACTCGATCAACGCCTGCTCGGCCGCCCGCACGGCCCGCTCCAGCCGCTCCTCGGGCCGCGCCTGCGGCTCGGGGGCCGCCTCCGGGGCGGACTCGTCGTGGGCATCCGCATCCCCGGCGCCCTGGGGCCGGGCATCCTCGGCCTGGGTACGGTCGGACTCGCTGTGCTCGGCTTCCGGGGTCGTCACCCGACCAGACTAGGCCACGGCCCCGTACGACTCGCGGCCTTCCCCCGGCCGGGGCGGTGCGCCACGCCCCGGCCCCGCCGCTCTCGGCCCGACCTCGCTCCTCTCAGCCCGGCCCCGCTCCTCTCGATTCGGCGGCGCGGCGGTGTCCCTCTTGCGGCTCACAGGTGTGGCTCACACCCCGAGTTCCGCCGCCAACCGCCCCTCCCTGACCGCCGCGACCAGCTCCGCGTGGTCCGCCTCCGTACGGTCGGCGTAGGCCACGGCGAACGAGGCGATGGACTCGTCCAACTCCTCGCTCTTCCCGCAGTACCCGGCGATGAGGCGGGGGTCGGCGGTGTGGGTGTGGGCGCGCGCGAGAAGGGCGCCGGTCATACGGGCGTAGTCGTCGACCTGGTCGGCAGCGAGGGCGGCGGGGTCGACGCTGCCCTTGCGGTTGCGGAACTGGCGTACCTGGAAGGGGCGGCCCTCGACGGTGGTCCAGCCGAGCAGGATGTCGCTGACGACCTGCATGCGCTTCTGGCCGAGGACGACCCGGCGGCCCTCGTGCGGCACCTCCGGTATGGCGTGGCCTGCCGTCGCCAGGTGCGGGAGCAGCGCCGAGGCGCGGGCCTCCTTCACCTGGAGGACCAGGGGTTCGCCGCGGTGGTCGAGGAGCAGCACGACATAGGAGCGGGTGCCGACACTGCCGGTGCCGACGACGCGGAAGGCGACGTCGTGCACCGCGTACCGCGCGAGGAGGGGGAGGCGGTCCTCGGAGACGGTGGTCAGGTAGTGCTCCAGCGAGGCCGCGACCGCCGCGGCCTCCGCGTCGGGCACCCGGCGCAGCACCGGAGGCGCGTCCACGAAGCGGTGGCTGCCGTCCTCCGTCGGCTGGGTCGACTTGGCCGCGAACCGTCCGCTGGTGTTGGCCCGCGCCTTCTCCATGACCCGCTCCAGGGTGCCGAGCAGGTCGTGGGCGTCGGCGTGGGAGACGAGTTCCTCGTCCGCGATGGCGTTCCACGCGTCCAGCACCGGGAGCTTCGCGAGCAGCCGCAGCGTGCGTCGGTAGGCACCGACCGCGTCGTGGGCGGCCTTGCGACAGGTGTCCTCGTCCGCGCCCGCTTCCCTGCCCGCGAGCACGAGCGAGGTGGCGAGGCGCTTGAGGTCCCACTCCCAGGGGCCGTGTGCCGTCTCGTCGAAGTCGTTCAGATCGATGACCAGGCCGCCGCGCGCGTCTCCGTACAGGCCGAAGTTGGCCGCGTGGGCGTCGCCGCAGATCTGGGCGGCGATGCCGGTCGCGGGGGTGCGCGCGAGGTCGTAGGCCATGAGGCCCGCCGAACCGCGCAGGAAGGCGAAGGGGGTGGCCGCCATCCTGCCGACCCGTATCGGAGTGAGCTCCGGGATCCGGCCGAGGTTGGACTCCTCGACGGCGGTCACCGCGTCCGGCCGGCCGGCGTCGAAGCTCAGCTCCGCGTGCACGCCGCGCGGCACCCGTCGGCGCAGCGCCTTGCCCTCTTCCTTGGGTGCGGCCTGCACGGGCCGGCCCGCGAATCCCCGCACGCCGAAGACTCCGGAGACCCTGGACGCCTGCCGACCCTGCTCGCTCCTGCGGCTGTCTTCGCTCCGCCGGCCCTGTTCGCCCTGTTCGCCCTGTTCGCCCTGTTCGCCCCGATGGTCCTGATGTCCCTGATGGTCCTGCCCGCCCGGCCGGCTCCGCTGGTCCTGCTGCGCCCGATCAGCTGCACCAAGATCCGTCATACCGACTGCCTCCCCCGTCACGCACGAACATCAACTCGTGATGACCGTACCGCCGGTGGCCGAAACGCGTCAGACCCTGTGGACAACTCCCAGCCTGTGGAAAACCCGGCCCCTGCGAATCAGCCCCGGTCCAGGGTCACTTGCGGAGTTCGCCCGGGCACGGCGGGCTCCCCGGCAGGTGCTTCTCCGCCCAGGTTCCGAGTTCCACGAGCGCGGGCTGCAGTGCGGCGCCCGCCTCCGTCAGGCCGTACACGACCCGCAGCGGAGGACCCTCGTCGACCTCGCGGACGACCAGCCCCGCCGCGCCGAGTTCCGTGAGGCGGTCGGAGAGCATCCGTTCGCTGATGCCGGGGATCGCTCTGCGCAGGTCGGCGAAGTGCGCGGGGTGCGGCAGCAACACGGCCACGACCAGGCCGGTCCAGCGCTTCCCGAGCAGTTGGAAGACGCGGGCCATGCCGTCGTCGACCCTCTGGCACGGCCCTGCGTCGTGAGTCCCCGGCTCTGGCATGGGTCCAGGGTACTGTGTTCCCGTGGGGGGATGAAAAAAAGTAAGTAGCTGTGTTATCTCTAGTCCAGTACGAAAAGTTCGCCCTCTTCTCCTGGAGATCCCCATGGCCACCCTCCTGCACGTCGACTCGTCCGTTTTCCCGGGCGCAGCCTCCGCCTCCCGCACGGTCACGGACGCGTTCCGCAAGGCCTGGGAGGAGCAGCACCCGCAGGGCACCGTGATCTACCGCGACCTCGCCGTGAACCCGGTCCCGCACATCACGGCCGACGCCCACACCGCCGGTTTCGCCCCCGCGGACGCGCACACCCCCGAGCAGGCCGCGGCCTTCGCCGAGCGCCTGACGTTCATAGAGGAGCTGGAGCAGGCGGACGCGATCCTGATCGGCGCGCCCATGTACAACTTCACGATCCCTTCGACCCTCAAGGCGTGGCTGGACCAGGTGATCCTCATCGGCCGTACCGCCATGAGCGAGGACTCGAAGATCAAGGGCACCCCGGTCACGGTCGTCGCCAGCCGCGGCGGCTCCTACGCGCCGGGCACCCCGCGCGAGGGTTACGAGTACGTCCAGAACTACCTGGAGGCGATCCTGCGCGACACCCTCGCCCTGGACGTCCACGTCATCGTCCCGGAGCTCACGATGGCGCCGCACAACCCGGCGATGGCCGACCTGATCCCGATGTACGAGGCCTCCCGCGCCAAGGCCGTCGACGAGGCGGTCACGAAGGCCAAGGAGTACGCCGAGCGCTTCGCCGCGTAGCCCCTCCGGGGGAGGGCCGAATGAACCCCTGCCCCGGTAGCCCCCACGACACGACGGCCCCGCAGGTGCGTGACCTGCGGGGCCGTCTGCATGGGCCGCCGAATGCCCACTGCCGCGGGGGATGGATCACAGCGGGCATCCGGCGGCGGTACCGGGGGGGACGAGCGGGCCGAGTGGGCCGAGTCGGCTACTTGAACGCCGGGAGGCTGCGGCTCACCCAGCCGGAGAAGGGGGTGGCCGGGCGGCCCAGGACCTTCTCCACATCGGGGCTGACCCGCTGTTCGGCGGGGAGCGGGGCGCCGAGGATGTCCAGGGTGCCGGGGATGACGTCCTCCGGCATGAACTGGGCCAGGTGGGTGTGGGCGGCCTCGCGGGTCAGTTCCACGAAGGTCACTTCCTCACCGATGGCCCCGGCGATCACCTCGGCCTGCGCACGCGGGCTGACCGCTTCGGGGCCTGTCACCTCGTACGTACGACCGGCATGACCGTCCTCACGCAGGACGACCGCGGCGACCGCGGCGATGTCCGCCGGGTCGACGACCGGCAGGGCCACGTCACCGAACGGGGCGAAGACCGTGCGGTCGGCGCGGACCGACTCGGCCCAGGCGAAGGCGTTGGAGGCGAATCCGCCCGCGCGCAGGATGGTGAAGTCAAGGCCCGAGCCGCGTACGGCCTCCTCGAACTCGCGCAGCCTGCCGTGCGAGGCGGAGTCGGGGCGGGTGGCGTTGATCTGCGAGGAGAGCAGGACGACCCGCTTGACGCCGGCGTCCCTGGCGGCGGCCAGCAGGTCGGTCGCGGCCTCGCCGTAACCGAGCAGTTCGCCGGCGAGCAGGATGAAGAAGGCGTCGGCGCCTTCGAGGACCGGCCGCATGCTCTCGGCGCTGCCGAGGTCGGCCTGGGCGTGACGGACACCGTCCGTCGGGGAGGGCAGCGGGCGGCGCGAGACCGCCACGACCTGCTCCCCCGCCTCGGCGAGCGCCTCGATCAGCGGACGTCCGACATTTCCGGTGGCTCCAGTGACGACAATCATCAGAAAAAACTCCCTAGTGCGTTAATCCGAACCAGTAATCAGCAGTCATCGGTTGCATCGGTGTGGGGATTGGAGTGGAGAGGGGGGTGGGGATCGATGTGGGGAAATCCGCCGGTCATCCGTGGTGGGCGGCCATGACAGGGACGCTAGCATCCTCCGTATAGTAGGTACCTAGAGGAAAGTGGCTATCCAAGTGGGTCTCTTCCTCGCGCCCGCCGTACACCGCGGTGAGCGAACGGCCCAGCCGTACGAGCGACTCCCGCGCCTCCGGAGGATCGAGCACCTCGACGCGACTGCCGAGACCGGCCAGTTGCGCGGCGAGCACCTCCACCGAAGGACCGTCGGCCGTGAACTCGACCCGGCCGTCGATCTGGGCCTCGCCCGTCCGCAGCCGACCGCCCAGCAGTTGCCGCAGCACCGGCAGGGCGTCGCGGTCGGCCCGCGCCCGTACGGTCGCCGCGGTCAGCCGCTGCTCCACCTCGGCGGCCAACTCCCGCCAGGCGGCGGCGAGGTCGAAACCCTCCGGGCGCCGCACCGGCTCACCGGTCCTGGTCGCGGAGGTGACCCGGCTGAGCCGGAAGGTGCGCAGCCCCTCCTCGGTACCGGCGACGAGGTACCAGCGGCCGGCCTTCGAGACCAGGCCGAGCGGGTGCACCGTGCGCTCGCCCGGAGCCCGGTCGGGATGGGCGTAGCCGAGCCGGACCTGTTCGCCGTCGAGCACCGCCCGCTCCAGAGTGTGCTGGTGGGGGCCGCCACCACCCGCCGTGCGCGACCAGTCGACACCGTCGATGAGGATGGCCTTGGCGGCCGCCTCGGCGTGCGGCCGCATGGGCGCGGGCACCGCCCGCATCAACTTCCTTAACGCGGCGCGCAGTTCGGGCGAGGCCGACAAGGGGCCCGCGGCCAGGAACAACGCCCCGATCTCCCGCGAGGTGAAACCGGTCAGATCGGTGCGGGCACCGCCGACCAGGCTCCAGCCGCCACCCCGGCCGCGCTGCGAGTAGACGGGGACACCGGCGGTGGTGAGGGCCTCCAGGTCGCGCCGCGCGGTGCGCTCCGACACCTCCAGCTCCTGGGCCACCTCGCGCACGGTCACCCGCCCGCGCGCCTGGAGCAGCAGCAGGGTCGCCACCAGACGGTCAGCCTTCACAACGACCGGCCCCCTCCGAGATGTTGAGATCTGAGACGTTGAGATCTAAGACGTTGAGATCCGTGATTTTGAGAGGCTTTGAGCCAATACATCTATTTTCAGCAAGATCTGATGAGGCTTCAGAAATAGGCCACAAGATGACCTGTTTGACCTCGACGATGAAGACATGACTCAAGACATGGCTGACAGCACCAATCCCCCCGCCAACCCGCCCACCGACCCCCGTGGCGGCCTGTTCAAGGCCGTCGAGCTCACCGGACGTACGCTCGCCGCGCTGCGCCCCGAGCAGTACGACACCGTCACCCCGTGTCCCGACTACTCGGTCCGTGACATGGCCAACCACGTGGTGTCCGTGCTGCGCCGGGTCGCCGTCATGGGCGCGGGCGGCTCCTTCATGAGCGTTCCGCACTTCGCCCAGGACATCCCCGACGGCGACTGGGCCAAGGCCTGGGCGGAGGCGACGAAGGAGTTCGACGCGGTGTGGTCGGACCCGGCCGTACTGGGCCGCCAGATCGGCCTGCCCTGGGGCCCGGTTCCCGGGGTGGTCGCCTCGGTGATCTACACCAACGAGTTCGTGCTGCACGCCTGGGACCTGGCGAAGGCGACCGGCCAGAGCCCCGAGTGGGACCCGGAGATGCTCGCCGCGCCGCTGGCCAACATGCACCGGGCCGTGCCCGCGGAACCCCGCGGCGGCCAGGTGCCGTTCGGTCCGGTGGTGGAGGTGCACGAGGACGCTCCCGACATCGACAAGCTGGTGGGCTGGTACGGACGTCGTCCCTGACGGGGCGACGCGGCAGACGATCGAGCGGGCGGGCCGCCGGACATCGATCCGGCGGCCTTTCCCTCTGTCCAGGTTCAAGAAATGTCCGGGTTCACGAGAGGTCCGAGTTCACGAGAGGTCCGAGTTCACGAGAGGTCTGGGATGACGAAGCGTCAGGCTCCGATGCCCTGGGCGAACTTGAAGTAGCGGTACGGGTCGTACTTCGCCTTCACGACCTTCAGCCGCGCGTAGTTCTCGGCGTAGTACGACTGCCGCCAGTTCGGCAGCTCCGCGTCCATCCAGTTCTGGTACGTCTCGCCGTTGGACAGCGGGTCGATGGTGTCGAACCCGTGGTCCACCCAGCTCGTGGCGACGGCCGTGGCCTCGGCGGTGACCTGGGCCGGGTCGTTGATCAGGACCCGGTAGTTGACGGAGAAGAGCGAGTCACGGTGCACGTACGCCGTGTCGGTGCGGGCCGGGTCGTTGGCCGCGCCCCCGAAGAAGTGGAAGTCGAGGTACCGGGCCTGCCCGGCCTTGCGGTCGGCGTCGAAGGCCGTCACCACGTTCGCCCAGTCGCTCTGCGCGTAGGGCGCGCTGCCCAGCCGGGTCCGCTCCAGACCGAAGGACGGCCGGGTGAGCACCCCGCTCGGCGACTTCCCGGCGCGCTGGCACTGGTCCTGGGTCAGGGTGCTGCAACCGAAGATCATCATCATGACCTGCTGGTACGTCATGACCGCGTCCTGGCGGGCCGTCACCGCGCCGGTCAGCGACAGCAGCCGCGCCGCCTCCGAGGCCAGTTCGGCCGGGGTGCCGCGGGAGGCGAGGAAGACGTTGAGCGCCGGTACGGTGCCGGGCGCCGCGTCGGCCTGGACGAGGTAGGCGCCGCCGCCGATGGTCCGGGGGGCGTCCACCAGCCACTGGCCCACGCCGTGCAGCACGTCGGCCGCGCGGTCGTACGGGAAGATCAGGTTGCTGATGGCCATCTGGTCGCCCTCGTGCGGGGTGACCGTGAAGCGGGTGACGACACCGAAGTTGCCGCCACCGCCGCCGCGGATCGCCCAGAAGAGGTCGGGGTGGCTGGTCGGCGAGGCGGTCACCACGCAGCCGTCGGCGAGGACCACCTCGGCCGAGGTGATCGCGTCGCACGCCATGCCGGTCGGGCGGGTCAGGAAGCCGAATCCGCCGCCCTGGAGGAAGCCGCCGGCCGACACGGTGGGGCAGCCGCCCTCGCTGACCACCAGGGCGTGCGGGGCGAGCGCGTTGAGTATCTCGACGTTCTTGGCGCCAGGGCCGATGTCGACGGTTCCGTTGCCGACGGTGATCGCGTTGAGCCGCGACACGTCGATGATCAGGCCGGGCGTGGTCGAGTAGCCGGCGAAACTGTGGCCGCCGCTGCGGACCGCGGACGGGAGTCCGTTGTCCTGGGCGAAGCGCAGCGCGACGGAGACGTCGGAGGAGCTGACGCAGTACGCGACGGCCCGCGGGTTGACCGAGTCGAACTGGCCGAGTTCCAGCTGCTTGGCCACGCCGTAGCCGGAGTCGGTGGGCAGCACCAGCTGTCCCTGGAGCTTGCCTGCGAGGGTGCTCCAGGGGGCGGAGGAGCCCGCGGAGACGGGGCTGTTGGGCAGGACGGCCAGGCCGACGGCGGCGGTTCCCGCACCGATCAGTGCTCTACGAGTGATCACGGATGTCCCAAGGTTCTAGGAAGCGGTGGATGTAGGTGGAAGTCAGTGTGGGGAGACGTAAAGGAAGGAGAAGGGGGCCGGCGCCGGGCCCACGGGGGGAAGGTGGGCCCGGCGCCGGAACCGGGGGAAAGTGGCTCTGAGAAGGCGGGCCCGGGAGACGGGCCCGGGAGGCCGGGCCTTCGAGGCGGTGCCTTCGAGAGGGGCCGAGGTCAGGACACCTTGCGGCCGCGCACCCCCTGCTTGACGACGCCGGCCAGCATCGAGCGGCCGAGGTCGCGCATCTCCTTGGGGCCGGAGGTGCTGGCCCACCACATGAACTTCATCATCGTGGGGGTGGTGGCCCGGAAGAACCGGAGGTCCTCGGGGCCCTTCCAGCCGAAGGGCGTGTTGACGGACTCGCAGTCGCGGATCGCCTCGAAGACGATGTCCGCGGCCTTGTCACCGTCGATCTCGCCCGCCTCGTACCGCTCGCAGGTCTCGGCGGTGGTGTCGAAGAGGACCTTGAAGGCGTGGCTGTCCGGCCACCACAGACCCGTGTAGGGCGCCTTCTCCATCTCCTTGAAGTGCCGGTCGTCACCGTCGAGCTGGAAGTTCTGGCGCGCCATGATCTGGCGCATGGTGGCCGGCGTGGTGAAGCACGCCCACACCCGGAACACCGCGTTCCACAGCCGGAAGTGGCTGAAGGCGATGTAGGAGCTGTTGACGATCTTGTCGTTGTACTCCAGGAGCCCCTGCTCCAGGCGCTCCACGTACTCGAAGCGCTCCTCGGTGAAGTCGTTCTCGCGCAGGGCGTCCAGGATCCGGTAGGCGAGGGCGTCGACGACCTCGAAGGTGTTGGACAGACCGCGCGAGTACAGCGGGTCGATGAAACCGGCCGCGTGCGACATCAGGCACCAGCGGGCGCCGATGGTGCGCTTGGAGGAGTACTGGAGGCGGTCGGTGGAGACCCACTCGCGGATCCGCTTGGCGCCCTCGAACTGCCGCTTCACCGCGGGGTACATGTCGAGGTAGTGGTTGAACTCCTGGTCCGGCGTCATGTCCTTCGGCTTGGGGTACAGCCGCTCGTCGAAGGTCAGGCCGACACTGCAGGCCGGGTTCTTGGAGTCCTTGTAGTTGTCGAACGGGATGATCCAGAACCAGCCCCGCTCGATGAGGTGGTGCAGGGTGCCGCCGTGGAAGGGCGACTCGGCGGGCGGGCGCAGCGCCTCCGGGTAGTTGCACACGTCGTCGTACGGCTTGATGCCGACGTAGTGCGTGAACAGTGAGCGCGCGTGGTGCTTGTGCCGGGGCGGGTTCTCGCGCAGGTCGAACTTCTGCGCGAGCGGGGAGCGGAAACCGCTCGCGTCGATCAGGTACTTGGCCCGGAAGACCTCGCCGTTCCTGCCGGTGATGGTGACGCCGTCGTCGTCGACGTCGAGGTCGGTGGCGAACCAGTTCTGGCGGAGCGTGCAGCCGTACTTGGCGGCGACGTTCAGGTAGTGGGAGTCCGTGTCCTGGCGGAAGAGGTGCACCGCCTCGGTGAGCATCTTCGGGATGACGAACATCGTCGCCTCGTGCGGGTCCGGCTCGCGGTTCGGCCGGTGCGTGACGAAGCCGAAGCTCTGCTTGCGGCCGTGCGTCGGGCCGATGTGCTCGGTGACCGCCTTCACGTCCAGCATGTGCTTGATCTCTGGCACGTCGTAGCGCACGGCCAGAATGTGCAGCCACTCGACGAGCTGCGGGTTCTGGGACTCGCCGACGGCGAACCTGGGGTGCTGACCTGCGTCGATGAGCACCACGTTCGCGCCCTGACGGGCCAGGATCGCTCCCATGATCGAGCCCGCGAGGCCCGACCCCAGGATGGCTACGTCGCATTCGGTCCACTCGGCGGCCTTGTCGGCCTTCTTCGCTTCCTCAGCCTTGGTGGGCAAGACCGCACTCCTCTTTCTCGTTTCACGGACGGGTCGGATGGGTGGCGCGCGTCCTACTGGAGGGATTCGGATCAACGGGTCGGATCAACGGGTCGGATCAACAGGTCGGGTCGACCGGGGGATTCAGGCGGCGGTGCCGGGCTCGCCGAACCACTGGGCGAGCGCGTCGGTCAGGCCGTCCGTGGAACCGTCGGCGCCGACCCAGGCGATGTAGCCGTCGGGGCGTACGAGGAGGTCGGCGGCCGGGGCGGCGGCGTCGGGCCGGGTGGCGGTGACGACGTCGACGCGGTCGGACCAGGCGGCCGCGGCCTCGCGCAGCGCCGCGTTGTCGTGCAGGTCGAGGAGGACCGGGCGGCCCCGGTGCAGCAGCTCGTACGTGGTGGTCTTCTCGTCGCCGACCAGCAGTTCCTGGTCGGGCAGCCGGCGGCCGAGCAGCGGGTGACCGCCCTCGACGGCGCCGTAGGTGATGTCCAGGCCGGTGACCAGGCCGACGAGGTGACGTCGTACGTCCTCGATCTGGACCAGTTCGGCGAACAGGTCGCGCAGCGGCTGGGCCTCGGGACCGCCGAGGTAGAGGGTGCGCTGAACCAGGGTGTTGTAGACGATGCGGGCGCCGACCGGGTGGCGCTCGGAGTGGTAGGTGTCGAGCAGGCCCTCCGGGGCGTGCCCCTTGACCGCGGCGGCGAGCTTCCAGCCGAGGTTGACCACGTCGCCGACGCCCGCGCTGATGCCCTGGGCGCCGATCGGCAGGTGGATGTGGGCGGCGTCGCCCGCGAGGAAGACCCGGCCCTTGCGGTACTCGGCGGCGTGCCGGCTGGCGTCGGTGAAGTAGCTGGTCCACAGCTGCTTGGCACCGCTGATGTCCTCGCCGGTCACCCGCTGGAAGGCGGCGGCCACCTCCTCGAAGGTGGGCGGCTCCTGGGTGGGGCGGACACCGGCGCCGCGCTCGAAGACCACCACGCGGGTGGCGCCCGGGCCGAGCGGCAGGACCACGACCATGCCGGCCTCGCCGACCTCACCGGTGGGGCGCAGCCGCAGCTGGACTCCGGCGACGTCCGCCATCTTCATCTCGATGGTGGCGCTGACGCCGGGGAAGTCGATCCCGGCCAGGTGGCGGACGGTGGAGCGGGCGCCGTCACAGCCGACGACGTACGCGGCGCGCAGCGTCTCGACGCCCTCCGGGCCCGCGACCTCGACCTGGACCCCGTTCTCGTCCTGCGTCAGGCCGATGACCTCGTGGCCCCGGCGGACGTCGGCGCCCAGACCCACGGCCCACTTGTTGATGATGGCCTCGGTGCGCGACTGCGGAACACCGCGGACACCGAAATTGCCGCCCTCGACAATGCGGTAGTCGATGGGAAGTCCACCGAAATGGCCGCCGGGTATGGTCTCCAGCGGACCGAAATCCTCGAGAAGGCCACGCTGGCCGAATTCCTCGATCGTACGGGCGGAGAATCCCAGCGCACGGGACTGCTGCATCGGCTGTTCCAGCCGGTCGAGCACGATGACCGAGAGACCCGAGAGGCGCAGTTCTCCCGCGAGCATGAGACCCGAGGGCCCCGCTCCGGCAACGATCACATCGGCATTGAAGGCGTCCATATTCCCTCTCCCGCTGGCGTTTTCTCCAGTATTCCGAGGGCTCCCGGGAAGCTGAATGGCCGCCGATACAGGACTCTGACAAGTTCGTCAGAGGCCTTGCAGCTACTGGGCGGTACGGGTTGGCGAGTACTGGGCAGGTACAGGCGGAGCATGCGAGAGGGTGCCGGAAGCGTCTTCCGGCACCCTCTCGCCCCGTATGTGCTCCGGGAGTTCGGTACAGGCCGTTCAGTACAGGCCCATCACGCGGTCGACCGCGATCTCGATGACCGCGAGGCCCGGGGGCTGCGGCGGCTGGGACCAGTACCGCTTGGCGTAGCGGCGCATTCCCTCCACCACCCGGGGCGGGTCGGTGGAGACGGTGGCCGGGCCCTCCAGGGTGATCCAGCGGGGGCCGACCAGCTGGCACACGGCGGCCCGGCCACCGGCCCTGGCTAACAGGTTGCGGGACTTGCGGCGGTGCACCGTGGTCATCACCCGGGCCAGGCCCGCCTCACCGTCCCAGGTGAACCGTACGGGCGCGACGTGCGGCGTGCCGTCCGGGCGAAGGGTGGTGAGGGTGCACAGGGCGTTCTCGGCGAGGAACTCCTCCGCCGCGGCGGACAGGGGCAGGGGTTTGGACATGGCCGGGTCCGTTCTTCCGTCGTCCGACTTCGGTCTCTGGTCTGCCGTCAGGCGTGCGCGGGGACGGCCGCGGACTGCTCGGAGGACCTGGTGAACGGCAGCAGCACCAGGGTCACAACGAAGGCGGCCGCGGCGAAGCAGGCGCCCACGAGGAACGCGTCGTGGAAGACGGTCGTACGGGCCTCCTGGACCAGGGCGGGAACACCGTGGGCCTTGGCCGTCAGCTCGTCGACCCGGCGGAAGGCGTAGGTCGCCGCGACCGCGAGGCCGAGCGCGCCGCCGACTTCCTGGGCGGTGTTGATGAGACCGGCGGCCAGACCCGACTCGCGCTCCTCGATCCCCGCGAACGCGGAGACCTGCAGCGGGACGAAGGACATTCCGAGGCCGAGGCCCATCAGGACGAAGGCGGGCAGTACGTCCGTCAGGTAGGAGGCGTCGGACGGGGCACGCCACAGCAGCATCATGCCGGTCGCGGCGAGCGCGAGGCCGACCAGCAGGACGGGCTTGGCGGCGACCTTGGTGACGACCTGGGAGGCGACGCCGGCGCCGACGGCGGTGAGTACCGCGAGCGGCACGTACGCGAAGCCGGTCTTGACGGCGGAGTAGTCCAGGACCTGCTGCATGAAGAGGCTGGCGAAGAAGAACAGGGTGACGCAGGTGCCGAGCAGCAGGATGGCGATGCCGTTGGCGGCGCGCAGCGAGGGGCGGCGGAAGATGCCGAGCGGCATCAGCGGCTCCTTGGCGCGGCGCTCGATGACGATGAAGGAGACGAGCAGGATCGCGGAGAGGATGAACCCGCCGATGACCCGGCCGGTCGGGACATTGGAGTCGGAGACGGTCTGACCGAGGGTGAAGATCAGCAGGACCAGGCCGGCGGTGAGGGTGACCGCACCGGCGACGTCGAAGGACTTGCTGCGCTGGGCGGAGCGGCTCTCGCCGACGACCATCGGGGCGACCAGGGCGCCGATGACGCCGATCGGGACGTTGATGAAGAAGATCCAGCGCCAGCCGGGCCCATCGGTGAGCAGACCGCCGAGGGTGACACCGGCGACGGCGGCGAGACCGCTGAGCGCGCCCCAGGCACCGAGCGCCTTGTTGCGGGCCGCGCCCTCTTCGAAGTTGTTGGTCAGCAGGCTCAGCGCGGCGGTGGCGATGAACGCGGCCCCCAGGCCCTGGGCACCGCGGGCACCGATCAGCATCGCGGCGTTCTGCGAGACCCCGGCGAGCAGCGAGGAACCGGCGAACAGGAGCAGACCGGTCTGCAGCATCCGGCGGCGGCCGAGGGTGTCGGCGAGCCGGCCGGTCAGCAGCAGGAAGCCGCCGAGGAGCATGCCGTAGGTGGTGACCACGTACTGGAGAGCGGTGGTGGAGATGTTGAGCTCGTCCTCGATGGTCGGCAGGGCGACGTTCACGATCGACACGTCGAGGAAGGTCATGAAGCCGGCCAGGCAGAGGAAGGCCAGGATGAGGCCGGGGCGGCGGACCGGCCCGGACTCGCCCGCCGCCTTGGCGGGGCTGTGGGTGGACTCTTGGATGGACATGTCACTCCCTAGGAGCATGAGGATTCTCGGACGGGGACGTACAGGGAGGTACTGGCTTTGCTGGCTTCTTGGAAGCTAGCATCCTGGGTATAGTAGGTACCTAGAGGAAAGTGACTTCCCGAAAGGTGATGGTCGGAATGAAGAGCACAGCCACGCAGGGCCCCACGGCCGCGAGCGGCGCCGCCGACGCGCCCGGCATGCCGGTCATGACCAGCCCCGAAGCCGCGCACGCGGCCGCCGCCGGCACCCCGCAGAGGTGTCCGATCGCCCCGGTCCTCGACATCGTGTTCAGCCGCTGGACCACGCCGATCCTGTGGACGCTGAACGCCTTCGGCACCCAGCGCTTCGTGGAACTGCACCGCAACATCGGCACCATCACGCCGAAGGTGCTGACGCAGCGGCTGCGTCAGCTGGAGCGGGACGGGCTGGTGATCCGCACGTACTACCCGGAGGTGCCGCCCCGGGTGGAGTACGAGATCAGCGATCTGGGACGGACCCTGGCCCCCCTGTTCGCCTCGCTCTTCGACTGGTCGACCGGCCACCTGCCGCTGGTGGAGCAGGCGCGGCAGGCGTTCGACGAGGCGGAGGAGCAGGCCGCGGCCCGCAACCACTGAGCCGGGTAGGTCCCTCAGCTCCATGCCGGTGTCCGCATGGAGCCCTGGAAGAAGATCAGCGGGTCCTCCTGCTCGGCTTCGGAGGGCGCGCGCAGACCGACGACCTCGCCCAGCAGGATGGTGTGGTCGCCGCCGTCGTACTCGGTGACCAGCCGGCACTCCAGATGCGCGAGCGCCTCGCTGAGCACCGGCAGGTCGAGGACGGACCTGTGGTGCGGCACCTCCTCGATCCGGGCGGTCCGCCGACCGGCGAACGCCCAGGCCACGGGCTCCTGTCGCTGCGTCAGGAAGTTCACGACGAAGCCGCCGGACTCCTGGACCACGGGCAGCAGCCGGGAGTTGTCGTGCAGGCAGATGAGCACCAGCGCCGGGTCCAGGGAGACCGAGGTGAAGGAGTTCACCGTGGCGCCCGTGGCGTTGTCGCCGCTGCCCGAGGTGATGACCGTGACACCGGTGGCGAAGTGTCCGCACACGGTGCGCAGCGCGCGGCCGTCGACCGGACCGAGCTGCTCGGGGATGGCTTGCGAAACGGGGATCACGACAGCCCTCTCGTTCTCGGATACGGGGTTACGGAGTTACGCGGTTACGGAGTTACGGGGGTTACCGGGTTCGGGGGTTACGGAGTCCGGGGTTACGGAGTCCGGAATTACGGAGTCGGGGGGTTCGGAGTCCGGGCGGGGCGGAGTTACGGGGGTTCCGGGGCGTTCCTGATCAGGCGGCGCGTGAAGCCGGGGCCTCGGACGGCTCGGACGGCTCGGGCACGACAGCCGGCACCGGACGACGCCTGGACAGCAGCGGACCCGCCATCGCCGTCGTGACGAGCGCCATGATCACGAGCATCGTGAACATGCGGGTGTCGAGCACGCCCAGGCTGACGGCCGCGTTGAGGATGATGAGTTCGGTCAGACCCCGGGTGTTCATCAGCAGCCCCAGGTCCTTCGACTCACGCCAGGAGAACCCGGCCAGCCGTGCCGGAAGAATGGCGCCGACCAGCTTGCCGGTGCAGGCCACGACGATGATCGCGACGAGCGCGACGAAGTCACCGGCGGTGAGCGCACCGAGGTCCACGCCGAGCCCGGTGACGATGAAGAAGACCGGAAGCAGCACGACGCTGACGTGGTCCATGGGCTTGCGCAGATGCTCCGCGAGGACCATGGCGGGCTCACGGGGCATCACGAACCCGAACAGGAAGGCCCCGAAGATGGCGTGGATGCCGATCCAGGTGGTCAGCCAGGCCGAGGTCAGGGCGCCCGCGCACAGCACCGCGAGCAGCGCGGACCAGCGCTCGGTGGCCGCCCAGCGCCACACCAGCCGGGCCACCAGCGGGCGTACGACCAACAGCATCCCGGCCACGTAGAGCACGCTGTAGAGACCGATGCGGGCGAGGTCGGAGTAGTTCCCGTTCGCCGTGACCAGGGCCGAGACATAGGCCAGCAGGCACCAGGCGAGCAGGTCGTCGATGGCGGCGCTGGCCAGCGAGAGCGAACCGGCCCGGGTGTCCAGGAGCTTGTTCTCGGTGAGGATCCGCGCGAGCACGGGGAAGGCGGTCACCGACATCGCGGTGCCGATGAAGGTGGCGAACGCGACGAAGGAGATGTGGTGTCCGGCCACCGTGGAGTGCTCGTCGTACAGGAACGGGGCCAGCGCCACACCCAGGCCGAAGGCCATCGCGATCGACGAGAGCGAGACGCCCGCGGCGAGCCGGGCGTGCGGCCTGATCAGGCGCTTCTCGAACTCCCAGCCCACCACGAACATGAACAGGATCAGACCGACCTGGGAGACCGCGGACAGCAACGGCCGCACGTCGGCGGGGAAAAGGTGCTCGGTGAGGTTCCCCGGCAGCAGACCGAGGACGCTCGGGCCGAGCAGGATGCCCGCGGTGATCTCGCCGACCACCATCGGCTGACGCAGCTTCTGCGCGAGCCGGCCGAGTGCGGCGCCGGCCACGAGCACCACGCCGATGTCGGCAAGCATGATCGCGAGTTTCATGTCCTGGGGACTGGCCGCCGCCAGCGTCGTCATTGGGGCTCCCGGGGTCGGGGCGGGGTGCCGCGGGTCCACAGCACGCGGAAGGTCAGGGAGGAGAGCCGCCAGCCCTCGGCGGCGCGGCGGGCTTCACCGGTCGCGAGGGTGCCGACCTGGAACAGGGGCTCGTCCGCCGCGTCGGGGTGGTGCACATGCGTCGAGACGAGGTTGGCGCGCAGCACGGCCCGCTCACCGGCGTCGTCGAGGTCGACGACCGCGGGCGAACCGAGGTGCTGGGTGGCGGCGAAGGCCGCCAGTGCGTCACGGTGGTAGCCGGCGAGTCCGTCGAGGCCCTCGTGCCGGCTCATGGGGAACTCGACCAGGGCGTCCTTCGTGAAGAGCCCCCGCGCCCACGCGTCGTCGAGTTCGTCGTCGTCGAGACCGATGAGGTACCGGTCAAGGAGAGTGGATATCTCTAATGCTTCCGGGCCTGACTGCATTACCCGAGCATGGCGCCCACGCCAATCGGCAACCAAGGCCGCTTTTCACAGCCCTGACGAAGTTGAGAAAGATCTGACACCGCCCTCGAACAATTGACAAAAGCGCCGCCAATCCTGAAGTGCCGACCCTTTCACATGGGCAGATCTTCTTGCCATGCTGCATTCGTAGCTGCATTCGTGGCTCCACCCGCACCTTCATTCGCACCTCCATTCGCACTCCCATTTCCTCGAACGGAAGAGACGAGAGAATGCCGAAGATCGCAGCCGATGGTCAGCACCTGACCGTTCTCAACCTGTTCTCGACCGACGCCGCCGAGAAGCAGGTCAAGCTGCTCGCCGCGATGCGCCAGATCGTCGACACGGCGGCCTACGAGGGCTGGATATCCAGCACGGTCCACGCCGGGCAGGACAAGCCGGGAACGGCCAACTTCATCCAGTGGCGCAGCACCGAGGACCTGGAGAGCCGTTACGCCGGTGAGGAGTTCAAGCACCGCACCCTCCCGCTCTTCGGTGAGATCACCACCTCGATCCGTCTGCTCCAGAACGAGATCGCCTTCACGCAGCAGAAGCCGGAGCTGGGCGGCGTCACCGAGATCTCCCCGTCCCGCGACGACTACACGGCCATCGAGCTGTTCGGCGTGCTGCCGGAGAACCAGGAGGACCTGATCGACGCCCTGGGCGAGTCCCAGACGTGGCTGGTCGACGTCCCCGGCTACCGCACCCACACGGTGCTGCGCGGCCTGCGTGCCCGCGGCATCGAGGGCAAGTTCGTCGTCGTCTACTCCCAGTGGGACAGCAAGGAGGCGTACGACGCCTTCCGCTCCGTGCCGCAGGGTGAGCGCTCCCCGGAGCGCCAGAAGGTCGACGCCCGCGTCGCCGCGCTCCAGACCTGGCAGGACGAGAACACCTACCAGGTCGTCCACACCCGCTCCGCGGGCGAGTGAGCCACCCGGTGGCGGGCCGACCGGTCGGGCGGCGGCCGGCCCGCCACCGGGTCTGCACGTTGTTTCACGTGAAACACCCGCACGGCGGCTCTGAAGACATGGCAGCCCCGCCCGCACGGCAGACCCACGCGCAACAGAAGCACGTATGACAGATCGCGCACGGACGCGGACGCACGGGCGCGTTCCCATCCCCACTGGCTGGCCGCTGCCGGGAATCCCCCACCCGGCAGCGGCTTTTCTGTCCGTCACGTTCCCGTTCCCGTCCCGCCCCCGCGCGCCACACCAGGACGAGGAGACAGCACGCATGGAACACCCGGGCATGCGCCAAGTCGCGCACGAGATCAACATCGCGGTCCCGGCGGACACCGTCCACCGGCTGATCGCCGAGGTGGGGAACTGGCCACGGATCTTCCCCTCGGTCATCCACGTCGAGTACGAGGAGGCTCCCGAGGGCGAGGAGCGGCTGACGATCTGGGAGACCGCACCGACCGCGGCGGGCGAACCGCGCTGCCGTCCGCTGCGCCGGATCGTCGAACCCGCCAAGCTGCGGGTCAACTTCCAGCACCTGGTCACCGCGTCCCCCGTCGCCGGCCTCGGCGGCGCCTGGCTCGTCGAACCGTTCGGGGAGAACGCGTCCCGAGTACGGCTGCTGCACGAGTTCCGGGCCGCCGACGACGACCCCGGGGCCCTGGACCGGATCGGCGCCGAGATCGACCGGAGCGCCGTCGCGGAACTCGCGGCGCTGAAGGAGAGCGCGGAACGCGAATACGCCGACGCCGAGTTGACGTTCTCCTTCGAGGACACCGTCCACGTCGACGGCTCCGCCAAGGACCTGTTCGCCTTCATCAACGAGGCGAACCTGTGGTCGGAGCGCCTGCCGCACGTCGCCACAGTCCGTCTGGAAGAGGACACCGTGGGGCTCCAGACCCTGGAGATGGACACCCGGGCCAAGGACGGCTCCGTCCACACCACCAAGTCCTACCGGGTGACCTTCCCCCACCAGCACATCGCCTACAAGCAGGTCACCCTGCCCGCGCTGATGACCCTGCACACGGGCCACTGGACGTTCACCGACACCGACCAGGGCGTCGCGGCCACCTCCCAGCACACCGTCACCCTCAACACGGACAACATCGCCCGCATCCTCGGTGACACCGCCACCGTCGCCGACGCCCGCGAGTACGTCCACACCGCCCTGTCCACCAACAGCCTGGCCACCCTGAACCACGCCAAGGCTCACGCGGAGGGCCGCCGTTGACCCCGACGGTGCGCCGGCTCGCCGTAGCGCGAGGGGAGTTGGACGTGTGGCTGCTGCCACCGCCCGACTCGCCGCGTGACGTCCCGTACGACGAGCTCGACGCGTACGAGAGAGGTCGGGCCGACTCCTACCGTCGCCCCGACGACCGCCAGATGTACGCCGCGGCGCACGTGGGACTGCGCCGGGTCCTCGCCGGTTACACCGGCATCGAACCGAGCCGGCTCAACCTCGCCGGCGAGCGGTACAACGGCAACGGTGAACGCCACGGCCGACCCGTGGTGCTCGGCGTGCCCGGCGGCGCCCCCCAGTTCTCGCTCTCGCACAGCCACGGCCTGGCGATCGTGGTGGTGGCGGAGTCACGGGTGGGCGCCGACGTCCAGCGACTGCCGTCGCCCCAGACCGCCGAGGCGTGTCTGCCGGCGCTGCATCCGGCCGAACGTGAGGAGCTCGAGAAGATTCCCGAGCACGAACGGACCATGGCCTTCGGCCGCCTGTGGACACGGAAGGAGGCCTATCTGAAGGGGCTGGGCACCGGGCTGACCCGGGGGGCCGACCTCGACTACCTCGGTGAGGCAGGGCTGGCCGAGCGGCCGACGGGGTGGGTGGTGGGCAACCTGCCCCTGTGTTCCACCCACATCGCGGCGGTGGCGCTGGCCGGGGCGGGAGATCGGCCCGTCGCCCTTCGCGCCGTGCCTACCGCTTATCTCTACGCCCCGGACGCGGTGGAGCGTCTTGTGGAGATGGAACCGGGGCTGCGGTCGATGCTCCGGGATCCTGCTCAGCATGGGGATCTGGAGCGCTGAGGAGATGGGGGGACTGCGGGTCGGGCTCAGGGTGCGGGTTGCCGTGGGCTGGTCGCGCAGTTCCCCGCGCCCCTGAGGGGGCACGACCAAGGGGCCGGAGAGTTCTGGTGAACTCTCCGGCCCCTTCGGGCTGTGGTGCCCGTGACGGGTTCAGGCCGCCGCTCGCCAGGTGCGGGGGCCGTCGAAGCCGGTGACGCGTTCGGGGCGGCGCCACAGGGCGACGACCTGGTGCTTGCGGGCCGTGTCGTCGGGTGCGACGCCGGGGCCCGCGGTGACGGCCATCAGTACCGCGGTCAGCGCGGCCAGCTCCTCCGGGGAGGGGCAGCCGCGCTCGATCCGGAAAAGCGGACCGGCCGCGGGTTCGGAGACGGGATCGGGGGCGGGATCGGGAACGGGGACAAGGGCGGGGCGCTGGATACTCATGGTTTCCTCCCTGCTCACTGGGGCGGGTTGCCGTGCTTGCGGCGCGGCAGCTCGGCGTGCTTGGCCGCGAGCATGGCGAGCGAACGGGCCAGGACCGCCCGCGTCTCGCGCGGGTCGATGACGTCGTCGACCAGCCCGCGTTCGGCGGCGTAGTAAGGGTGGACCAGCTCCTCCTTGTACTGGTCGATTTTCTCTTGACGCATCGCGTCGGGGTCGTCCGCGGCCGCGATCTCCCGCCGGAAGACCACGTTGGCGGCCCCCTCGGCACCCATGACCGCGATCTCGTTGGTCGGCCAGGCCAGCGCGATGTCGGCGCCGATGGAGCGGGAGTCCATCACGATGTACGCGCCGCCGTACGCCTTGCGCAGCACCACCGAGACCCGCGGCACGGTCGCGTTGCAGTACGCGTAGAGCAGCTTGGCGCCGCGCCGGATGATGCCGTCGTGCTCCTGGTCCACGCCCGGCAGGAAGCCGGGCACGTCGACCAGCGTGACCAGCGGGATGTTGAAGGAGTCGCAGAACTGCACGAACCGCGCGGCCTTCTCGCTCGCCTTGATGTCCAGGACACCCGCCATGGCGGCCGGCTGGTTGGCGACGATGCCGACGGTGTGACCGTCGATCCGGGCCAGGGCGCAGACGATGTTCGGCGCCCAGCCCGCGTGCACCTCCACGTAGTCGCCGTCGTCGACGAGTTCCTCGACGACCCCGCGCATGTCGTACGAGCGGTTGCCGTCGTGCGGCACCAGGTCGAGCAGCACGTCCCCGGACCGGTCGCCCGGGTCGCCGCTGACGTGCCGGGGCGGCAGCTCGCGGTTGTTGGACGGCAGCAGCGACAGCAGATAGCGCACCTCGGCGAGGCAGCTCTCCTCGTCGTCGTGGACGAAGTGCGCCACTCCGGAGACAGCGCCGTGCACATCGGCGCCGCCGAGCCCGTTCTGGCTGATCTCCTCGCCGGTGACCGCGCGGACCACGTCGGGCCCGGTGATGAACATCTGCGAGATGTCCCGGACGGCGAAGATGAAGTCGGTCAGGGCGGGCGAGTACGCCGCACCGCCCGCGCACGGGCCGAGCATCACGCTGATCTGCGGGATGACACCGGAGGCCCGGGTGTTGCGCTGGAAGATGCCGCCGTACCCGGCGAGCGCGGAGACACCCTCCTGGATGCGGGCGCCCGCACCGTCGTTGAGCGACACCAGCGGCGCCCCGGCCGCGATGGCCATGTCCATGATTTTGTGGATCTTGCAGGCGTGGGCCTCGCCCAGCGCGCCGCCGAAGACACGGAAGTCATGGGCGTAGACGAAGACCGTACGGCCCTCGACCGTGCCCCAGCCGGTGATCACACCGTCGCCGTAGGGCTTCTTCGCCTCCAGGCCGAAGCCGGTCGCCCGGTGCCGGCGCAGCGGTTCGACCTCCTGGAAGCTGCCCTTGTCCAGCAGTAGTTCGATGCGCTCGTGAGCGGTCAGCTTGCCCTTGGCGTGCTGTCGTTCGGTCGCCTTCGGGTCCTGTCCGGCACGGGCGATGTCCTTGCGTTCGGCCAGCTCCATCAGCCGGCCGCCCAGTTCGATGGGTATCGCGGGCTCCATGTACGGATCTCCCATTCAAGTGGATCAAGAGGAAAGACGGTTCGGTCAGCGGGCGAGCAACGCGGTCAGTTCGCCGACGGTGCTCTCCCGCAGCACCTCGGCGGGCACCTCGGCGTCGAGGGCGCGCCGGATCCGGCGCCCCAGGTGCAGGGCGTCGAGCGTGTCCAGGCCCTGGCCGCGCAACGGCAGACCGGGCGAGAGCCGGTGCCCCGGCGGGACCGCGAGCAGGTCATGCAGTTCGAGGCGCAGGCAGTGGCCGATGGTGCGGGCACGTGCGTCGGGGGCCATGGCGCGCAGCTGGACCGGGTCCGGGAGCCGGTCGAGCCAACTGCACGGGGTGTCGTCACTCAGGGGACTCATGGGGCTGCCTTTCAGGGAGAGGGCCGGGCCCGAGGAGTGCCGGTTCCGGCCGGTGGCTGGGGAGGAATCGACGTGTCCGCCCCGCGAGCAGCACCGCGAGCGCCGCCGCCGACGAGGCGAGCCCTCCCACGTACAGGCCGGAGCGCGCACCGTGACGAACGGTGAGCCAGCCCACGAGGAGGGCGCCGAGTGGGGTGAGTCCTTGCAGGATGAGCGTGTAGAGCGCCATCACCCGGCCGCGGTAGGCGGCGTCGCTGCCCAACTGGATGCGGTGGTTGGCGGCCTGGGCGAAGTAGAGGGTGGCGAAGCCGGTCAGAAACAGCAGCACGGCCGCCCACACGTAGGTGGGCGACCAGCCTGCCGCCGTCTCGAGGAGCCCGAAGGCGAGTGCGGAGGCGGTGACGGTCAGGGCGGCCGGGCGGGCGCTGCGCACGGTGGTGGCGAACGCGGCGAGCAGCGAACCGGCGGCGAACGCCGTGGTCAGCAGCCCGAACGCGGTCGCGCCCGAGTGGAAGACGGTCTTGGCGAGCAGCGGCAGGGTGAGCTGGAAGTTGAAGCCGAACAGGCCGACCACGGCGACCAGTGCCAGCGGCACGAACAGGTCGGGGTGCCCGCGCACGTACCGCAGCCCGTCGACCACCTTGACCCCGCGCTCCGGCGGGGCCGTGCGCAGGAGTTCCCCCGGGCGCATCAGTCGCAGCCCGGTCACGGTGGCGAGATAGCTGGCCGCGTTGAGCAGCATGGCTGTCCCCGCGCCGACCGCGCTGATCAGCAGTCCGGCGAGGGCGGGGCCCACCACGCGGGCGGTGTTGAAGTAGGCGGCGCTGAGCGCCGAGGCGTTGGGCAGCAGCTCGGGGCCGACCATCTCGCTGACGAACGCCATCCGGGTGGGCACCTCGACCGCGTTGACGGTGCCGAGGCCCAGCGCGAACAGATACAGCTGCCACAGCCGGGCGGAGCCGGCCAGGACGAGTACGGCGAGTGCCAGCGCGAGGGCGCCGGAGACCAGGTTGGCGACGGTGAGCAGCAGCCGCTTGTCGTGGCGGTCGGCGAGCCGGCCGCCGTACAGCGTGAACAGCAGCAGGGGGGTGAACTGGAGCGCGGTCACGGTGCCCAGGGCCGTGCCGGAGTCCCCCGTCAGGGAGAGCACCAGCCAGTCCTGGGCGGTGACCATCATCCAGGTGCCCGCGACCGAGACGACCTGGCCGGCCGCGAAGAGCCGGAAGTTGCGCACGGCCAGGGACCGGAAGGGCGTACGACGGCTGCCGACGCCCCCGGGCCGCCTGCCCCTCCTTCCCCGCCTCGCCCTCTTCGTCGTGTCCCTGGCGTCGGGCCGTGTGGTCGTCATGGCATCAGGGCGTCACGGACGCGCCCGCGGACCGGCGCGCGAGGCATTCCTCGAAGAACGCGAACGCGCGCAGGTGGTAGGTGCGGGCGGCCCAGCCGAGGCTGATGTTGTGCCCGGCACCGGGCTGACGGTCGACGGCGGCGGACGGCGCCGAGGCGAAGTGCGCGGCGAGGTCGGCGACGGTGTCCTCGTCGTGGTGCCACCACAGTTCCTGCTCGGCGAACGTCAGCCGCACCGGGACCTGCACGGCCGCCGCCGCGACCGGGAACCGCCGCGGCCACTGGAGTGCCTCGGCCTGCTCGCGCGGGGGCATCGGGGCGACCAGGCCCTCGGCCTCGCGGAAGGTGTTCGGCGGGTAGAAACGCAGGGCACCCCAGTTCCGCTTCCAGTGCCGGTGCTGGTGCGGGTCGGGGCCGCCCTCCGGGTGGTCGACCGCGTAGTCCCGGCCGAGCCCGGAGATGTCGAGCCCGAGCAGCGGCGGTACGGCCGGATCCGGATCGCCGGCCTGGCAGGCGGCGTACGTCAGGGCGAGCTTGCCGCCGAAGGAGTGCGCGAGCAGGAACACCCCGGCGCCCGTCTCGGCGCGGCCGGCCAGGTGCCGCAGCGCCGCGTGCAGCGCTGCGGACTGCTCGGCCAGGGTCTGACCGCTCGGGGCGTCCGCGGCGGACAGCCCGTAGCCGGGCCGGTCGACGGCGACCATGGTGTAGCCGAGCCGGGCGCCGAGGGCGAGCAGGGAGACGTCGGGGTGGGCCTGCCCGTCGAAGTACCCGGCGCTCATTCCTCCCCCGTGCACCGCGACGACCGTGGCCCGCGGTGGCCCGGACGGTTGGGCGATCAGCGCGGAGAGCGTGACGTCACCGGCCGCCAGGGCGACGGGGCGCACACCAGGGGACATCGAGGGCATGGCCGAACCGGGTACGGACGAGGGGATGGTCTCGACCGTGGGAACGCTCACTGGGGTACTTCCTCTCGTGTTCGTGCTTGCGTGTTCGTGCTTTCTTGTGGGTGCTCTCGTGCGGGTGCTCTCGTCTTGGTGCTCTCGTGCGGATCGGTTGCCGGTGGTGGTTCTCAGCGGGTCTCGGGTGCGCCGAACCAGCGGTGCAGCGTCGCGCACAGCTCCGCCGAACCGGTGTCCGCCCAGGCCACATAGCCGTCGGGGCGGACCAGCACCGCGGCGGCGCCGCCGAACGCGGCCGGGTCCTGCGGGGTGCCGGTGACGACGGTGACGCGGTCCTTCCAGCGGGCAGCCGCCTCACGCAGTACGGAGTCGTCGGCGAGGTCGAGCAGCACGCCCTGGGCGGCGTGGAGGAGTTCGGGCGTACGGACCTCGCCGGTGGCGGTGTTCAGCGCCCGCGGCGGCAACCGGCGCCCGACCAGCGAGTCCCCGGTGTCCCCGAGGTCGTAGCGGACGTCGAGGTGGCTGACCACCCCGGCGAGGTGCCGCTTGACCGAATCGAGGCCGATGAGCTCGGCGAACAGATCCCGCAGCGGCTGGGACTCGGGGCCGCCGAGGAAGACCGTGCCCTGTGCCTTGGTGTTCATCAGCAGCCGCGCGCCGACCGCGTGACGCTCGTCGTGGTAGGTGTCGAGCAGTCCCTCGGGGGCCCGGCCCTGGACGGTCGCCGCGAGCTTCCAGCCGAGGTTGACCGCGTCCTGGACACCGGTGCTCAGTCCCTGGCCGCCGGCCGGCAGGTGGATGTGCGCGGCGTCGCCGACGAGCAGCACCCGCCCGCGCCGGTACTCGGTGACCTGGCGGGTGGCATCCGTGAAGGAGCTGACCCAGTCCGCACCGCCGCCGGAGATGTCCTCACCCGTCAACCGCTCCCAGGCCGCGGCCACTTCGGCGAACTCCGGGGTCTCACTGCGGTCGGCCGGCGGGGTGCCGTGCTCGCACACGATGATCCGGTCCACGCCCTCCTTCAGCGGCGCGGCCATCACCATGCCGCCGGGCAGCCGCTCGCCCAGGAAGCGCGGCGGGATCTCGCAGCCGACGACATCCGCGAGGTACATGCCGCGGGTGGCGGGCGTACCGGGGAAGTCGAAGCCCGCGGCCTTGCGCACCGGGCTGTGCCCGCCGTCGGCGCCCACCAGGTACGCGGCGCGCAGCGTGCGCTCGCCGTCGGGCGCGGCCACGGTGACGGTGACCCCGGTCCCGTCCTGCTCCAGCGCCAGGAACTCCCAGCCCCGCCGGATGTCGGCGCCGAGCTCACCCGCCCACTCCTCCAGAACCGCCTCCGTCTGGGACTGGGGGACGCCGCGGGCCCCGAAGTGGGCGTCCTCCAGCACGGTGTAGTCGAACTGCACCCCTCCGAAGTGACCCATCGGGCTCTTCTCCAGCCCGCCGAAGCGCGGGACAAGACCGCGCTGGTCGAAGGACTCCATGGCGCGGGCGGTGAACCCGAGCCCGCGCGACTGTCCGGTGGGCCGCGCCAGCCGCTCGGCGACGATGACACTCACCCCGCCCAGCCGCAGTTCCCCGGCCAGCATCAGCCCGGCCGGGCCGGCGCCGACGACGATGACGTCCGCGTCCATCTGCGCGTCCATGGGTGTCCTCTCCTCGCGCGCCCGGGCGCGCGTCGCATCGGTGGGTGACGTGCGGTGCCTCAGCTGTGCGTGTGCGTGCGTGTGCGTGTGCCTGTCCGTGCCCTGCCGTGCCGTGCCTTTGCCTGTGCGTGTGCTTGTCCGTGACGGGCCCGTGCGGTCGTACTCAGTCGTCGGCGGCCGGGGTGCCGAACCAGCGGGTCAGCGCCCGCGCCAGACCGGCCGGACCGGAACCGGCCCAGGCCACATGGCCGTCGGGACGGATCAGCAGGGCCTGCCCGGCCGGCAGCGGGCCGCCGGCAGCGGGGCGGTCGGCGACGAAGGCGACCCGGTCCGACCAGGGGGCCGCCGTCGCGCGCAGCGCCGGGGCGCCGTCCCCGTCCAGGGACAGCAGCAAGCCGCGACCGGTGCGCAACAGTTCGGTCGTACGGCGCCGCGTGCCACGCTCCGCGGGCTCCAGCCACACGTCCGGCAACCTCCGCCCGAGCAGCGGGTGTTCGTCGGAGTGGATCTCGGGGCCGACGCCGACGTCCTCGACGTCGTACCGGATGCCGAGGCCGCTGATCATCCCGGCGAGGTGCTGCCGTACGCCGTCCAGGGCGACGAGTTCGGTGAGCAGGGCCCGGGCGGGTTCGACCTCCGGGCCGCCGAGCAGCAGCTCGACCTGGGCCCGGATGTTGGCGAGGACCTGGCGGCCCACGGTGTGGCGCTCGGAGTGGTAGGTGTCCAGGAGGTCCTCGCCCGCGCTGCCGCGGACGACGGCGGCGAGCTTCCAGCCGAGGTTGAAGGCGTCCTGGACGCCCAGGTTGAGGGCCTGTCCGCCGCTCGGCATCTGCCGGTGCGCCGCGTCCCCGGCGAACAGGACGCGACCGTGCCGGTAGTGGGCGAGCTGCCGGTTGGCGTCGCCGAAGGCGTTGACCCACAGGGGGGTGCCCTGGCTGATGTCCTCGCCGGTGACGCGCTTCCAGACGTCGGTGACCTCCGCGAAGTCCGGTTCGGCGCCGCCGCGTTCGGCGGCGGGGCGCCCGAACTCGTGGACCATCACCCGGGTCACCCCCTCGCGGGTGGCGGCGATGGCGAGCCCGTGCTCCAGGCGCTGGAAGCGCCGGTCGGCGACCTCGACGCCGGAGACGTCGGCGCGCAGCAGTTCGCGTGCGGCGTCCCGGCCCGGGAAGGGGGCCCGGACCAGGCGCCGTACGGTGCTGTCCTCGCCGTCGCAGCCGACCAGGTAGCGGGCCCGGATGCGGACGGGACCGTAGGGACCGATGGCCTCGGCCTCCACCCTGTCCTGCCCGGCGCCGACCTGTCCGGCCTCGTCCCGCCCGGCTCCCTCGCTCTTCGCTTCCAGGGACAGCAGCTGGTGCCGGCGCCGGAGATCGGCGCCCAGCACGGCGGCCCGCCGCTGCAGCAGCTCCTCGGTGCGGGTCTGCGCGACCTTCCACTGCCCGGGGTGTGAGCTGGGCAGCGTCAGGTCCAGCGGTACGCCGCCGAAGTGACCGCGCGGCTCGCACGGCGGTGTACCGAGCTCGTCCAGCAGCCCGCGGGAGTCGAGGATCTCCATCGTGCGGGCGTGCAGGGTGGAGGCCCGCGATTCGGTGGTCGGGCCGGGGCGCTGGTCGACGACGACCACCTCGGCGCCGCCCAGCCTCAGCTCGGTGGCGAGCATCAGCCCGGCGGGGCCCGCTCCGACCACGAGGACGTCGGTGTCCAGGATGGTCGTGTCGGTGTCCTGATGGTCCGTCGTCATCGTCAACGCCTGTTCTCTGCGAAGGCCTTGGCGTGGGTGAGGGTGGCCCGGCTGTTGGTGGACAGGGCCGTGTGGACGTACTCGCGGGCGTCGGCGACGGTGGCCCCGCAGCCGAGGATGCTCTCGATGTTGTCCGTGTTGAGGGTGACCGTGTGCTGGGAGGTCGCCGCGACGCCCTGGTCGGTGTCGGTGAACGTCCAGTGGCCCGTGTGCAGGGTCATCAGCGCGGGGAGCGTGACCTGCTTGTACGCGATGCGCTGGTGCGGGAAGGTCACCCGGTAGGACTTGGTGGTGTGGACGGAACCGTCCTTGGCCCGGGTGTCCATCTCCAGGGTCTGGAGCCCCACGGTGTCCTCTTCCAGACGGACCGTGGCGACGTGCGGCAGGCGCTCCGACCACAGGTTCGCCTCGTTGATGAAGGCGTACACGTCCTTGGCCGAACCGTCGACGTAGACGGTGTCCTCGAAGGAGAAGGTCACCTCCTCCGCCGCGTGCGCGAACTCGACGTTCTTCTTCAGCGCGGCCAGCTCGGAGCGGCTGTTCTTGTCGACGGCCTCGTCGATCCACAGGAGGTCGTGCGGGTCGTCGTCAACGGCGCGGTAGTCGTGCAGCAGCCGTACCCGGGACTCGTTCTCGCCGAGCGGCTCGATGATCCAGGTGCCGCCCATCGCGGCGACCGGCGGGGCGGTCACCTCCTGGCGGAAGGTGATGCGCAGGGCCTCGGGGTCCAGTTCGCGGCGCGAGGTCCAGTTCTTGGCCTCGCCGTTGGCGGTGGCCCAGATCCGTATCCGCTCCTGGGAGCCGTCGTGCTCCACGCGGTCCACGTGGATGGTGGGCGGGAAGATCCGGGGCCAGTTGGTGACCTCCGCCAGCAGCCGGTACACGGCCGGTGCGGGCGCGGCGATCGTGATCTCGTGCTCTACCTCACGGGTCGTCATGACGCTTTCTTCTCCATGGCTGGGTACGGGCTGCCGGTCGGTGGGGGTGCTCAGAAGTTGCCGAGTCCGCCGCAGACGTTGATGGCCTGCGCGGTGACCGAGGCGGCCGTGTCGGAGGCGAGGTAGGCGACCATGCCGGCGACCTCCTCGGGGGTGGAGTAGCGGCCGAGCGGGATCTTGGCCTGGAACTTCTCGAGGATGGCGTCCTCGGAGGTGTCGTAGGCGGCCGCGTATCCGGCGCGCACGCGCTGGGCCATCGGCGTCTCGACATAGCCGGGGCAGACGGCGTTCACGGTGATGCCGGTGGGGGCCAGCTCATTGCCGAGGGCCTTGGTGAAACCGACCACGCCGTGCTTCGAGGCGGAGTAGGGGGCTCCCAGGACCACGCCCTGCTTGCCGGCCGTGGAGGCGATGTTGATGACGCGGCCACGGCTCTTGTGGCGCATGCCGCCGGTGGTGAGCACCTCCCGCGTCAGCCGGAACACGCTGTTGAGGTTGGTGTCGATGACATCGGTCCACAGCTCGTCCTCGATGTCGGCGGTGACGCCGCCACCGGACCGGCCGGCGTTGTTGACCAGGACGTCGACGGTGCCGAAGCGGTCGACCGCGGCCTGCACGAAGGCGCCGACCGAGGCGGGGTCGCGGACATCGAGGACCGTGCCGTCGGCGTCGATGCCCTCCTCCTGGAGGATCTTGACGGTCTCGGCGACGTTGTCCGCGCTGCGGGCGCCGATGAACACGCGGTGGCCGGCCGCGGCCAGCGCCCGCGCGGACGCGAGGCCGATGCCGCTGGTGGCCCCCGATATGAGAGCGACCCGCTTTTCCAGCGTTGACATGTGCTTCCTCTCCCTCTTGTGCTGCGGGGGTGCGGCGGTACCGGACCGGACGAGGTCAGGTGAAAGGTTTCGCCCGGTCCGGGAACGCCGTCGGGCGTCAGGCGGCGGCGGGCTCGTCGGCGCCGAACTGCTGGTTCACGGCCTCGATGAGGGCGCGCGGGGTGTCGGCGTCGGTCAGCAGGTCCTCGTCGAGGACGATCCCGTACTCGCGCTCGATACGGCTGCCGGTCTCCAGGAGCGCCAGCGACTCGTAGCCGAGGACTTCGAACGGCTCGTCGAGGATGTCGCCGTCGAGGTCGACGCCCTCGTCGACACCGGCACCCTCCTGGAGGATGCGGCGCAGGTCGTCCAGGGTGAATTCCGAAGTGGACACGTGGGTTCCTTCCCAGGTCGAAATGGATCGTTCAGTCGGGGGTCTTGGGGGCAGGGGGTGCCGGTCAGTCGACGGCGCGGACCACGACGGCCGAGTTGAAGCCGCCGTAACCGCGGGCCAGGACCAGGGCGGTGCGCACCTGGGCGGTGCGCGACTGGTTGAGGACCAGGTCGAGGCCGTACTCCTCGTCGGGGTTGATGTGGACCGTCGGAGGGATGAGGCCCTCCTCGATGGCCAGCAGCGCGGTGGCGACGTCGAGCGGGGCCGCGCCGGAGTACAGCCGGCCCGTCATCGTCTTGGGCGCGGTGACCGGGACACCCCGGACCCCGAAGACCGCCGAGATCGCGTCGGCCTCGATACGGTCCAGCTCCGGCACGCCCGCCGCGTCCGCGAAGACCACGTCGACGTCCTCGGGCGCGGCACCCGCGTCAGCGAGGGCGAGTTCGATCGCCTTGCGCAGGGCGGGCTCGCGGTCGCTGCCGGGCCGCGGGTCGAACGTCGAGCCGTAGCCCGCGATCTCGCCGTAGATCTTGGCGCCGCGCTCGCACGCCGACTCGGCCGACTCCATGATCAGGATGGCGCCGCCCTCGCCCGGTACGTAACCGGCCGCGTCGGCGTCGAAGGGCAGGTAGGCACGGGTCGGCTCGTCGCTCGTGCTCAGCCGGTCGCCGGCCATCTGCGCCACCCAGCCCCAGGGACAGATCGACGCGTCGACGCCCCCGGAGACGATCATCGGGGTGCCCTTGCGGATGAGCCGCCGGCCGTGCGCCACCGCGTCGAGACCGCCGGCCTCGTCACTGACGATGACGCCGCTGGGGCCCTTGAGCCCGTTGCGGATGGATATCTGACCGCTGTTGACGGCGTAGAACCAGGCGAAGGACTGGTACGCGGACACGTACTGGCTGCCCTGGCTCCACAGCTTCTCCAGCTCGCCCTGTCCGAACTCGAAGCCGCCCGAGGAACTGGCCGTGACGACGCCCATGTCGTACTCGGGCAGTTCCTTGGGGTCGATGCCCGCGTCCGCGAGCGCCCACTCGGCGGCGACCAGCGCCATCCGGGTCATGTGGTCGGTCTGCGGCAGCAGCCGGCTCGGCAGCACGTCCGCGGCGACGAAACCGGGCACCTCGCCCGCCAGGGTCGACGGGTAGGAGGACGGGTCGAAGCGGGTGACCCGCCCGATGCCGTTCTTGCCGGTCCGGGTGGCGGCCCAGAAGTCCTGTGTGCCCAGTCCGTTGGGGGCGGCGATGCCCAGACCGGTCACTACCACCGTGGTGGTCATGCCACGCTCCTCTCGGGACGCGCCAGCACCATGGCGCTCTGGAATCCCCCGAAGCCGCTGCCGACCGTGAGCACCGCGTCGGTGAGCTGCTCACGGGCGACCAGCGGCACGTAGTCGAGGTCGCACTTGGGGTCGGGGGTGGTGAGGTTGGCCGTGGGCGGCACGACGTGGTTCTCCATCGCCAGCGCGGACGCGGCGATCTCGATGGAGCCGATCGCGCCGAGCGAGTGCCCGACCATCGACTTGATCGAGCTGACCGGGGTCCGGTAGGCGTGGTCGCCCAGGCTCCGCTTGAACGCCTCGGTCTCGTGGCGGTCGTTCTGCTTGGTGCCCGAGCCGTGCGCGTTGATGTAGTCGATCTCGGTCGCGTTCATCCTGGCCTCGTCGAGCGCGACCGTGATGGCCTCGGCCATCTCCGCCCCGTCCGGACGCAGACCGGTCATGTGGTACGCGTTCGAGCGCGTCGCATAGCCCGCGATCTCGGCGTAGATGTGCGCGCCGCGCCGCTTGGCGCTCTCCAGCTCCTCCAGGACGAACACGGCGGCACCCTCCCCGAGGACGAACCCGTTGCGGGTCCCGTCGAAGGGGCGCGAGGCGCGCTCGGGTACGTCGTCCCGGGGCGTCGTCGCCTTGATCGCGTCGAAGCACGCCATCGTGATCGGCGAGATCGGGGCGTCGGACGAACCCGTGATCATGACGTCCGCCGAGCCCTCTCGGAGCAGCTCCACGGCGTGCCCGACCGAGTCGATGCCGGACGTACAGCCCGTGGAGACCACCGTGTTGGGGCCCTGCGCGCCCACGGCCCACGCGACCTCGGCCGCGAAGGAGCTGGGGACCAGGTAGTTGTACAGGTGCGGGGCCGTGTAGGCGTGGTCGACCAGATGGAGCCGGCCGCCGTCGCTGACGACGTTGTACTCCTCGTCCAGACCCATGGTCGCGCCGACCGCGCTGCCGATGGTGACGCCAACGCGGTACGGGTCGTAGGCGTCGATGTCGATACCGCTGTCGGCGACCGCGCCACGGGCCGCGACCACCGCGAACTGGGCGGCGCGGTCCATCCGGCGTATCTCCTGCGGGCGCAGTCCGTGCTCCGCGGGATCGAAGTCGATCTCGGCGGCGACCCGGGAACGGAACGGACTGGGGTCGAAGAACGTGATGCGGCGGGTGGCCGTACGGCCCTCGCTCAGCAGGTTCCAGAAGTTCTTCGCCCCGACACCACCGGGGGCGAGCACCTCGATACCGGTGATGACAACTCGTCGGCCGGTCACGCGGACGCCTCCCAGTTGTAGAAGCGTGTGGCCATCGCGTCGGCCGGGGAGCGCCAGGTGGCCGGGTCGTACGCCTCGATGAACGGCTTCAGGTCCTCGCTGATCTGTATGAAGCGGGGGTCGTGCCGGGCGTGCTGGATCAGCTCGCCGCCGTTGTCCGCGTCGAAGTCCTGGAGGTGGAAGTACAGACCCCGGTACTGGAAGAGCTGGCGCCGGCGCGTGCCCATGCGGTGCGGCATTTCCGTGTCGTCGAAATCACCGAAAATCTTCGCGACGTCGACGCTCGACCCGGGATCCATCCGAGCCACAATCAGCGTGCTGTACATACGTTTCCCTCTCCTCGGGGCCCACCACACAACAGTTGACGAAAGCTCATATTCAGTATCTTGGGCGGTACGAGCGGTTTCAATATTCCCCGTGTCAGGGAATTGTCAGACCGGTTCAGAATTGCGCTGGAGAATGCCGGGAAATTCCGGGTGATTCAGCTGGTGATTTCGCACATGGCGGCGCCCGAGGCGACGGACGCGCCCACTTCGGCGGTGAGGCTCTTGACGATCCCCGAGCGGTGGGCGTTGAGGGGCTGTTCCATCTTCATGGCCTCCAGGACGACGACGAGGTCGCCCTCCTTGACCTCCTG
>NZ_JAGXJM010000584.1:0-239 GCF_019091445.1 Streptomyces sp. GbtcB7
CCACCTGGCACACCATGCGTGCGCTCAAGGGCTTTTGCTTCGCGGCACCGTTCTTCGTCGGGTTCGTCCTCACCTTCGTGCTGCCGCTGGGCTACGCACTGTGGGAGTGCCTGTTCACCACCCGCAACTCCGGGCTCGGCATCGGCGGCCAGACCACGGGATTCGCCGGCCTCGACCACTTCACTCGCGCCCTGGGGGGTGAAGCGTGCTGGGGCGCAGTCCTGCCGGCCCTGGTGTTC
>NZ_JAGXJM010000585.1:0-239 GCF_019091445.1 Streptomyces sp. GbtcB7
GGCCCCCCGCCCCGGGGGGCCCCCCCCCACGCCCCCGGGGGGAACCCCCCCCCCTGGGGGGGAGGGGGAGGGCCCCCCCCGGGGCACCGGGGGGGGCGTCGGGGGGGGAATGGGGGGGGGCCCGGGGGGGGGGGGGGGGACCGGGGGGGGGGCACGTGGGGGAGGCGCGCGCCCAGGGGACCCGCGAGGGGCCCCGCGGAAGCGCCCGGGGGGCCCCTCGGGGGGGGGGGGGGGGGGTG
>NZ_JAGXJM010000586.1:0-239 GCF_019091445.1 Streptomyces sp. GbtcB7
TCGTCGACACGCCGCAGCCCGACTACACCTACGACGTTCGTGCGCAGAACAAGGCGGGATGGGGCGATCGAAGCCCGCAGTCGGCGCCGCGCCGCGCCTTCACGCCGCCCGGCGCGCCGTCGAACGTCGCGGCGCGCGAGGGTGACAACCAGGTCGTCGTGCAGTGGGAGCCCGGCGCGTCCAACGGCGCGAACACGAACGAGATCCAGTACCAGTACAGCGTGAACGGCAACGGCTGG
>NZ_JAGXJM010000587.1:0-238 GCF_019091445.1 Streptomyces sp. GbtcB7
CGCCTCCGCTAGGCCCGCATGAGGGAAGGCAGGGAGCGAGGCCGGACCGACGACCGCCGAGCGCGGTGAACGGCAGAAGTTGGAGACCGGCCCGCCCCGCCTCAGGCGGCTGCGTCGCCTTCGTATGCTCATCATCCTTTTGATCGCGGTGGTGTTGGCGTCGGCAGCCGCGCTCTGGCTGCTCTACGGCTCGCCGTGGCTGCGGGGCGAGAAGGTTTCGGTCTCCGGGGTGCGGGTC
>NZ_JAGXJM010000588.1:0-238 GCF_019091445.1 Streptomyces sp. GbtcB7
GAAGCCGGGGCCGCTGTTGCCCTTGGCGATGGAGGGGAAGGCGTAGCCCTGGGCGATGACCCAGTCGGAGATCAGGGGGACCAGCGAGTACTGCTTGCGCGTCCCGGGCGCGCCGGTCACCACGAGGCCGCCGTTCCAGCGCCCGGGCAGCCGGATGACGAACTGGGAGTCGTGGTTCCAGCCGTGGGCCTTGTTGAGGTGCGAGGAGCCGGGGAAGTAGCCGTCGATCTGGATGCCG
>NZ_JAGXJM010000589.1:0-238 GCF_019091445.1 Streptomyces sp. GbtcB7
GTCATTGGCGACACTCTGGTTTCTGGTAGCGCCATTCTAGGTTCGAGACCTGGTAGACCCGCTCCAATCTGCGGAAACGCAAGATCTCAGGCCCCCGTTGTGTAGCGGCCTAGCACGCCGCCCTCTCAAGGCGGTAGCGCCGGTTCGAATCCGGGCGGGGGTACAGAGTCCTACGGGCCTCCACTCCGGTGGGGGCCCGTAGGCGTTTCCCGGCCGGCCCCGCGCCCCGTCGTACGGC
>NZ_JAGXJM010000590.1:0-238 GCF_019091445.1 Streptomyces sp. GbtcB7
AGTAGTGGGCGAAGACGTCGGCGCCGCCGCCGTCCTGCTCGATGAAGCCGAAGCCCCTTTCCGCGTTGGACCACTTCACGGTGCCAGTAGCCATGTCAAATCTCCTTCGGGGCAAAGCTCGTGGACCCACACTGTGCGGGTCCGCGTCGCCGCAATGATTGCCCCATCCGGAAAAACTTCCGGATAATTCAGGAGCGACCGACCCGTACGGACCGGGAGTACGCTCCAAGACTTTGGG
>NZ_JAGXJM010000591.1:0-238 GCF_019091445.1 Streptomyces sp. GbtcB7
AGGCGCGGATGCGCATCGGGAGCGGGGCCCCCACCAACTGTTCGTCAAGGCTCTTCAGCCGCAGCGCGGCGTCCTGCATGGCGTACACCTCCGTGACAACACTCCCGAACGCTCCAACACCACGTAAACACCACCCGGCCTCGCGCGCAGTCCCCCTTCCGCGTTACAGCTGGTCAAAATACCTGCACCTCCCATGTTCTTTCGGGGGGGCGGAGGGGTGCGCGCGCTCTGGAAATCC
>NZ_JAGXJM010000592.1:0-238 GCF_019091445.1 Streptomyces sp. GbtcB7
CGCCCGCCCTGCACCAGGCCGGGGCCGAGTCCGGTTTCAAGCCCCGCGACGAGGGGTCCCCCGGTGTCGGCCCGGTCCTCGACCTGACCGCGCACGACGAGACCGAACACATCGACCTGACGGAGCCGCGGACCGCGGCTTCCTGAGGCGCCTGTACGGGGGCACGTGGCTCATGCCGATGAGGGCAGTGGGTCGCGCCACTGCCCTCACGGCGTTCTCACGCCACCCTCCGGGCCGG
>NZ_JAGXJM010000593.1:0-238 GCF_019091445.1 Streptomyces sp. GbtcB7
GGCGCTCGCCGCCGCCGCCGCGGGCGTGGACGCGTCGACCGAGGCTCAGCGGAGCGGTGCGTCGGGAGAAGAGCTGCGTGCGATCATCGAGCCCGTGGAGGCATCCACCATTCGTGCACAACTCGTCATCCTTCCATCGGTCCTCGACGCCGCCACTCTTCTCTTCGAGGTGGGTGGGGCGAGCGCGGTCGGCACGGGGCTCGCCCTCGACAGGCACTGGCGCAATGCCCGGACGATC